>JANLPB010000376.1:0-8791 GCA_031366885.1 Ilumatobacteraceae bacterium
CTCCGCTTCGAGGTGAGCGTCGCGGAGAACGACGTGAGGAGCTGGAGTTGCAGGTACGAACGCAAACCGCTTCCTGGCGCCGGTCTTCGACATGCGCAGTCTCCACTCTCTCGGTGGGAAGCCGCATGGCCGACCCTATCCGCCAGTAGGGCGCGGCCGGCCCGGGTCGCGCTCAACTTCGACCGAGCCGCCGGCCCTCGGCCTAGCGGAAGGCGCTGAGCACGTCGGCGTGAAGGGCCTCGAAGGTATCGCGCCGCTGCTCGGGCGTGTCGCCCAGGGTGAAGTCTGCGATCGCGAACTCGTCGATCCCCAGCGCCGCGTACTTCGCGAGTTGGTCGACGAGTTCCTGGGCGCCGCCGATCAGCGAACGGTCGGGCACGACGTGCGGCTCCAATGCCGTGCGAGCCGCAGCGGTGGGTGTGTAGAAGATCATCGCCTGCGCAGAGCGGCGAAGCGTGGCTGGGTCGCGATCGACCGATTCGCATGCGCCGAGAAAGAGCTCGGTGCGGCGAGCGACTTCCGCCAGGTCGCCCCAGGTGTTCCACTCCTGCGCCCAGCGGGCCGTCAACCGCATCATGCGTGGGCTTCCAGTCCCAACCAGCACCGGCAGGGTCCCGTTCACTGGCTTGGGCCCGAACGGGGCTTCGCTGAGCCGGTACCACTCACCATGGAAATCGACGCTGTCCTCGCGGAACAGGCGATGCACCAGTTCGATGGCCTCTGCAAACCGTGTCACCCGCGGGCCAGGCTCGGGCAGGTCGAAGCCGTATGCGGAGTGCTCCTCGACCATCCACCCAGCGCCAAGCCCGAGTACCGCGCGCCCACCCGAGATGTGATCGGTGGTCGTCGCCCGCTTGGCCAGCACGACGGGATGGTGGATCGTCACGGGCGACACCATCGACACCAGCCGCACCCGTGGCACCAGGGCGCCAACCGCCGCCAACACTGTCCAGCACTCGTGGGCATCACCGCTTTCGCCGTCCTCCACCTGCGACATGAGGTGATCCGCGTACCAGAACGAGACAAAGCCCGACTGCTCGGCCCACGTGGCGAGCGACAGGGTTTCGCTCCACGAGCGGTCGTATGAGGGCCAGACGGAGAACTGCATGAGCCGCACTCTACGACCGCACCCGTACGATTGCGGCGTGAGCAACGACCTGTGGGAAACGCATGCGGAATGGTGGATCGACGGCTTCACAGCTGGCGCCGACCCGGAGTACGAGGAGCAAATCCTGCCGCTCGCGGCTCGCGAACTTGCCGGTGCGCAACGGGTACTCGACGTCGGCTGCGGCGATGGCCAGGTCAGCCGGTTGGCCGCGAAGCTCGGTGCGGAAGTCGTCGGCATCGACCCCACATGGAACTGTGTCTCGGTCGCCAACCAGCGTGGCGGGGGAGTGTTTGCGCGCGCCGGCGCTGCCCAGCTGCCCTTCCCCGACGCCACGTTCGACGCCGTGATTGCGTGCCTCGTCTTCGAGCACATCCGCGAAGTCGATAGCGCGATTGCCGAAGTGGCCCGGGTGTTGCAACCCGGCGGTCGCTTGTGCTTGTTTCTCAACCACCCGCTGCTGCAGACCCCGAACAGCGGTTGGATCGATGACCAGTTCCTCGACCCGCCAGAGCAGTATTGGCGTATCGGGCCATACCTGATCGAGGACGAGACCATCGAGGAGGTGGAGAAAGACGTATTCATTCCGTTCATCCACCGTCCCCTCAGTCGGTACATCAACGCGCTGTCCGACCACGGGCTGCTGCTTGAGCGAATGGAAGAGCCGGCCCCACCCGCTGGTTTCCTGGCGAAGGCGGAGGAGTATCTCGCGGCGTCGACGATCCCGCGTCTGTTGTATCTCCGTACTCGCAAGGTCTCAGCGCCTACCATCGGCTGATGGCCGACATCCTGCTCATCACCGGCATGTCCGGCGCAGGACGTTCCGGCGCAGCTGCGGTGCTGGAAGATGTCGGTTGGTATGTCATCGACAATCTGCCCACCTCGCTCGTTGACACCATCGTCGAACTGGTGAGCAAGCCGGGCAGCGACATCGATCGGCTGGCCCTTGTGGCCGGCCGTCAGCACGTGGAACTGCTGCCAAAGGTTGCCGCACTGCGCGCCAGCGGCCACCGAGTGCGAATGCTGTTTCTCGATGCCAGTAGTGACGTGCTCGTCAAGCGTTACGACGCGACCCGCCGCAAGCACCCTCTCGACGGAGAGGCGCCCGGGCTGGTGGAAGCCATCGAAGTGGAAAGAGAGCTGCTGCAGCCGGTGAAGAGCGCTGCGGACCTCGTGATCGACACCAGTTCCCTGAACGTTCACGAGCTGAAGGCGAAGTTGCTGGCCGCGTTCGAGGAGGCCACCGATGGGCAGCGGCTCCAAATCGCGGTGGAGAGTTTCGGCTTCAAATATGGTTTGCCGATCGACTCCGACATCGTGATGGACGTTCGGTTCCTCCCGAACCCACACTGGGAGGAAACGCTGCGGCCGCTGACGGGTCACGATCCAGCGGTGCGCGACTTCGTTCTCGAACGTGCGCAGGCCAATGACTTTCTGGATCGGTTCGAGGGTCTCATGCTGGCGCTACTTCCTTCCTACGAGACGGAAGGCAAGAGCTATCTGACGGTGGCGTTCGGTTGTACGGGCGGCCGTCATCGGAGCGTCGCCGTGGCCGAGGAGCTGGCACGACGTCTCCGCGACCACGGATACGCGGTGCGTACGGGTCACCGCGATCTCACTCGTTGAGTCGTCGGGCCTGGGTAAGCTCCCCACGAAATTTCCTCTCGTGAAAGGAGACGCAACCATGACGGTTCGCGTCGGCATCAATGGTTTCGGGCGTATCGGGCGCAACTTCTTCCGGGCTGCCAAGCAGCGCGGGGCTGACATCGACTTCGTCGCTGTGAACGACCTCGGGTCGCTCGACCAGATGGCGCACCTCCTGAAGTACGACTCGGTGTTGGGCACGCTGCCCAACACCATCAAGGCCACCAAGAACGGAATCAGCGTCGACGGTGATGAACTGCGGGTGCTCAGCGAACGCGACCCGAAGAACCTGCCCTGGGGCGAGCTCGGTGTCGATGTGGTCATCGAGAGCACGGGTTTCTTCACCACCCGCGCCACGGCTGCCTATCACCTCGAGGCCGGCGCCCCATTGGTCATCGTCTCCGCCCCGTGCGACGCCGCCGATGCCACGTTCGTCTACGGCGTGAACCACAAGGATTTCGACTTCGCCACGCAGAAGGTCATCTCCAATGCGAGCTGCACCACCAACTGCTTCGTGCCGTTGGTGAAGGTGCTCGACGATGCCTTCGGTATCGAGCAGGGCCTGATGCAGACAGTGCACGCGTACACCGGCGATCAGCAGCTCGTCGACGGGCCGCACAAAGACCTGCGCCGCGCACGTGGCGCCGCCATCAACATCGTGCCCACCGGTACGGGCGCCGCCCGCGCCACCAGCCTGGTACTCACCTCGATGAAGGGCAAGCTCGACGGCACCTCGCTGCGCGTGCCAGTTCCCACCGGTTCAATCGTCGACTTCACCGCAACCCTGAAGACCGCAGCCAGCGTCGAGCAGATCAACGCCGTGTACAAGAAGGCCGCGGCCTCGGGTCCACTGAAGGGCATCCTGCGCTACACCGAAGACCCCATTGTGTCCAGCGACATCCAGGGCGACCCGCACAGCAGCATCTTCGATGCGGGTCTGACGATGAGCATGGGCAAGCTTGTCAAGGTGCTGTCGTGGTACGACAACGAGTGGGGTTACAGCAACCGCCTCATCGACACCACGCTGTACGCCGGGTCGAAGGTCGCCAAGCGGTCCAAGTCCAAGTCAGCGTCGAAGAAGTAGCAGTGCCCGGCCGCATTCCCACGCTCGCTGACTTGGGCGACGTCAGCGGCAAGCGCGTCCTGGTTCGCACCGATTTCAACGTTCCGATGGAGAACGGAGAGATCACCGACGATTTCCGCATTCGCGCAGCGCTGCCCACCATCAACTGGTTGCTCGAGCGCGGCGCCACTGTCGTCACCGCCTCACACCTCGGTCGGCCGAAGGGTCAGCCGAATCCGAAGTACTCCATGGACGCGGTCCGCGCGCGACTGGGCGAGCTGGCGCCAGGCGTCGAGCTGCTGGAGAATCTGCGCTTCGACCCGGGCGAGGAGGGCAACGATGCTGCGTTCGTCGCTCAGCTGGTTGACGGCATCGACATGTATGTCGATGACGCATTCGGTGCGTGCCACCGCGCGCACGCCAGCATCGTGGGCCCGCCCGCAACGTTGCCGTCGGCGATGGGCTTACTGTTGGAGAAGGAGGTCGATGTTCTGCTCGGCCTACGCGACCATCCGAAGCACCCATTCGTGGCTGTTCTCGGCGGGAGCAAGATCAGCGACAAGTTGGGCGTTGTCGAGGCGCTCCTGAACACGGTGGACTCGTTGGTCATCGGCGGTGCGATGTGTTTCACGTTCCTCGCCGCGCAGGGCTACCCAATCGGCGCCAGCCTGTGGGAGCCCGACCAGGTCGACACCTGCAGCCGCCTCCTCGAACTGTCGAAGTCCAGCGGCAAGACGATCCACCTCCCCGAAGACCTCACCGGTGTCGACGCCGGGGGGAACTACGCCACGTTCGGAATTCGTCTTCCTGACGGGGCGAAGGGCTTCGATATCGGCCCGGGCACCGCGGCCGCGTTCAGCGATGTGATCATGGATGCGCGTACCGTGTTCTGGAACGGTCCGATGGGCATGTTCGAGGACGAGCGCTTCGAAAATGGCACTCGCACCATCGCCCAGGCGATGGCCGACACCAAGGCCTTCACCGTTGTCGGCGGTGGGGACAGTGCTGCCGCACTCGCCCAGTTCCATCTCGACGACGAGGTTGATCACGTCAGCACCGGCGGCGGCGCGTCGCTGGAACTCCTCGAGCTGGGCGACCTGCCCGGCCTCGCGGCACTCAGAGGGGCACCCAACGCATGACTCGCAAGCCACTCATCTCGGGCAACTGGAAGATGAACCACAACCACTTCGAGGCCATTCAAACGATCCAGAAGTTGGCCTATCTGGTCGGCAAGGACGAGCTCGAGGCAACTGACGTCAGTATCCACCCACCGTTCACCGACATCCGCAGCGTTCAGACCGTGATTGATAGCGACAAGCTGGGGTACGCTCTCGGCGCGCAGCACTGTCACTTCGAGGAAAAGGGTGCCTACACGGGTGAGGTCTCGCCAGTGTTCCTCGCCAAGTTGGGTGTTCAGTACGTCATCGCCGGTCACAGCGAGCGGCGCGAAATCTTCGGCGAGACCGATGACATGGTGAACAAGAAGGTCGCGGCCATTCAACAGCACGGGATGACGCCGATCTTTTGCTGCGGCGAGACGCTGGAGGAGCGCGAGGCGGGGGAGACGCAGACCAAGGTGCTTGGTCAGGTGCGCGCCGGTCTTGCCGGCCGCCAGCCGGCTCAGGTCGCAGCGCTGGTCATCGCGTACGAACCGATCTGGGCAATCGGCACTGGCCGCACTGCCACCAGTGACGACGCTCAGGATGTTTGTGGCGCAATTCGTGCGTACGTGGCCGAGGGCTGGGGCGACGACGCAGCCCAGGCCGTGCGGATTCAGTACGGCGGCAGCGTCAAGGGCGCCAACATCGCTGAGCTGATGGCACAGCCCGACATCGACGGTGCGCTCGTCGGCGGTGCCAGCCTCGACGCCGACGAGTTTTCGCGCATCTGCAAACTCGGCGTCTGACCCCGAAACACTGGTGGAATGTTTGCACCAACTTTTCGTACAAGTTGGAACGGGGTGGCTACCGCCCGGTAATGGGGCGTGGTAGCTTTCCAACGCCCGTATTGATCGGGGAGGACAATACGAGTTTTGGCGGCACCCCGGTGTCGCAGTTCCTTCCCTCCGTTACCCAGGAGGACCATCCACGTGAGGACCACGAAGCGCAGCAAGTTTGTTGCACTCGCAGTCGGTCTTGCTCTCGTTGCCGCAGCATGCGGCGACGACAAGGCGAGCACGACGACCGAGGCAGCCCCAGAGACAACCGCAGGCGTCACCGAGACCACTGCCGGCGTCACCGAGACGACCGCAGGCACCGATACCACCGATACCGCAGTCGCCGAGGACAAGCCGGCGATGAAGATCACCTACACCCTGTCCGACACCGCAGTGTGGGAAGACGGCTCGGACATCACCGTCGCCGACTTCCAGTGCACACTCGACGCAACCATGAACACCCCTGGTTCGTTGAGCACCACCGGTTACGACCAGATCATCTCCGTTGAGGAAGGCTCCTCGCCCAAGGAGATCGTCACCACCTACAAGTCGAAGTACGCACCGTGGAAGGGCCTCTTCAGCGGCCTCTTGAAGGCAGCGGCGTTCGATGACTGCAACGACGTGTCGGAGGCATTCGACGGTGGAATCCCGTTCTCCGGTCGTGAGTGGCAGATCGATTCGTGGACTGCAGAGCAGCTCGTGCTGGTTCCGAACCCGGGTTACACCGGCAAGTTGGTTCCCGGCGTCAAGCGCATCGTCGTCGTCCCGGCCGAAGATGGCCCCACTGCCCTCAAGGCTGGCTCCGTCGACTTCATCTTCCCGCAGGCCTACACCGGCATCGACCAGGAACTGGCCGACCCGAACGTGGACTACGACACGGCTCTCAGTGGCGCCTTCGAAGGCTTCTACTTCCAGTCATACAAGGGTCCGTTCGCCGACCCGGTCTTCCGCGAGGCATTCAGCAAGTCGATTGACCGCGACGCCATCTACCAGCAGATCTACGCACCGTTCGCCCAGGGTACGCCCTTGCTGAACTGTGGCCCCATCGCTCCCGGGCCGTACTGCGACGACGCATTCAAGGACACCTACGACCCGGCCGGCGCCGAAAAAGTGCTGACCGACGCTGGGTGGACGAAGGATGCCAGTGGCATGTGGGCCGACAAGGACGGCAAGGTCCCCGAGATCCGTTGGATGATCAACACCGGCAACACCCGCCGTGAGAGCACACAGGAATTCCTGATCCCGAAGCTCGCCGAGGCTGGCTTCAACGTGAAGGCCGACAACTGTGAAGCCCTCCCGTGCGTGTTTGAAACCCGCCTCCCGTCGTTGGACTACGACATGGCGATGTTCATCAACACGGTGGCACCGGACCCCGCATACCTGCGTACGTGGGGCTGCGACCAGATCCCGACTGAGGAGAATCAGTTCAAGGGTCAGAACAGCAACGGCTGGTGCAACGAAGAGGCAACGGCTCAGCTGATCGCCGCTGACGCCGAGCTCGACGAGACCAAGCGCATCGAAGAGGTCAAGTCGGCAATTCAGTTCATGGCCGACGACCACATCATGTTGCCGCTGTTGCAGTTCCCGAACGTCGGTGCCATCCGTACCGACCGCCTGGCCAACGCATACGGCGAGCTTGCCAACTACCGGGCAATCAATGACTGGTACCAGTGGACTGACGTTGACGGTGACGGCCAGATCGTCATCGGCGCCGAGCAGTTCCCCGATGCCGCCTGCCCGAACCCCATCACCGAGTGCTCGAACTCGTCGTGGTACGTGTGGCTGATTGCGTTCCCGGTGCTGCCGGGTACGTACGACACCACCAACGACCAGACCTTCGTGCCGTCGGAGATGCTTGACGGGGAAGCAGTCGTCGAGGTCCTCTGACCTCGTCGAATTTCTTCACCACACATACTCAAACAGGGTCGGTCCTTCGGGACCGGCCCTGTTTCCTTTATTGTAGAGAGACTCTTGTAGGGGGCTGCGTTTTGCTCAGATTCATCGTCCGGCGATTGCTGTGGGTCGTGCCGACGATCGTGATTGTGACGTTCCTCGTCTACATCGCCATTCGGATCGGCTTCAACCCAGAGGCGTCGTACCTGCGAGCGAACCCGCGGGCCACCGAGGCGAAGGTGCAGCAGTACAAGGACATCAATGGTTTGTACGAAGGCGCGTGGGGCTACGTGCGTGGCTACTTCCGTTGGTTGTGGCAGTTCATGCAAGGGCCAGATCAGTGGCCGCGCAGCATCAAGGGTCGCGCCGAGGTGTGGCCGCCGTTGCGGTACTCCATCTTCAATACGTTGCGTCTGGCAGGCATCGCCTCGCTGATCGGTATTCCGATGGGTCTCGGTATTGGCATCCTTGCTGCCCGCAAGCCCGGTAGCTGGTTCGACACCAGCGCGAATACGACGGCGTTCTTCGCCGGAGCGGTGCCGCCGTTCGTCTCGGCCGTCGTGCTGCAGTTGATCTTCGCCGTCAAGCTCGGCTGGCTGCCAGTCGGCGGTGTGTACCCGCCGGGCCACGAGGGCTTCAACCTGGTACTGATGATCAAGCACCTCATCTTGCCGGTGTCGGTAGTCGTCATTCAGACCGTCGCCGGCTACAGCCGCTACATGCGCGCCTCGCTGTTGGACGTGAAGTCCTCCGACTTCGTTCGCACGGCGCGGGCGAAGGGATTGTCCGAGCGCACCGTGTTGTTTCGCCATGGGGTGCGAAACGCGATGATCCCGATCGTGACCGTGCTTGCCCTCGACATCGGAGCCCTCATCGGCGGCCTCATCATCACCGAGAAGATCTTCAACTACCCGGGCATGGGCGTATTCTTCATCAACGCTTCCGGCAAGGGCGATTTTCCGCAACTGATGCCGTACATGGTGATCATCGTCACCTCCATCCTGCTGTTCAATCTCATCGCCGACGTGACGTACGCCTTTCTTGATCCGAGGATCCGACTTGACTGACGAGACAGCTCCCGCCGTTGACACCGCGGAAGAAATCGACGCGCGCGAAGCGCTGACCCACAAAGCTCTTTCGCCATTCCAAA
>JANLPB010000013.1:0-1589 GCA_031366885.1 Ilumatobacteraceae bacterium
TACAGCGACAAGGCGTTCATGGGGTCGGTCACCGCGCCGGAGCGCGCCGCCGACAGCATTGAGATGGCACGCATCGCGTTCGGCGCTGACTTCATCGACAAGAACTGCGCCATCCTCGGCAATGTCAACGTCAACTCCCCGCTGGTGTGGGACGCCACCATGACCGGAGCGTTGAAAACGTACGCCGCCGCCAATCAGGCGGCGGTCGTCGTTCCATTCATCCTCGGCGGTGCGATGGGGCCGGTCACCACCGCCGGTGCCGTGGCCCAGGCGCATGCGGAGACGATGGTGGGCGTGGCACTCACCCAGTTGATCCGGCCAGGTGCGCCGGTGATCTACGGCAACTTTCTGTCCTCCATGGCGCTGCGCAGCGGCAGCCCCACGTTTGGCACACCCGAACCCGCGCTGGGCTCGCTCGTCGTTGGGCAACTCGCGCGTCGCGTCGGGCTGCCGTTGCGCTGCTCTGGCGCGTTCACGTCCTCGAAGGTGCCCGACGGGCAAGCAATGCAAGAGTCCGCCGTGAGCATGCTGTCGGCGCTGCTGTGCGGTGCCAACTTCATCCTTCACTCCGCCGGGTGGTTGGAAGGCGGCCTGGCTATGGGCTACGAAAAGTTCATGATGGATCTCGACTTGTGCGGTTCCGCGCACACGTACCTGAAGGGCATCGATCTCGACGACGATCAGTTTGCCCTCGACGGCTTCGCTGAGGTTGGCCCGGGGAAGCACTTCTTCGGTTCACAGCACACGCTTCGTCACTACGAGACGGCCTTCTACGAACCCGCGCTCAGCGACAACTCGTCCTTCGAGCAATGGCGTGATGCGGGCGAGAGCACCGCCGAGCAGCGAGCCGCGGCCAACGTTCGCCACACCCTGGCCGAATATGAACTGCCGCCGATGGACGACGCGGTTGATACCGCGCTGCGCGAGTTCGTAGATCGCCGCAAGGCTGCGATGACGGACCAGTGGTACTGAGATGATCGACAAATTCATAGGTCGTTGTATGTGCGGCGGCGTCACGTATGAAATTGCTGGCGAGGTCCGCGAGGTGTGGAACTGCCACTGCAACCGTTGCCGCCAGTTCACCGGCCACCACATGGCTGCCACGCGAGCGCTGGCCACCGACGTCACCATCACCGGCGACACGCTCACGTGGTACTCGCCCGAACCGACCGTCGCCTACGGCTTCTGCCAACGGTGCGGTTCCTCGTTGTTCTGGCGGACGCAGGCCCGTCCCCAGTTCCTCAGCGTGTGCGCCGGCCCTCTTGCTCAACCCACCGGCTTACACACGACGGCCGCCTGGTGGATGGCCGAGCACGCCGACTACCACACTCCAGTGCCAGGCCTCAACGAGCACGAGTACGACGGATGAACGATCAATCGCTCGACCCGCTGCTGCAGCCGTTCCAGCTGAAGCACCTGCGACTCAAAAACCGCGTGCTCAGCACCTCACACGAGCCGGCGTACAGCGAGGACGGGATGCCCAAGGACCGCTACCGGGCGTACCATGTCGAAAAGGCGAAGGGTGGGTTGGCGATGACCATGACCGCCGGGACCGCCGTCGTCAGCCCCGACAGCCCGCCGGCGTTCGG
>JANLPB010000026.1:0-2633 GCA_031366885.1 Ilumatobacteraceae bacterium
GGGTCGGCGTCGAGCAGCTCGCGAAACGAGCGGCTCTCATCCCACGCGCGACCAGCATTCTCTTGCACGATTCGGTAGGCCTCGTCGCGGGTCAGGCCGGCCTGAACAAGCCCCAGCAGCACAGGCTGACTGAACACCAAACCGAAACTGGCATCGAGATTCGCCTGCATGCGGGCGGGGAACACCTGCAGGCCCTGCAACAGTCGGTTCATCCGGCGCATCACGTAGTACGCCAACATGGCGCTGTCGGGCAGCACGATGCGCTCGACGGAGCTGTGCGAGATATCGCGTTCGTGCCACAAGGCGACGTCTTGTAGGCCGGCTTGCAGGTTGCCGCGCAGCACGCGTGACAGGCCCGTGATGGTCTCGGCCGCGATGGGGTTGCGCTTGTGCGGCATCGCGCTGGAGCCCTTCTGTCCCGGCTTGAAACCCTCCTGCACTTCACGCACTTCCGTGCGCTGAAGGTGCCGCAGTTCGACGGCAATCAGCTCCATCGTCGCGCCGACGGTTGCGCAGGCGTAGAGGAACTCGGCGTGGCGGTCGCGGGCGATGACCTGCGTCGCGGGCACTGCCGTCAGCCCGAGCGCGTCGGCGACGTGGTGTTCGATCGCAGGGTCGATGTTGCTGTAGGTGCCCACTGCGCCGCTGAGCTTGCAGACAGCGACCGACTCGCGGGCCGCGCGTAGTCGTGTGCGGTCGCGGTCGACCTGTAGTGCCCACAGCGCGATCTTCGCTCCGAACGTCGTGGGCTCGGCGTGGATGCCGTGCGTACGGCCGATCATCACGGTCTCGCGGTGTTCGCGGGCCATGTGGACCAGTGTGCGCAGCAGCTCGTTGGCAGCCGCGAGTAGCTGGTCGCACGCGTCTCGCATCATCCAGCACCACGCGGTGTCAACGACGTCGCTGCTGGTGAGTCCGTAGTGAATCCACGCACCGGCAGGCGTACCGATCGCTGCCTGCACGACATCTACGAAGGCGGCGACGTCGTGGTCGGTCACGGCTTCGCGGTCGCTGACTGCCTGCACGAATGCCTCGTCGACGACCGGTGCATTGGCCCGGCACACAGCCGCATCGGCGGCGGGTACTACACCCAGCGCGACGTGTGCCTCGGTGGCCAACAGCTCGATCTCGAGGTAGCGATCGAAACGGGCTACGTCACTGAAGACGTTGGCCATCTCGGGCATCGTGTAGCGGGGAATCATTGCCAGACCACGTAGCTGTGCCGCTCGGCGCCGGTGCCGACAATACGAATCGGCACGCCGACTTCCTTCTCCACTAAGTCCACCAATGCCTTCGCCTTGTCGGGCAAACCTTCCAGCGTGTTGACCGCGCTGATATCCGTCAGCCACCCAGGCAGCACGGCGTAGATCGGCTGGCCGTCGGCGTCGTATTCGGTGCACACCTTGATTTCATCGAACGTGTCGAGAACATCCAGCTTGGTCAGCGCCAGCTCGGTGAAACTGTTGATGCGCACCGCCTTTCGCAGCATCACCACGTCCAGCCAGCCGCAGCGCCGGCGACGGCCGGTGACGGTGCCGAACTCGCGACCGATCTCCACCAGCTTGTCGCCCAATTCGTCCAGCAGTTCGGTGGGGAAGGGGCCGCTGCCCACGCGTGTGCAGTACGCCTTGGTGATGCCCACGATGCGGTCGAGGTAGCGCGGCCCGATGCCGGTGCCTACACAGGCGCCGCCCGCTGTCGGGTTCGACGAGGTGACGAACGGGTAGGTGCCGTGATCGAGGTCGAGGAACGTCGCCTGCGCACCCTCCAGCAGCAAAGCGTCATCGCGGTCGAGCGACTCGTGCAGCATCTCGACGGTGTCGCAGACGTAGGGCGCGAGGCGTACGCCGAGCTCGCTGAACTGCGCCACGACCGCGTCGACGTCCAGTGCCTCGCCGCCCAGCGCTGTGATCTCGCTGTTGTGCGCCACGGTCTGCACCTTCACCGAGTGTGCGAATGCCGCGGGATCGAGCACCTCGCCGGCGCGGATTCCGATGCGCCGCGCCTTGTCGGCGTACGCCGGCCCGATGCCCTTCAGCGTGGTGCCGATGCGATCGTCGCCGCGGCCTTGTTCGTACAGCGCGTCGAGCGACTGGTGCCACGGGAAGATCAGGTGGCACTGGCTGCTGACCTTCAACTTCGAGCAGTCGATGTCGCGGCTCTGCAGCGTGTCGATCTCTTTGAACAGCGTCGGCAAGTCCACCACCACGCCGTTGCCGATGACCGGGATGATGTGCGGGTAGAGCACGCCACTGGGGATCAGTTGCAGCGCGTAACGCTCGCTGCCGACGACCACCGTGTGCCCGGCGTTGTGGCCACCCTGATATCGAACGACGTGGGTGTGTTCAGCGGCCAGCAGGTCGATGACCTTGGCCTTGCCTTCGTCGCCCCATTGGGCACCAACGACAACTGTGACGGGCATGGCACACGCTCCTGCGAGTGAAGGGAACGTGTCGGGAGCCTACCGACAGCTCACCCCTGCCCCCCGCTTCTTGCGTTCGTGTCGCGGATTGACCACGGTGAGATCCGGTCAGGGGCGCGACACGTACGCTCGAAGCGTGCGGTTTGACGAGTACGTGGGGTTCGACGGGCTGGGGTTGGCGGCGCTGGTGCGGGCCGGTGAGGTGACTGCC
>JANLPB010000038.1:0-13998 GCA_031366885.1 Ilumatobacteraceae bacterium
GACGCACACCACGGTGATTCGGTGGACCACTTCTGCCTTGTCATCGATGAACTCGACCTCGACGTGCTCGCTGCGTCGGGGCTGTTCGACGTGGTGGAGGGGCCGGCAACCCGGTACGGCGCGCGAGGCAACGGACGGTCGTTATACGTGCGCGATCCGGACGGCATGATCATCGAGCTTCGCCACTACTGATCGCCCTCACCACTACTCTCGGGCCGTGAGCGAACTTTCCGAGCCGGTGAAGGATCTTGAAGAAGTTGAGGCAGCCATCGCGGCAGCGATCCGCGGCGAGGGCATCAACAGCCTTCGCCTGCTCGGGCACGGCGAGATCAGCATCGTGCTGGCGTGGCCGCAAACGCAGCCAGTGTTCGCGCTCAAGCGCGTACCTCCGTTTCGTACTCCGCGGGAAGCGCAGCGCTATGTCGACGTCTGTAACGGGTTCTTCGACACGCTGCGCGCCGCCGACGTTGGCGTGTGGCCCACCGAGCTGTTGACCCTTCGTCGCTCCGACGGTAAAGCGGTCGTTTATCACCGTCAGCCGATTGCCGACACGTCCCAGCTGGGCAGCAATGTGCTGCGCACTACGACCCCCGCCGACTCGCATCCGCTGCTCGATGCAATCGTCGACGCCGCCGGGCGGGTGTGCCGGCCAACCGTTGGTTTCGACGTGCAGTTGGCGAACTGGTTGTGGGACGGCGAGACGGCAACGCAGCTCGACTTCACCTCGCCGTTCACGCTCACCCCCAACGGCAAGGACATGACCTACGACGCGCACGCGTTTCTCCAGGAGTACCCGTTGGTGCTGCGGCCGTACCTGAAGCACGAGTTGACCAAGATCATTCAGCGGTACACCACAGCCGAAGGGGCGCTCGCCGACATGGTCTCCAACATGTTGAAGGAGGGCGGCCTCGACGGTTGGGTCGACCCTGCAATGGCAACCATCAACCGCCGGCTGGGAACCAGTTTGCAACGCGAGACCGCCCAGCGGATGCTCGACGAGGACCGCAAGTTCATGCCGATGGTGTTGAAGCTGAAGAAATCACAGCGCTGGTGGTTGCAGCACACCGGCCGCAGCTATGAAGCCCTGCTGCCAGACGACACCACCTACGACCACGCGAACTAGCTGTTCGGGGCAGGCTGGGCGGCGGGACCGCCAGCCATGGCGCGCAGTAGCGCTCGGTCGAATTCTGCGGCCACAGACGGCTCCGCGCGGTAGATGTTGACACCGCCTGATAGCCCGATCGTGAGAGCGGGCGATCCGTCGGCGAGCACTTGCTCGAACCACGGTGCCTGCCCGGTGCCCCACCCAATGATCGTCGACCCGTCGTCGAGGCGGCGGGTGCTGCCCAAGGTTCCCGCGGAGAACGTCGCCGCATGGCTCCACACCAGCGTTGCCGTCGAGCCCTGCAACGAATACTCGACCGCCCGCGACGACGACTGCGCGGCACCTGTCCGATTGTCGTGCATGGTGATGTTGCCATTGGGCAGCACTCGTCCGTCATGAGGCGCCACCGGACCGCCACGGGGGTCATCGAGAATGGTCAAGCCGAGCCCTTCTTTCGGTGGCGCGCCGCCCAATTTCCACTCGACCGCGCCGCTGTTGCGATCAACGCGCAACACTGCGTTGAGGTGCCGCGCCGTCACCAGCAAGTCACCGTCGGGGAACACATCGATGGCGTTGATGTGTTCCAAGTCCAGCCCCCACTCAACGCCCGGACCCGGGTCGAGGTCGAAACACTGGGGCATGGTGTTTTCCGAATCGGCGACGTGTTCGCTGCTGTGCCAACGCCAGATCTCCGTTCCGGCGGGATCGAGCTCGACGATGTCACCATTGACGAGCACGGTGGCCGCGACCGGCACCGGCGGGGAGCTGGGGTCATTGCATGAACGCGTTTCACCAGGCGGCAGAGCCTCACGCGAGTACACCACGACCAATCGATTGCCGTTGGGAAGCCGCCGATACTCGTGCCAGTCAACTGCCTCGGTCGGCAGCGTGACGGTGCCGGTGAGCGAGCCATCCAGGGCGTGACGCTCGACGCCCAGCTTCGCCGCCTCGACGGGAAAGCCGCCGCCGGTCCACTTCCGCCACGCAACACCGTTCGGCCCGTCGGCATACAAACCGATCACCGGATACGGGGTCCGCTTGTACCAGACCGGCACGCCGAACTCATCGAGGATGAAGGCGAACGGGGTTGGTGTCATCGAGGTGGCGCGGTACCACCCGGGTGTCGGCGACACACCCGTAGCGATGAGTGTTGGAAAGTCGGCGGGAAGGCAACGGAGGAAGGCGTGTTCGGTGCCCGAGGGCCCGGACGAGTCGATGGTTGCAACGGCGTCGACCGCCATCGTCACTGTTGTATCGACCACTGGAGCGGGCGCTCCGCCGGCAACCGACACGGTCGCACCCGGCGACGCCATCGCAACGATGCGAACCGGCCCACCCCCTGCAGGGCAATGGACCGTGTGATCGGGTTGGCCGGGCATCGGTAACCGGTCGAGACCGGGGCTTGCGGCCAGCGCGCGTAGACCCGAGGTCGTCCCGTGCACGGCAATCAGGTCGACAATCACGTGGGCGCTGCCGTAAGAGGCAATGCAGACGCGGCCGCCAGCGCCGAGACCGACAGTCACCATCGACGACTCCGCTACCAGCGAACCAGCACGGAAGTTGACGACTGACGCGTTCGGCGTCGCGGTGCCGCACGGATATGCGGTCAGGAAGCCCGAACTGGTCGCATCGGTGGCGATCACTTCCAGCTGCACCGCCGTCACCCCGACGGCAACATCGTTGAGCAGCGACAACGACCGGACCTCACCGCTGGCAAACGGAGTCGACCACCCACCGATGCCGTTGCGGCTGTCAGCCAGACGGCGAGCCACGATGTCGCGCAACGGACTACCCGGCGTCTCCAGCGGCAGCGACGAGGTTGTGCCGTCGTCGCCAAACCAACCGGTGATATCGACGACGAGATCCGAGCTGCGCTCCACGAAGACACAGAGCGCGCCTGCGCTGTCGAGACCCACCATCGCCGGCGCACCGCGGTCTACACCGGCGAGAGTGTTGACGGTGGAGGTGGGAGGGACAGAGCCGCAGGGAGAAGCGGTCGCGAACGTCGACTGCGTTGCATTGGTCATGGTCACCACCGCCGTCACTGCCCGTGCCTCGGGTGGCAACACCACACCCGCAAGCGGAAGTCGTACGACTGCGCCATCGGCGGGGCGGCCCCTTGGAAGTCCGGCGGGGCGTGGTGCCGTGCGGGTATCCAGCACTCGCGTCGGCTTCATCTCGTGCAAGACAGCACCCGAGGGCGCGTACCAACCGGTCACATCGACGATGATCTGCGTCTCGTCGTCCACGTAGATACACGCCTCGCGAGTGGCGTCCACCGGCACGATCACCAGCCCGGGCACAGGGTCGCCAGGCCGTGGGTTGAGGTGCGACACCGACGGCAACAGGTTGCCGCAGGGATAGACCGTGACGTACGTCGAGCGCGGCGCCTCGGCCGAGGTCACGGTCAGCACGGCTGCGATCGCCCCCACCGGAGTTGTCGCCGTGTCGAGGCTGACGCGCAGGACACAGTGCGCGGCCAGCGGCCCAAGCGGGGCACCCAGCGCGCTGCGCGTGTCGGCGAGTCGCTGGGGTGCGACGGCGACGAAGCCGGCATGAGTCGTTGCCAGCGCAGGCGACTCACCCATCGCCGGTGTCGCGCATTGCGCCGCAACCACCGGCCTCGACGGCAGCGCTTGGACGACGCCCGCGCTGAAGCAGAGGGTCAAGAGTAGTGAGGCGCCCGCTCCTCTAGTCCGCAGAAGCATCTCCGGAGCCTGCCATGCTCGCGGCGTTGTGTCAGGTCGCGTCAACGGTGTACAACTGAGTTGCACCGCCGCGACGGGTTTCGCGAGCGCCGCGGCGTTGGACATGTGATGAGCACGCAGATCTGGGACGTCAGCAGCGAGCAGGGCTTCATGGCCTGCTACCGCGCGACGCTCTCCGAGGTCTTTCGCTACGCGGCCATGCTGTGCGGCAGCGATCGTGCGTTGGCCGAGGACGTCGTGCAGGATGTGTATCTCGCAGCGATGTCGAAGGCTCGCGACGACGGTCTACGCGACCTGTCGGTCGGCTACCTGATCGTGTCTGTACGGCACCGTCACCTCGACCGTCTGCGCTCCGCACAGCGCGAGGATCGGCGGCTCCGCCTTGTGGCAGCGTCACCGCCCGCCGACGAGCACTATGTGCCGTCAATGCTTGCCTCCTTACCCGAGCGTGAGCGCACAGCGTTGGTGTTGCGGTATGTCGACGACCTGTCCGTTGCACAGGTGGGAAGAGAGATCGGTGTGAGCACCCGTGCAGCCGAGTCGCTGTTGGCGCGCGCCACACGCCGTTTGAGGAACCAGGAGGTTCGTGATGCGTGAGCATTGGATCGATGAACACGTCGGTGGTGAGGCATCTGTTCGCCCCGAATTCGAAGCCGAGTTGGGCGACGCGCTGCAGTCGGGATGGCGTCAACCCATTGGCTCCACGGTCGCGCGGCCGCCGTCCGGGCCGTCGCGGCGCATACAGGTAATGATCTGGGCTGCCGCCGCTGCCGTGCTTGTCGTGGGTGGCGCCGTGGTGCTGACCCAGACCGGCAAGTCGCAGGTGACGTCGAACACCGGCGAGATCACGGTGCCCGCCACGGCGGCGACGACGCCCGCAACATCCGCTCCTCCCCAGACGGCGGCGCCCTCCACCTCCGCCGTCTCGACGTCGACCAGCGAGCTGCCAGCTACCACGCTCGCCTCGGCGGTGGCGACGACACCGGAACAGCAGACGGTGCTCGACTACCTGACCGCGCTGGCCGAACAGCGCTACGGGGATGCCGCCAAGCTCCTCGGCGAGGGTGGACTGTCCATCGAGGACCGCTCTGACGTACGACCGCTGCTCAATGCTGAGGGTCTCATCCCAGACCTGGCTGCGTCGCTGAAGGCATGGTGCGAGGCGGCACTCTGCCAGCTACCAACGACTCTCAGCAACGTCGAGTCGACGGTCACAGCCGGGTTTGCTGTCGATGCCGACGAACGGTCTGCAACATTCCTTGCGTCGACGTTCGAGGGCTACCGAGCGGTTCGAGGGCTGCCGCTGCAACTGCCGGAGGGCGAGTCATTGGGCGACACCGTTCAATGCTCAGTTGAACCCGTCGACGACACCGCCTACGCCGACCTCGACGGCGATGGCTGGTACGAAACGATCACAATCGACAAGGGATGGACGGCCGACAACAAGCTGACAAGGGTTTGCGGAACGTCGTTGTCGGTCCCGGTCCTTGCGATTCCGGTTTCCCACGGCTACACCTCCCCTACGCGACTTCTGCCTCTCGACATCCAAGGCGACGGGGCTGACGAGTTGCTCATCGGGTACTTTGACCAGGATGGCTTCAGTGCGGCGGTCGCTTCGTACGGCGCCGGCCACCTGTCTTCCACTGGCAATACGGTCTCTCTATCCCCTGTTCGCGGTGAGAGCTTCGGGTGCGTCGATCTCGACGGTGAAGGCATCCGCGATCTCGTCAGCTACACCTACGCGTACGTCGGTGGCACCGACATCTCCAACAGCGCTGCGCTCTCGTACACCGCCTCTCTCGGCACGATGTCGAAGGCCGGCTCGCTTGAGCTGCCGGCACAGGCAGACGAGGCCTTTCGCCTGATCTCGGGCTATTGCGGCAACTTCCCCACCCAGACCGGATAGGCCTGAGTGAGTTCTGAATAAACTCTGTCACACCCCTTGAGTACGGTTGTTCGTATGGATGTCACGGCGGTGATCGAGCGGATTCTGGGTGTTGGGGCGGTGCGCGCTGATTCGTTAGCGGACCGCACAGCACTGGAGAGCGGCCTTCGGTCGATCACGGTGGTGCGGTCGTGGTTGGCGTCGGCGGATGCGGATCTGTCGTCTCGGTTGGCTGGATGTGCGTCGTTTCCCGAGCAGGCCATTGCTGAGGCCGGGCGCGGGTCGCAGCACGAGGCGTCGCGGGTGTTGGAGCGCGCCGGCACGCTGGGGGCGGTGCCCGCGCTGGCTGACGCGTTGGACGACGGGTCGGTGACACCGGCGCATGTTGACGCGGTGACCAAGGTCGCCAAAGGGCTCGATGGTGTGGCCCGGGACAAGTTGTTGCAACGGGCCGATCGGTTGGTCGCGGTAGCCACACACGGCTCGGTGTCAGATTTTCGCAAACGGTTAGAACGCGAGGCGGAGTCACTTCGCGCGGATGACGGGTCTGAGCGGTTCGAGCGTCAAAAGAAAGCAGCACGGTTACGCCGGTGGACTGATGCTGACGGGATGTGGTGCCTGTCAGGCAAGTTCGATCCGTTGACCGGTGTGCGGCTCAACGCCCGGCTGCAGGCCGAGATCGAAGCCGCGTTCGCAGAGTCAGTACCCGATGGTTGCCCCACCGACCCGCAAGCAAAGAACGAGTTCTTGGCCGCGTGCGCGCTCGCACGAATCATCCACGACGGTGGTGTCGCGCAGCGGGCGGGGCGACCCGAATTCGTAGTCGTCATCGAAGCCGACCGCGACGACTCGGCCGCCTCGTCGGAACCCACCGAACCCGACCGCGATAACCAGTCGCAGGCGACGGAACCCACGAAACTTGACGGCGGTCGTTGGCCGCACGCCGATTGGGGGCTGCCGGTGGAGATCCCGTACTCGGTGCTGGTCGAGCTTTTCGGCGACGGCGAGGTGCACCCCGTGATCGTGCGCAACGGGGTCGTGCTCTACGCGCCCGGGGAACTGAACCTAGGGCGCAGCACACGACTCGCCAACCGCGGCCAACGCCGCGCGCTGCAAGCGCTGTATGCCACCTGTGGGATACCCGGGTGCGGCACCCACTTCGATCGATGCAAAATCCATCACATCGTGTGGTGGCGCCACGCAGGCCGCACCGACCTCGAAGACCTGCTGCCGTTGTGCGTGTACCACCACACCCGCGTCCACCGCGACGGTTGGATCATCACACTCGGCCCCGGCCGAACACTCATCCTTCGATTACCCGACGGCACGGTACACAACACCGGGCCACCCAACCGCCGTGCGGCCTAGCCGCCGGGCCGGATCGGTGCTACTCGTCGTGCGTGGGCAGATCCGGCTCGCCCCACAACTCGCCGTCGACGGCTTGCGGGCCGACGGCACCGATCGCGTCGAAGTAGGCAAGATGCGCGTCGACCACATTGACCACATCGACGTCGTCGAGAATCTCGATGCCTTCGCGCTCTGCCTCGCCCAGCAGGTATCCGGCAACCGTGTCGTCGGTGATGACCACGGTCTCGGCGATGTCTTGCCGTCGATCGATGACATTCGAGGGTTGCAGCCCCTTGGCGTGCAGCCAGCGCATGTGTGCCAGCAGCAGCAGCTCGAGCTCGTCAGGCGTCAGCCGCGCTTGCGATTCCACCGGGAGGTACTCGGCGACGAACTCCAACGCCTCCTGCGGTATGTACACCGAACGGGGGGCGACAGCATCGAGACGGTGCGCCTCGCGCCCGACGACCACTGCGGCGAGCACGAACACCAGCACCGCAGCGATGACGATGTAGACGAGAGTCGCGGTGGCCACAGGGCAACGCTATCCGGAGCCGATTCAGCCACCGTCTTCGTCACTAGAGTCGTGCCGTGACGGAACCGGCGCAACCCCCAACGTCGCAGCGCGAGCGAGCCCGCTGCCGACTCCGAAGAACGCCACGAGCGACCCAGGTCGATGGCGCCCTCATCGTCGTCGCATGGCTATTCGGGGCGGCGCGAATTCTTCTCTCCGGCGTCGGCTTCGACGACGTCACCTACGCCACCCCCGCCCAGCAGGTCACGCTTGACGCATGGCGACACGGGCGGCTGGCCCTGTGGTCGAATACCACGTTTGCCGGCACCCCCCATCTCGGCAACCCTCAAACCGCTGCCCTCTACCCCGGCCATCTCCTGGCCGCGCCGTTCCCCGATCTGGTAGGGACGCATGTCGAACTCGCCTTGCATCTGTTGCTGATGGGGGTCGGCTTCTACCTGCTGGGCCGGCGGCTGCACTTCGCCCGTCCCGCACCCGCCGCAATGGCGATCGCCGCAATGTGGTCCGGCGCGACGGCCTTTCGCAGTCCGCTCCTGGTGCACTTCCCGCCGCTGGCATGGGTCCCGGTGGCAGCGGTGTGCATTCACGCCGTGGTGACGTCCACCCGACCGCGCCGCGCCATCGGCGCCCTTGCGCTCACGTTGTGGTGCATTCTGGCGTCGGGCCACCCGCAGTCGGTCTTGATGGCGTTCACGCTGCTGGGCGCGTGGGCCGTCGGCCTCGTCATCGAACATCGCGCCTGGCGCACCGTTCGGCTGCTCGCCGGTGCCGGCGCTCTCAGCATCGTGATGGCCGCGCCAATGCTGCTGGCCCTGCGACAGAGCATGCACGCAGCGGCGGCCGCGTCACGCGACAGCGCTGCGCTGCTGAACCCCGGCTACGTGGTGCCGATGCGGGTGTTTCCGCGAATTCTGATCGGCGAGCCACTCCATCAGCTGTTCTGGCTGTGGGGCCAAGGCGAACGAATCACGTATGCCGGTGTGGTCGTGGTCGCGCTCGGCATCGTCGGCGTCGTCACCGTCGTGCTCACCCGACGATGGTCGCTGGTCGCTCTGGGCGCAGTCGGGGCCTTTGCAGCCACCTTGTCGTTGGGACCGCGGTCGCCAACGCTGCGATTAGCACGGGCGTTTCTGCCCGGCTTCGACCAACCGCGCGTGTCGGCGCGTTGGAACTGGGTGCTGGTCATGGTCTTGATCGTTCTGGCCGGCGCAGGCGTCGACCGCCTGCGTCAGGGCACGTCGCGCCGCGGCGGCCTCGCGGTGGTCGTGGCCATGGTGATCATCGGAGTCTCCGCGCTCGTCGGTGTCGAAACCGCCGGCCTCGGCAACACGGTGTTCTGGTTCGTCGCCGCCTCTTGCGTTGTGGCTTTGGCCGTCGTGCCTCGCCGAGAGTTCCGAATCATCGTCGGCGGAGCAGTCGCCCTTCTTGCAGTTTTCGAACTCGGTATGCCCATCGCTCGGATGATCAACCACGGCGACGCCGACGTCACCGACACATCGCAGCTCATCGGGCCCACCGAACGCTGGCTGGCACAGCAGACAGGCCTGACACAACAACTGATCAACGGCGACGCCGATGCCGCATACCTGGTCGCCGGGCTGCGTCCGAACGCCAACACCCTCGCGGGCGTGCGGCTGCTGGACGGGTACGACGGCGGCGTCGCCATCAGCCGTCGCTGGCACGCGGCACTTCTGCAGATCAACCCTTCGTCCAACGACATGATCTTCGGCGCCCAGGTGCCCTACGTCCTCGAGCCCGACGCGTTCGCTCGCATGGGCATCCGCTTCGTGCTGTACGACCCTGCACGCGGCCCCTCGTCGGTCAGCCTTCCGGGCTGGAAGCAGCGCGCGACCACCGGCTACTTCCAGCTGTTCGAGAACCCGTCGTGGCACGGTGACGTGACCGCCTGGTACGGCACATCACTGGTCGACAGCCCCGAGACCGCCGGCAACACGCTGCGCGCCAGCCTCGACGACTACACCGACATTGGTTTGGTGGAGAACGACAGCGCGGTGCTCTCGTGCACAGATTCGTGCGCGCCCGGCTCGTTCGAATCGACCTCGTCCGAAAGTGGTGAGCGCGCGTCCAACGTGCAGCTCGCTCACGCCGCCGTAGTGACGTTCAACGAGCAGTTCGATGAGGGCTGGACAGCGACCGTTGATGGCAAGTCGGCCACCGTGATTCCCGTCGACGGGGTGTGGGCCGGTGTCGCGGTCGCTGATGGCAGCCACCACATCGAGCTGAAGTACAAGCCCACGTGGGTGGCACCGTCGGTCATCGTGATGGTGCTGGGCTGGATGGGAATGGCAGCGTTGTGGTGGGCACCCAGCCGCCGGCGGCGGACCGCTGATACCGCGTGAACATGCAACGCCGATAGATTTCCGCACCGTGCCAACCACGAGCAATGTGCCAGAACTAATCGCCTGTCTCAGCGTGGTGATGCCTGCCTACAACGAAGAGGCGACCATTCTCGAGATCCTTGAGAAGGTCCTGGCTTCGCCGTACACAGCCGAGGTTTTGGTGGTCGACGACGCATCGAGCGACCGCACCGCAGCACTCGTTGCCAGCGTCAGCGACACCCGAGTTCGGCTCCTGAGCCAATCTCCGAACCAGGGCAAGGGCGCTGCATTGCGTCGGGGCTTCGCAGAGGCCAGCCAGCCATTTGTGATCGTCCAAGATGCCGACCTCGAATACAACCCCGACGATTACGAGCAGATGATGGCACCGCTGCTGCGCGGCTCGGCCGATGTCGTGTTCGGCAGTCGCTTCATGGGCGGCGACGGGCATCGGGTGCTGTACTACTGGCACTCGGTGGGCAACCGCTTCCTCACCACGCTGTCCAACATGTTCACCAACATCAACCTCACCGACATGGAGACGTGCTACAAGGCGTTCCGTCGTGATGTCCTGCAGTCCTTCGAGCTAGAGGAGAACCGGTTCGGTATCGAACCGGAGATGACTGCCAAGGTCGCCCGCGGTGGATGGCGTATGTACGAAGTCGGCATCAGCTACGACGGACGCACCTACGACGAGGGCAAGAAGATCGGCTGGCGCGACGGCGTGCGCGCCGTCTATTGCATCCTTCTCTACTCGGCGTGGGGTCCCCGGCTGCACATCCGCAGCACCGAACCCGTAGTCACCTGGCTCACCAAAAAGCGTGCGTAAAAACGGCAACGGCCCGGAGGCGAACCCCCGGGCCGTGCGCAATGAGCGAGAGACTCTCTCGCAGGATTAGAGGCCGATCCGCTGAGCGAGCAGCTCGCGGTGGTACGTGGGGTCGCCGAACAGCAGCTCGCTGCTCTTGGCACGCTTGAAGTACAGGTGGGCCGGGTGCTCCCAGGTGAAGCCAATGCCGCCGTGGATCTGGATGTTCTCGGCGGTGGCGTGAAAGTACGCCTCACTGCAGTACGCCTTGGCCAACGAGGCCACCGACGGCAGCTCGTCGTTCTGCTCGGCGGCGCACCACAGGCCGTAGTAGGCAGCGCTCTTGGCCGACTCGACCTCGAGCAACATGTCGGCGCACTTGTGCTTAATTGCCTGGAACGAACCGATCGGGCGACCGAACTGCACGCGCACCTTGGCGTACTCGACTGCCTGCTCGAGCACCTTCTGTGCGCCACCAACCTGCTCGGCGGCAAGGCCGACAGCAGCAAGATCGAGCACGGTGCTGAGCACGGCCCACCCCTCGCCCTCGGTACCCAGCAAGGTTGCCGTCGTGTTCGCGAACTCGAGCTTGGCTTGCTTGCGTGTCTGGTCCATCGTGGAAAGCGCGGTGCGAGTGAGGCCGGCGGCATCGCCAGCAACCGTGAACAGTGACACCCCCTTGGCGGTGCGAGCAGCCACGATGACGAGGCTGGCGGTGTGGCCGTCGAGCACGAAGCTCTTGACGCCGTTGAGCACCCAGGCGTCACCCGCAGCGGTGGCCTCGGTGGTGATGCCGCTTTCGTCCCACTTGCCGCTCGGCTCGGTGAAGGCCAACGTGGCGATGGTCTCACCACTGGCGATACCGGGGAGATGCGCGGCCTTAGCCGCATCGTCGCCGCTGTGCAACAGCGTGTTGGCGGCCAGCACGACGGTGCTGAAGAACGGGGCGCACAGCAACGCGCGGCCCTGCTCCTCGAGCACTATGCCCAGCTCGACGAATGTGTAGCCGGAGCCACCGAACTCCTCGGGGATCGCCAGTCCTTGCAGACCCAACTGCTCGCCCATCTGGCTCCACACAGCAGTGTCGTAGCCGGAATCGGTTTCCATCTGCTCGCGCACGGCGGTCTCGGGGCTCTTAGCCTCCAGGAACGCCCGGACGGTCTTACGCAGTTCTTCTTGTTCTTCGGTGAAGGCAAAGTTCATGGCGACAGTGTGGATGGCCGGTGACGGACTTCGCCATTCGACGCGCGTACACTCGTGTACACATGATCGGCATCCGAGAGTTACGAAGCGATCTGGCCGCCGCCGTACGACGCGCCGGCAGTGGCCACCGCGTCGTCATCTCCGTCGACGGTCGCGCCGTCGCACAACTCGGGCCCATCGAGGCCGAGCAGGGCCAGACCGTGTTGGCCGACCTCGTGGCAGCGGGCGCCGTCATCGCGCCGCGACGAACCGACGCGTTTCGACCTGGCACCCCGATTGCCATCTGGAGCGGGGTTCGTCTCGATCGCGCCCTCAAAGAGCTACGTGGATGACCGTCTTCTTCGACACGAGCGCGGTGGTGGCACTTCACGTGGAGTCCTCGGTGAGACGCCACGCCCTCGACGCGATCGCGAACCCCACGTGCGTCAGTGCGCTCGCGCTGACGGAAGCGCTCGCTCTCATCTCGAAGCTGACCAACGAGCCAATCTTGAAGGCTGATCTGGAGGACGCGCTGCGTCTCCAGTGGGACCGCTATGCGGTGGTGCCGGTCGACCAGCGCTGCCTGGACCGCGCTGCGCAGCTGATGCGCGAGCAGCCACTTCGACTTGCCGACGCGCTTCACCTGGCCGCCGCCGACCGGTTGCCACGGCCGATCACGTTCGTGACCTTCGACCCAATGCAGATACCCGTCGCGCTGTCACTGGGCTTCGACGTGATCAGCAACTAGCCAGTCAGCCTCGGACGAGCAGACCCATCGTAGCGAAGTGGCAGGCGCCGGCCGCAACGGTGAAGCCGTGCCAGATCTCGTGATACCCGAACGTTGCCGGCCACGGATTCGGGCGCTCACGCACCAGCACCGGAATGCCGATCGTGTACAGCAGGCCACCGGCCAGCAGCAGCGACAGCTCGAGCGGCGTCATGTGGCGCAACAGCACCGGCGCGGCGACGACGAGGCTCCAGCCGAGGATGGGGTACAGCGAGTACTCCAAAACCCTGAAACGTTCGAACGCAAACTGCTTGAGCAAGATGCCCACCGCGGCAAACGTCCAGACCGCGCACAGCAGCGGAATGCCCCACGCAGGAGGCAGCCCGAGCAAGCACACGGGCGTGTAGCTGCCAGCGATGAGCACGAAGATCATGGAGTGGTCCAGCCGCTGCATGATGGCCTGAGTGCGCTCGTTGCGCGCAAGACGGTGATAGCCGGCCGACGTGCCAAACCCGAGTAGCAAGCTGACCGCATAGATGGACGCTGCAACACGTGCCACCGCGTGATCGGCGGCGAGGATGAGCAGCAGCCCACCGGGAATGGAGAGAAGGAACGCGCCGACGTGAAACCACCCGCGCCACGTCGGTCGTTCGTCTGTCGGAGTGATCGAGCTCGAGCTCATACGAAAATTCTACGCCCGCCAGTGACCCAGGTGTCAGCGGGCTGCGGCCAAGTCCAGCGTCCAATAGATGACGCCGTTCGCGCCGGTTGCGGAACCGATGCCAATCGACGTCATCGCCGAGCTCAAGATGTTGGCGCGATGCCCATCGCTGCCCATCCATGCGCCGATCACGCTTGCACAGTCAGTTTGACCTGCGGCGACGTTTTCCGCCCACGTGCTCCACGCGAAACCTGCGGCCTCGATGCGCTGCCCGGCATTAGACCCATCCGCCCCGGTGTGGGTCATCGTCTGCTGCTCCGCCTGGTACACGGACTGACCCTGCGCTGCTTGATTGATCGAGCCCACCTCGGCGACCGGACCGAGCCCGGCCTTCGCCCGCTCGGAGTTCACCAGGTCGGTACACGGCGAGCTGGTCACCGTTGGGGCGACCGGTGGGGCGGTGACCGTCGGTGGCGCACACTTCTGGATGGCACCACAACCACCGGCCAGGCCGAGGATCATGGTGAGGCCGTACGCGCCAAGCGAACGAGGTGCATGCATAGAAGAACTCCTTGAATTTCCGGGCCCGCGGAATGTGGATTCGATTGCAGCTCCCGTCACAATCGCAACACAACCGTAACATGCCTGAGTTCGAATTGGACGCCCGTGTCAGAACAAAATCGGTGGTGCCCGGTAGCCGCCGACCA
>JANLPB010000046.1:0-10333 GCA_031366885.1 Ilumatobacteraceae bacterium
TGGTCGGCGCGTTGCCAACACCGGGTACGGCGTGGTCGCACCCTGCGGCCTCGGCAAGCAGGCCGTTAGGGCCGGCCTCAACGGCCCGGGTATCACCACCGGTCGCACGGTGGAGATCGCCGACTGGGACCCCACCCCCTACTTCGCAAATGCGAAGGAAGCACGCCGCGCGGACAAGGTGGAGCAATTCGCCTTGGCCGCCGCGGCCGAGTGCTTCGAGCAGTCAGGCCGGCCTGACATCGACTCCAGTCGCTTCGGCACCATCTTCGCCACCGGGGTAGGTGGGCTGCGGTCGACGGAGGAACAGATCGAAGTTCTCATCGAGAAGGGCGAGCGTCGTGTCTCGCCGTTCCTCGTCCCGATGATGATGCCGAACGCTCCCGGTGCAGCCATCTCCATGCGCTATGGCCTGCAGGGCCCGAACGAGACCATCACCACGGCGTGCGCTGCCTCCACTCACGCCATTGGCTACGCGGCGCGGTTGATCGCTTGGGGCATGATCGACGCCTGCATCACGGGTGGCAGCGAAAGTGCAGCCTGCCCCATCGCCGTCGCATCATTCGGCAACATGACGGCGCTCAGCAGTAGTGGCAACAGCCGACCCTTCTCCCCCGACCGCGACGGTTTCGTGCTCGGTGAGGGCGCTGCAGTGTTGTTGCTGGAGGACTGGTCCGTGGCGGTTGACCGCGGCGCCACAATTATCGGCGAGGTGATCGGTGCCGCCAGCAACGCCGATGCGCACCACATCACCGCTCCCGCCCCCGGGGGTACCGGCGCCATCAAATGCATGAACCTCGCGCTGCGCGACGCAGGCCTCACCATCGCCGACATCCGTCAGATCAACGCACATGGCACCTCGACTCCTCTCAACGACGCCGCCGAAGCCGCCGCCATCGCGTCTGTCTTTGGTCCTGGCGCCGTACCCGTGACGTCCACCAAGGGAGTCACCGGCCACGCACTTGGCGCGGCTGGGGCGCTGGAAGCCGCTGCCGTCCTGTTGTCGATGGAGCACTCGTTGATCCCGCCGACCGCTGGCACCACGGTGCTCGACGACGGCTTCGAGATCGATGTCGTGCTGGGCGCCGCTCGAGCCTGGACCCCAGGCCCGACGATGTCGAACAGCTTGGGCTTCGGTGGCCACAACGGCACCATCATCCTTGCCCCTGCTTCCTAACCCTCGTCACCACACGCCCAGCCCCAACCCAATGCTCTTGAATGGGCGTCGGCTCACGCGCGGCCGGATTTCGGCTCACCGCGAGTCGGTGATGGGGATCCGAGTGGGTACTCGCACTCCGGGGTGCGAGTACCCACTCGGATGGCGCTGTGGCACTCGGACAGGCACCGTGGCACTCGCATCTGGGTGTGGCCGCGCGAGACCCGCCGTCGAGACGTAAGGATCAGGCGTCGACGAGCACGAACATCAGCTCGCACTCGCAGGCAACCTTGCCGGCGAGCAGCGCCCGACCCACGCCCTTGCCTGCACGTGCCGACATACGGCCAAGTTCGACTTCCAGTTCCAATGTGTCGCCCGGGCCGACCTGGCGACGGAAACGGGCGGAGTCCAGACCGCCGAAGAGCGGCAGCTTGCCCACGAACCGTGAGTCGGTGAGGACAGCGATGGCCCCCATCTGCGCGATCGCCTCACACATCAGCACTCCCGGCAGGGTCGGTCGGCCCGGAAAGTGACCGCCGAAGAACCACTCGTCGCCGGTGAGGTGCCAGACACCCGCACCGCTGAGGCCCGGTTCGAGCGCTGTGATCTCGTCGACAAACAGAAACGGCGGGCGGTGCGGCAGGATGGATTCGGGCGTTGGGAACGCGCTCACTTGCCCACCGCTTCCAGCATCTTCTTGGGCGTGTCGGCGGGGCTGATCTTGTACCACGCCTGTTCGATGAGGCCGCCGGCGTCAATGAGAAAGGCCGAGCGGACAATCCCCATGTACCGCTTGCCGTAGTTGACCTTCTCCTGCCAGACGCCAAAGGCTTCGGCCACGGTGTGGTCCGTGTCAGCCAGCAGGTCGAAGCCCAGTTCGTACTTGTCGTCGAACTTCCTCTGCGCCGCAGGCTTGTCAGGGCTGATGCCGACGATCACGGTGTTGTCGACTGACGCGGCCACGTCACGCAGACCGCAGGCCTGCTGGGTACACCCGGGCGTATTCGCCTTTGGATAGAAGAACACCAGCACTCGCCTCCCACGAAGTGTGGCCAGGTCAACGACCTCGGCGTTCTGATTCGTCAAGACGACGTCTGGTGCTGGAGAACCAACGGTGAGCATCTCGGAAGCCTAACCAGCAGCCGGCCGCCTACCCGAAGGAGGCACTCGTCACAATTTCCGCAAGAAACTCTGTCAAGGGACTTGCAAGACTCCCTACCAGTCGTGGTATTGTGACGCAGCGTGATGTCCCTTGAGGGTTTCCTTCAAGAACATTCATGATCGTTGAACAACTTCACGAGCATCTACTCAAGGGAAAGGCGGGATTCGACATGTGGAAGGTCATCGGCGGCGTCAAGTGACGTCATCCACGGCGTAAGCCGTGGCCGGAATACCCACCACGGGGGCGAGCGTGGGCGTGATAATGGGTCGGAATCGACCGCATGTTGTCGTCCAGCCAATACTCGAACCCGTAGTGCGCAACGACAACCTCGCTCAATCGAGCGTGCAGTACGACCCGAATCTCCTCTGTGGGGTTCGGGTCGTGTCGTTTCCATACCACCATCGGGACATAGCACGCCTCGCATTCCGCGATCCAGCACTCATCGTCTTCGTAGAACCACTCTGTGACGCGATCGGCGGCGCATAGCTCACACGACAGGTCGGTCATTGGCTGAGTGCGCGACGTACGTCAGCGACGAAATCGCCGACTGCGTCCGGGCCACCCTCGATGAGCCGGCGCATCACTGACGCACCCATCACCACGCCGTCGGCCACCTCGCAGGCCTCGCGCGCCTGTTGCGCGTTCGAGACCCCAACACCGATCAGCACGGGAACATCGGTGACTGCCTTCAGCCGACGAGCAAGAGCGGCCGCCGTGTTGGCCAGCGCGTCACGCTCGCCAGTGACTCCGAGCAGGCCGACCGAATAGACGAAACCCCTGGCGCGGGCGACGACCAGCGGCAGCCGCGAGTCGGGGGCGGTCGGTGCGGCCAACATCACCGTCTCGATGCCGGCAGCATCAGCGGCCGCGCACCACGGGCCCGATTCCTCCAGCGGAAGATCGGGCACGATCGCCGCTGATACACCCGCCGACGCGAGTTGGGCTGCGAAACGTTCGTGCCCGGCGTGATGAACCGTGTTGTAGTACGTCATCACCGTGAGAGGAATCGAAACATCCAGGCTGCGGACGTCTTGCAGGATCGACACAGGCGTCGCTCCCGCCTCCAGCGCTGCCTGAGAGGCTTGCTGAATGACGGGGCCGTCCATCACCGGATCGCTGAACGGAATGCCAATCTCGATGGTGTCGGCTCCGGCGGCCGCCGCTGCACGCACGGCGTCTTGCCAGCCCACATATCCGCCGGTGATGTACGGCGCCAGCAACTTGCGACCGGCGGCGCGCTTCTCGCGGAACTCAGCCTCCAGCGCACCAAATTCACTGGGCGAGCCGCTCACCCCGTCACGTCCTTACCCAGTACGTCCATCATCTGAGCTACGTCCTTGTCGCCGCGACCCGACAGGTTCATCAGCACCGTCTGACCTTGCATCTCCGGCGCTGCCCGCACGATCCAGGCCATCGCGTGAGCGCACTCGAGCGCGGGGATGATGCCTTCGGATTTGGCCATCAGCTGAAAGGCCTCGATCACCTCGGCATCGGTGACATTCGGATACTCGGCACGGCCGATGGACGCCAGGTACGAATGCTCGGGGCCAACGCCCGGGTAGTCGAGACCGGCGGAGATGCTCTGTGCTTCCAGCACCTGGCCGTACTCGTCTTGCATCAGGTAGCTGCGCATACCGTGCACCACCCCGGGCTGAGCGCGGGCGACGGCCGCTCCCCCGGCGGGCTCGACGCCAACCAAACGTGTGCGATCGTCGACGAAGCCGCTGAAGAGCCCCATGGCGTTGCTGCCTCCGCCGACGCAGGCAACCGCCACGTCGGGCACGTCGCCCCAGATCTCGATGCTTTGCTCGCGGGCCTCGCTGCCGAGCACACGGTGGAACTCGCGCACCATCCATGGGTACGGATGCGGGCCCATCACCGAGCCGAGGCAGTAGTGACTGGACTCGACGGTGGCCACCCAATCGCGCATCGCCTCATTGACAGCGTCCTTCAGGGTGCGGCTACCGCTGTGCACTGCTTCGACTTCGCTGCCGAGCAGCTTCATGCGGAACACGTTCAGTGCCTGGCGCTCGACGTCGACCGCGCCCATGTACACCTTGCATTCCATGCCCATCAGGGCCGCCGCAGTCGCACTGGCGACACCGTGCTGGCCGGCACCGGTCTCCGCGACAAGGCGCTTCTTGCCCATCCGTTTGGCGAGCAGGGCCTGCCCGAGCACGTTGTTGATCTTGTGTGAGCCGGTGTGGTTCAGGTCCTCGCGCTTCAACGCCAGGCGGATGCCCAGCTGCTCACTGAGGTTCTTGCATTCGGTGAGAATCGACGGGCGCCCCGCATATGTGCGCAGCAGATGGTCGAGGTCGGCGCGGAACACAGGGTCGGCCCAGGCCTCGATGAATGCCGCTTCCAGCTCCTGGCATGCGGGCACCAGTGTCTCGGGAACGTAGCGGCCACCGAACTCGCCGAAGCGACCGGTGTCTGACGGCGGGGCCATCAATGACATTGCAGAACTCCTGTCGTGAACGTGCACAGTGTGGGGGACCTAAAAATCGTCGTCGGCCCAGTCGTACGGCATCACGTCGGGGCCGAGGTGCTGCGCCGGGGCGGCCGCACGAGCCCGCTCGATGAACGCCTTGACCTTGAGCGCATCTTTCTTGCCAGGCGACTTCTCGACGCCTGATGCAACGTCTACACCCCACGGGCGCGCAATGCGAACTGCTTCCGCAACATTGTCGGGATCGAGGCCACCGGCCAGGATGAGGCGCGGGCCCTGCGCCACCTCCTCGACCAACGACCAGTCGAACACCTTGCCGGAGCCGGGGTTCGGCCCTTCGACCATGATGAGGTCGGTGCCGAACTCGTTGGCGCGGCGCGCATCGGGAGAGCCCGCCACCACTACTTTGATCACCCACCGGATGCTGGCGGCGACATCTTGCACCATCCCAGGGGTTTCATGGCCGTGCAGCTGCGCCGCCTTCAGGCCGGCCCGGTTGACGGTGTCGATCACGCGCGACGGATGCTCGTCGCGGAAGACGCCGACGGTGAGAATTTCAGGAGGCAACCGTCGGGTGATGTCGTACACCTGCTGCGCGGCCACCTGACGCGGCGACGGGGCAAAAATGAACCCGACCGCGTCGGCACCCATTGCGACAGCAAACAGTGCGTCGTCCTCGTTGGTGATACCGCAAATCTTCACGAACATGCAGTCGTCACGGTACCCCGACCGGCCCGTCGGCAGCGGCATCCATTTGCCGCTTGGACGATGACTCAGCAGATGATGAGTGCCGCCACGGCCGCCGCTGGGTCTCCACTGGTGACCAGCGTCTCGCCAACCAGCACCGCGTGGTAGCCGGCGGCGTGCAGCGCGGCAGCATCGGTGGGGCCGCGCACCCCGCTTTCGGCCACCCGCACGACGCCGGTGGGCATGACCGCCGCCATGCGCAGCGCACGCTCGTGGTCCACCTGGAAAGTCACCAGGTCGCGCTGGTTCACACCTACAAGGTTGGCCCCGGCTGTGAGTGCGACCTCCAGCTCGGCTTCGTCATGAATCTCTACGAGTACGTCGAGCCCGATCTCAACGGCCAGCCGATGACATGCGATCAGCTCTGCCGGGTCGAGGGCCGCGGCGATCAACAGCACGCAATCTGCGCCCATCAAGCGGGCATCGACGACATCATGCGAGCAGACGGTGAAGTCTTTGCGCAGCACCGGAAGGGAACATGCCGCTCGCGCCACCTGCAGGTCCTCAACGGACCCTCCGAATGACTCCTCGTCGGTGAGCACCGAGAGACACGAGGCTCCCCCAAGCTCATAGTCACGGGCCAGCGCGGCCGGGTCGAGACCAGAGTTGAGCTCCCCCTTCGACGGGGAACGTCTCTTGATCTCGCTGATGACCGCAAGGTGCGACAGATCCGCGAGCGCGTGGCGAAAGCCTCTGGCAGGTAGCATGGCCATCGCCTTCTCGGTCAATGATGCGAGCGGCCTTGCGTCCAGCGCAGCGGCGCGTCGGTGGCGGGCGATGATGGTGTCGAGGTACGTAGCCATCAGCGACCCAGTCGGTGCCTCAGAGGCCCTTGCCGGTGACGGGTGCGAGGAAGTGCATCTCCGGTCGGCCAGCCATGAACGGTGCCAGTGTGGGGCCGAAGGCCTTGAACCAATCGGCGCTGGAGTGGGCGATCAGCGCCGCTTGCTCGGTGTAGAGCTCGTACACGAAGAGCGCATCCGGGTCGGCTTCCTCCTCGTGAAGGATGTACACCAGGGTGCCCTCCTCCGACTGCACGTTGTCGACGGCCACCTGAAATGCCTGGGCGGCCTCGGCGCGGACACCGGGCTTGAGCGGGAGACGGACCCACACTGCGACCTTGCTCATCGTGACACTCCTTCGAAAGGCTGATGGCACCTGACGATGCCCGGCGGGCACGGTAGCAGCGTGGCAGCATGAGTCGATGGCCGAAGTGGAACGCACTCTCGTGGTAGTCGAGGACGATGCGAACATCGCCGACCTACTGGATCTCTACCTCCGCGAGGCGGGCTTCCGAGTCCTGCAAGCGTCTTCTGGCGAACGAGGTCTCGAGTTGATCGAGCAACACCGGCCGGCGTTGGTGCTGTTGGACATTGGGTTGCCTGATATCGATGGCTTCGAGGTGTGCCGGCGGGTGCGCTCGAAGAGCAACGTACCGGTGCTCTTCCTGACCGCCCGCGATGGAGAGATCGATCGAATTCTTGGTCTGGAGCTGGGAGCCGACGACTACGTCACCAAGCCGTTCAGCCCTCGCGAGATCGTGGCGCGGGTGAAGGCGATCCTTCGCCGAGGCCAGCCCGACGCTCGCGACGACCACGACGTCATTCACGTTGGCGACGAGTACGAGGTGGACGTTACGCGCCGTGAGGCTCGTTGCAAGGGTGACGTCGTGGCCTTGGCTACCCGCGAGTTCGACCTGATCGCTCACCTGGCGCGCAACCAGGGCATCGCACTCTCACGGCAACAATTATTGGACAGCGTCTGGGGCGCAGATTGGATCGGCGACGATCGCACCGTCGATGTCCATGTTCGCCAGCTGCGCAAGAAGTTGGGCGACGACCTCCCACTGGCGACAGTGTGGGGCATTGGGTATCGGTTGGGCTAACACAATGCTCACACCTCTCGGCAAGTCTGGACAACGATGACTCGACGGCTTGCAACGGTGATCGTCAGTGTCGTCATCGCGACCCTCCTGCTGGCAGGCGCCGGCACGCTGCTGCTGTCGGCGGCACGCGCCCGAACCACGACCGTGAATGAACTGCACACGCAAGCCGAGCAGATGGCAGGCAACATCGGCGAGATCCTCGACATCGATGAATCGCTGAGCGCAGCGCAGCAGGCCAAGCAGTTGCGGAACCGACTGCGTGTGCTGGCGGCGATGCGCCAGCTGGTCGAGTTCGACGACATCTCGGTGTTGATCGTTCAGCGCAGCGGCGCGATCGAGGGGGACCTGCCTGCTTCCCTGAGCATCGACGACATCCAACTCGAGGTCCTGGCCAGCGGACAGTCCGTCGCCGACAATAGGGGACGGCTCGCGTACGCCGCCGCGCCGGCTGCCGGCCCAGCCGGTCGTCAGTACGTCGTGGTGATGACTCGACGAATTGACCCCGGCCTGGGACCGTCGTTCCGGCTCTTCGTGTGGGCCTCGGGCGCCACAATTCTCCTCGCGTTCGGTGCCGCCTACTTCCTCGGACGCCGACTCGGCAAGCCGATCCGCGAAGCCTCAGCAGCGACGCAGCAGATCGCAGCCGGCCACCTGGGCACACGGCTCGCCGAACCCCCGGCGCACCATCACGACGAACTGGCGGAGCTTTCCCGCAACGTCAATGGCATGGCTGCCGCGCTACAACGCTCACGAGACCTCGAGCAGCAGTTCCTGTTGTCGGTGAGTCATGACCTGCGCACTCCCCTGACATCGATCCGGGGCTACGCCGAAGCGATCGAGGAGGCGAAGGTGGACCCACAGCGCGCTGCGACCGTCATCCGAGCCGAATCTGCACGCCTCGAACGATTGGTCGCCGACCTGCTGGAGATGGCCAAGCTGCAGGCACACAGCTTCAACTTCCACCTACAGTCCGTAGATGTTTCGGGCGCCGCACACACCGTCACTGAAGCCGCAGCGGGCTCGAAACCCGGAGTCACCTTCCATCCCGTCACGAGCGGCCCATTGATGGTGAACGCCGACCCAGACCGGCTCGCCCAGGCGCTCGCCAACTTGGTGGAGAACGCTGGTAAATACGCTCGCAGCGCAGTCCTGGTCTCCACGCGCGCTGAGGACGGGTGGGCAGTCGTCACGGTCGACGACGACGGCCCGGGCATCGCAGCTCATGACCAGCCGCACGTGTTCGAGCGTCTGTACGTCGCCCGCCACGCGCCGGAGCGACGCGAGAACTCGAGCGGACTCGGCCTCGCGATCGTGAACGAACTCGTCACCGGCATGGGCGGACAAGTCGCCGCCGGCAGCGCTCCAAATGGTGGCGCTCGACTCTCCATTCGACTGCCCTTGGCCACTGCGTAGTGGGTCGCGAACTGACTACTGCCAACGGTCAGTACGGTGACGTCATGAGCATCCAACGCAAGATCGCCGACCCCGTCGGAATCGTCAACGCCTCCGGCCAACCTGAGATCGTGATCGAGCTTGACGGCCTTGTGTTATCCATGAAGCCGCCGGCGGCGGCTGACGCGTCAGAAGCCGAGACGGGCGCTGATTTCGCCGAGTAGAACGTCGATGGGCACGCGCACTTGGGCGGTGGTGTCGCGCTCGCGAATCGTGACGGCGCCGTCTTCCAACGAGTCGAAGTCGACGGTGACGCACAGCGGCGTACCAATCTCGTCCTGGCGGCGGTAGCGCTTGCCGATGGCTTGCGTCTCGTCGTAGTCGACCATGTAGCGCTCGGCGAGCGTTGCGTAGATCTGGCGAGCCAGCGGAGTGAGCGTGTCCTTCTTGCTCAGCGGCAAGACGGCCACCTTGTACGGCGCCAACCGCGGGTGCAGGCGAAGCACGGTACGCGGCTCGTCGTTGATGATGTCCTCGTCGTAGGCAGCCAGCAGGAATGCGGCCATTGCACGGTTGACGCCCGCAGCCGGCTCGATCACATACGGCACATAGCGCTCGTTGGTGCCCTGATCGAAGTAGTCCAGCTTCTGACCGCTGTGCTGGGCGTGCTGCTTGAGGTCGTAGTCGGTGCGCTGCGCCACACCCTCTAGCTCGCCCCAACCCCACGGGTACATGAACTCGATGTCGCTGGTGCCGCTGCTGTAATGGCTGAGTTCGTCGGCGTCGTGCGGACGCAGGATCAACATCTCGGCGGGGATGCCGAGGTCGATGTACCACTGAAGACGCGCGTTACACCAGTACTCGTACCACTGCGCGCTCTCCGCCGGAGGCACGAAGAATTCGAGCTCCATCTGCTCGAATTCGCGGGTGCGGAAGATGAAATTGCCCGGCGTGATCTCGTTGCGAAAGCTCTTGCCGACCTGGGCGATACCGAACGGCGGCTTCTTGCGACTGGTCTGCAACACGTTGACGAAGTTGACGAACATGCCCTGCGCGGTTTCCGGGCGCAGGTAGACCTCGGCACCGGAGCCCTCCACCGGGCCGGCGAAGGTCTTGAACATGAGGTTGAACGCACGCGCTGCGGTGAACGAGCCCTTGGCCCCGCAGCTGGGGCACACGTTCGGGTCGGTGAGGTGGTCCTCGCGGAAGCGTTGCTTGCAGTTCATACAGTCCACGAGCGGGTCGGTGAAGTTGGCGAGGTGGCCGCTGGCCTCCCACACCTGGGGCGGGGAGAGGATGGACGCGTCGATGAGCACGACGTCGTCGCGGGTCTGCACCATCGAGCGCACCCACGCGTCCTTGACGTTGCGCAGCAACAGCGAACCGAGCGGGCCGAAGTCGTAGCTGGAGCGAAAACCGCCGTAGATCTCCGCCGACGGGTACACGAACCCACGGCGTTTGCAGAGATTGACGATCTGGTCGAGCTCGGTGGCGGGCATGCCAGCAAGGTTAAGGGTGGCACGGGATGAGTCACGAACGAGT
>JANLPB010000060.1:0-4598 GCA_031366885.1 Ilumatobacteraceae bacterium
ATGGGCGCCCCTGTGGACCACCTTGCGAACGGTGATCGTTCTTCTCATGCGCGTCGGCGCAACCGCCGACGCTGCCGTGCTCTACGGCGCCTCCGAAGCACCCTCCGACACTCGGATCGCGCCCTACGGCGCCGACGCCAGAATGCTACGCAAAGCTGGCGAGGAACTGCAGGACCAACTCGGCGACGAGGATTACGCGAGACTGCTCGACGCCGGTCGGGCAATGGCACCAGACGATGCAGTTCAATTCTCACTCCAGGCGCTGGCGCGCATGTCACAGCACTGACCTATCGTTGCGCCGAGGAAGTTGTCGGCGCCGCCGGCACCGGCACCCGAGGCCAAGGGCTCTGTTGCGTCGACAGATCGCGTGCCGGCGGCGAGGCTGGGAGATGAGACGTCGTCGTCGTGTCGCATCGTCGAGTCAGTTGCTGTCGGCGTTTGTCGGGTTCCGGTTCCCGCCGGAATCAATTCAATTGGCTGTGGCTTCAACCCCTACGCCCGCCAGATCCCCAGCGCGGGCCGTGAGCACGCCAAGGGCCTTGGCTTGGTCATCGGTGAGGGGTGCGCTGTCGCACAGGGCGAGGAGATGAGACAGGGTTGCTTTGCGTGATCCGCCGCGCCCCGCTTCGCCGAGCACCGGGGCCGGGCGGTGGGGGAGACCTCGAGCACGAGGAAGGCGGCGTGCCGTCCCCACATTCGTCAGTCGTTACGGTCGGCGGCGATCAGCGCGCCAGTGTCGTAGGTGACGCCGTTCATTCAGGCGCTCTTGCGCGACGGCTGCCTTGGCGGACCTAGCGCACCTGCAGGCGAAGTCGTAAACCCCTCTTCTCGATGACTGCGCGGTGCCGCGATTCAACTGTCCGTCAGAGCCGATGAGGGGCTTCCTGGCTTCATCGATCGTCGTTGGTGATGGTGAAGGTGAAGTCGAACTCTGTTCCGACGGGATCGCCGGTGGCGTGAAGCAGCATCGTGCCAGCGACGTCGGCGTACTTGCGAGTGCCGCCTGTGATTGCGAATGTGGAGTCGGTGCCATCATCGAAGAATTCGCCTTCGACGGTGATGTTGCCGGCGGCAAGCATGATCGTGATGTTGCACTCCCACTCGGTCTTGCCCGAGACAACCGTGTGGACGCAGTAGCCATTGTCAGTTGCGATTTGGGCTGTGTTGGCGGAGTTGTAAACGGGGTTATGAAAGCCCAGAACATCACCGACGCTGTCGGCAGGCGGATGAAACTGTTGCACCGTGTCAGTGAGCGCATGCTCCACGACGTGGATCACCTTCGAATGTGTTCGAAGGCTGGCGGGTCCATCGCTCGCTAGAGCCGCCATCGGCACCGCGACCGCTGCAACTGCGGTCGCGACCGCAGCTGTGATGAGCTTGTTGGTTCGTGTCATCGCTCACTCCCTTCTGGAGGTGGCAAATCCTAGTGCTCACTGATTTACAGCCCGAACAAGCGGTTGTACCTCAGCTCGGGATCTCGGGGCTCAGATCGAGGTTGAACACTGTGGTCCAATGGCCCTATCGGCCAGATCTGTGCGGGCGCAATGTTGGGCAAAGCTCTCTGTCGGATCTACCCGGCGAGAAGTTCACCAAAGGGTTCCCATGAGACCATTCGCGATAAACCGCCGGTACGCCGCACTGGGTGCCACCATATTGTTGGCTATCGTCGCGCTGCCCAGCGGCTGTTCGGATTCGTCGAAGGCTCACTCGAGCGAGCCGCAGGGAACTGTCGTGCATGTCACGATCACGGACCAGGGCGCGGTGAACAAGCCGATGGCCTTCACGATCGATCGCACCTCAGTCCCTGTCGGTGACGTCACGTTCATCGTGAAGAACGATGGCGTGATCGAACACGAACTCGTCGTGCTGCGCACCGACACCCCCTTCGACGCAATTCCGGTTAATGCCGCCGGTGATCCGCCAGCGGCGGTGACGTCGGGCGCGAACAAGATCCTCGAGGACAACAACGTCGGCGAAACCGGCGAACCGAATCTTGCCAAGGGCAAGTCCGCCACGTTCACCGTCTCGGACATGCAGGCAGGAACCTATGTACTGGTATGCAATCTGGCATTGCACTACCAGATGGGCCTTCGCGCAGCATTCACCGTGGGTTGAGCCCAGTCGGCAGGCGGGACCGGTCCAGGCAAAGAAGCGGCCCGACAGGTGTCTCGTCCGGCGATCCGACGCGAAGACGCAGACGACGATGACAAGTAGCGTGACCAGCTGACACTCGATCCTTGGGTGTCGCAGCCCAATGGCAACGCCGTGTTCAGCCTCCGCTCGATGAAAATCGTCCCGCGCAACCAGGCGTTCCTCATCAGCTGCACCAGCGCCTCGCGTTTTGCCGCCGAAGTTGGCGTCCTCGACGTTGCCGAAGCCGCCTACCGTCACGCGTCGCCATTCGACGACGTGTTCCCCTACTCCGGCGCAGCCTTCGAGTACCCGGTGGGCGTGGGCGTCGGCGCGGCGGCCGCCGCGTTGGGCTGGCTCGACCTCGCCGAGCAGCACTACGCCAATGCGTTTGCGCTGTGCGAGCGGGCCGGAGCGCCGACGTACCTCGTCGCAACGCAGGTCCACTGGGCAGAGTTGCTCGTCAGTCGCGATGCTCCCGGCGACGCACAACGTGCACGCGAGATGGCGGCAGCGGCTCACGCAGCAGCGGCACAACTGGGCCTTGCGTACATGTCACGACGTGCCGAACGGATCCTCACACGCTGAGACCACTCCGGTTCGCGTCGGCTGGCCAACTGTTCGTTGTCACAAGCCACTTGACTCGACGTCGTTCGTAGTTCACTATCACTCATAGGTGAACTATGAGTGATAGACAAATTTCCAACAGCACGCCAGTTCCGCCCCTGCCAGACCGACGCGGCCGTCGTCGTGAGACGAAACGCAATCGGATTGTTGCGGAAGCCTGGTCGTTAGCCCGCCGAGACGGCCTCGCGGGCATTTCGCTGCGCGACCTCGCCGACAGCGTCGATCTCCGGCAGCCGTCTCTGTATGCGTATTTCGAGTCCAAGCTCGAGCTGTACGACTTGATGTTCCAAGACGGTCAGCAGCAGCTGGTCGATCGGTGTCTGGCGCGCGAACCGCTGGCAGATGCTCGGGAAGAACTGGTGGCCATCGTCGAGGACCTCGTGCACTTCTCGAGCGAAGACACCGTTCGCCATCAGATGCTCTTTCAGCGCACGATTCCCGGCTTCGAACCGTCTGCGGCGGCGATGGAGCCCGCCCGGCGATTCGTCGAACTCATGACCGATCGGCTGCGGGCCGCCGGAGCGCACGATCAGGCCGACGTCGATCTCTTCTCCGCGATTGTCTCGGGGCTTGCACATCAGCAGGTGGCGAACGATCCCGGCGGCGAACGATGGATCGCTCTCGCCCGCCGAGTGGTGGAGATGCTGGTTGCTGACATCGACTCACACGCGCTCGCCGCGTCGACAACACAAAAGCCCACGAGTAGGAGGACGAAGAAGTGAATCAGACACCGACCGCAACCGTGAACGTCGCACAGATCCCACGCATCGAGCACGACGAAGCGATGCGCATCACCGCAGTGGAGAACCGCAAGTTCGGCGATCTGATGCGAGCGCTAAGTACCGAGCAGTGGAGCATCCAGACCGAGTGCACACGGTGGGACGTCCGTGCGATGGCGGCCCACGTCGTCGGCTCTGCGGCAAGCCAGGCATCTCCCCGCGAGTTCATCCGACAGAAGCGCGGTGGAAAGCCGATCTGTAAGGAACTCGATTCGCCGTTCTGGTGGGATGGCATGAACGAACTTCAGGTTCGCGAGCGCGCCGCGTTGACTACCGAGGGACTGATCGCCGAATGGGACACGATCTCGGCCAAGGCGTTGAAGGCGCGCACCAAGATGCCGCGACCTATCGCTCGCTTGAAGCTGCTGAACCTGCCGGCACCTGTCGGTCGGCAGCCGGTGTCGTATCTCTTCGACGTCGGCTTCACCCGCGACGTGTGGGCTCACCGGGTCGACATCGCTCATGCAACCGGTGCACCACCCGACCATGACGCCGACCACGACGGCCGCATACTCGCGGACATTGTCGCCGAGTGGGCTGCCACGCACGGTCAGCCGTTCAACCTCATCCTCGCCGGTCCCGCGGGCGGCACCTACGTGCAGGGTGTCGGCGGCGACGAGATTCAGATCACAGTCATCGACTTCGTCCGCACTCTCGCCGAGCGAACCACTGGCAGCGGCGTCCTCCAGCATTCCCTTCCCCTGTAAAGCCTCATAAGGAGCACACCATGACCACCACGCTGATCGAGGAAATCGCTGACGGGATCTACCGTCTGTCCACCTTTGTCCCCGATGTTGGCCCCACCGGGTTCACCTTCAACCAATTCCTGATCGACGACGACGAGCCGCTGCTGTTCCACACCGGTCAGCGGATGTTGTTCGGTTCGGTCAGCGAGGCGATCGCCACCGTGCTTCCCGTTGCATCACTCCGTTGGATCACCTTCGGCCACGTGGAAGCCGACGAGTGCGGAGCAATGAATGAGTTCCTCGCTGCTGCTCCCCAGGCGGAGCTCGCTCACGGGGGCCTCGGCTGCCTGGTCTCGCTGAACGATCTCGCCGACCG
>JANLPB010000068.1:0-4816 GCA_031366885.1 Ilumatobacteraceae bacterium
GACGTACCAACGGTCTGTATCGAGAGCGAGACCCGGACCGATCAGCCCCTCCCACCAGCCCGCCGCGGACTGACCGCTGGCGCCCGTGGCGTGGCTGTCTCCCGTCCACGCGTGACACAGCAGAATGGCATTCGATCCGTCGGCGTCGAGCCTGCCCCAGGTCTCATAGGCGAGCTGTACCCCGTGAAGAGTTGTTCCACCGTCGAGCGCAAACGGTCGATCGGGCGCGAAGTAGTACAGCTGGCGAGCGCCGAGCGGCTGCCCGGGCACCCACGCGCCGGTCACAGGATGCGAGCGTGCAGAACGAGCGCTTGGGGGGCCCGTTGGTGAAGCCATCAGATTGTCCCTCCTCGTCTCGGAAGCGTCAGAACGTACGTTGGTCATGTTCGACACGAGCCCCGAGCGGGAAGCTTCGTTGCCCGGCAAAACCGGACCACATCCCCGCCGAGGCAGGAAGGCACCGTGGGGCTTCCTCCCCGGTTGCCGGACCCAACCGCGAACGGCTGGGTCACTCGTGATGCATGTCGTCCAGCACGTTAGCAAGCGTCAGTCTCGGTAGCGCGCCTCAGTTTCGAAATGCGCGTCGAGGTCGACTAGTGCGGCGAACTCGTCGAAGGCGACCAGCCGGTCGAGATGTCCGCGCAGCGTGCCTTCGGAACGCAACAGCGCCAGCGAGCCCTGCACCGCTTTGACCATCGAGAACAACGCCGACAGCGGCGACACGATCAACGTGAAGCCAAGATCGGCTAATTCGTCGGGTGTCAGCAGCGGCGTACGACCGGTCTCGACCATGTTGGCAACCAGCGTGATATCCGGAAGTGCCGCCGCAATCTGCTCGAGCTCGGCGACCGACTCGGGCGCCTCCACGAACAAGGCGTCGACGCCGGTATCGCGCGCCATTTTCGCCCGTTCGATGGCCTCGGGCAACCCGACGGCCGCTCGTGCGTCGGTACGGGCGGTGATGTGCAAGTCGGGCGCATGGTCGACTGCGGCGCGCAACTTCGCCAGCCAGTCGGCGCGATCGATGACAACCTTGCCCGCCATGTGACCGCACCGCTTCGGCCACACCTGATCTTCCAGGAACATGCCCGACGCCCCCGCCTGCTGCCACAACTCGACAGTGCGAATCGTGTTCAGCGGGTTTCCATAGCCGGTGTCGGCGTCGACCACGACGTCGAGTTGAGGGTTTGCACCACAGACGCGACGGGCGACCTCGGCCATTTCTGTTTGGGTGAGATACCCGAAGTCGGGTAGCCCCAAGAGGGTGCCACTGACGCAGTATCCACTGAGAAACACAGTGTCGAACCCTGCCTGCGCACCGAGCCGGGCAGTCAACGCATCCCACACGCCGGGCATCAACACGGGCGGGCGACTTGATGAAGTCAGTCGCCGTCGCAGGGAGTCACCGCTCATAGCCCGCCACCGTACCCGCCGACCACAGAACCCGGTGAGCCATGTGCTGACTCATCCGACAAACTGACTGAGGTTCACGTCAGCCCGCCTGACTGATCAGCGAGTAGACGAGCAGCGCCAGGTCGGTCAGGCTTGTCACGCATGACCACGAGCTACCTGACCCCTAAGGCGCAACCCATCGCCGTCGGTGCCTCCGGTCGCGCCTCAATTGCGGTCGAACCAATCGCTGCTGGGGAGGTTGTCGTTGCCTTTGGTGGCCGTTGCCTGACCCGCGTGGAGTTCGAGCTGCTGCCTGTCACTCAGCAGGTGCGCAGCCTTCAGATTGACGAGTCGTTGTTCCTCGTCGCGCCCGTAGAGCCAGAGCCGGCGGACTTCATCAACCACTCGTGCGACCCGAACTGCGCGTTGAGCGGAAACTCCATTGTCGTCTCGCTGCGCGATGTTGAAGTCGGCGATGTGCTGACCTACGACTACGCCACCAGCCACGGCTGCGACTACGACGAGTTCGAGTGTGTGTGCGGGTCTGTCAATTGTCGAGGCAAAGTCACCGGCTATGACTGGATGCTGCCGGAACTGCAGCTGCGCTACCGCGGGTGCTTCAGCCCTTACCTGGCGCGCCGGATTGCCTCGCTCGCCAGCGTCGGCGCTGAACGGAGAGCGTTCTCCTACTAGGTCGAGTCGGCGGGCTATGGTCGGCTGATGCGAGTACTCGTGGTGGGCGCAGGTGGAGTGGGTTCCTCAATCGTGTCGATCGCAGCCCGGCGCGATGTGTTCGAACACATCGTGGTGGCCGATGTCGATCTGGTACGAGCGCAGCGTGCTGCCACCCGCGTGGGCGCTGCGCACGTGGTCGCCACTCGCGTCGATGCCTCCGATCGGCTTGATCTGGTGGAACTGGCCGGCTCGGTGGGCGCCGACATCATCGTCAACGCCTGCGATCCCCGCTTCAACCCGCCCATCTTCGAGGCGGCCTTCGCCGCCGGATGCAACTACCTCGACATGGCGATGCACATGTCGACACCGCACCCAACCGACCCGTACAACTCGTGTGGGGTGAAGCTCGGAGACGCCCAGTTCGCCGTCGCCGACCAGTGGGAGGAACGGGGTTTACTCGCGCTCGTCGCCATGGGTGTCGAACCCGGCTTCAGCGACGTCGTGGCCCGCTACGCATCCGACCACTTGTTCAGTCGCATCGATGAGATCGGCGTTCGCGATGGAGCCGACCTAGTGATTGACGGCTTCGACTTCGCTCCCACGTTCAGCATCTGGACCACGATCGAGGAGTGCCTCAACCCTCCAATCGTGTACGAACGCGATCGGGGTTGGTTCACGACCGCGCCGTTTAGTGAGCCTGAGACGTTCGTCTTCCCTGAAGGCATCGGCGCCCTGGGCTGCGTCAACGTCGAGCATGAAGAAGTGATCCTGATGCCGCGCTGGCTGGACGTTGGCCGGGTCACGTTCAAGTACGGCTTGGGTGATGAGTTCATCGATGTGCTTCGTACGCTGCACAAGCTGGGGCTGGACAGCACTCGGCCGGTATCTGTGCGTGGCATGGACGTGTCGCCGCGCGATGTGGTCGCAGCCACGCTACCGAACCCGGCCGAGCTCGGCGACCGCATGCGCGGCCGCACCTGTGCTGGCTCGCTGGTGACGGGCCTCGGCGTCGACGGTGCGCCGCGCAGCACATATCTGTATCAAGTTGTCGACAACGAGTGGACGATGCGCGAGTACGGCCACCAGGCCGTCGTGTGGCAGACCGCCGTCCACCCCGTCGTTGCGTTGGAAATGCTGGCCACCGGCGAGTGGAAGGGCGAAGGTGTGAAGGGTCCGGAAGCCTTCACGGCCGATCCATTCCTCTCGCTGCTGAACGAGCACGGTGCGCCGTGGGCAATGCAGGAGCTGCCTACATGACGAGGTTGGGTAAGGCGCACGTCGAATCGCTTCTCGCAGACTTCGATGCCGACCCGGTCGGAGCGCTCACCAGGGCACTGCGCATCACACTCGACGCTCCCACGCTCGATTGGGAGGAACTGTTGGCTCTTGCTGCCATTCCCGCGGAACGCCGAGAACTACTTGAGAGCGGCGACCCTTTCGCGCTCGACGAACTCGCCACCGAGCTCAATGAGATGCGCGAGATATCACGCGTCAGCCAGTAGCGACCACCGGTTGCGCCAGCACCATGCGTTGGTCGAAGCCGACTTCCGTTGGCAGGAAGCCATTCCGATCCGGCCAGAGCAACTGCACCGCACCGAAGGGTGCACCCCGCCTCCAAGCGATCGCCGTGCCCAGCAGCTCGCGAATCATCTCGTCGGAGAGAGGGGCAAACACGCAGCGCAACTCTCCATCGAAGAACCCGAGCAGCTCGACGCCGAGGGGGATGTCAGTGCCGCCACGAAGCATGTCGGCAATCATGTCGAAGAGGCCGCGGGCAGTTGCGGGCGTCAAACCGAAGACGACAACCTCGGGGAAGCCAAAGGCTTCGGGATACCCGATCGTGTACACGTACCCTGCCCGCGGCGGCACGGTGTCGGTGCGGGCCGGCACAGGCTCCATCGCCCAGCCGTGAGTCTCGACCATCCACTCGATCTTCTCCGCATGCGGAATGTGAAAGTCGGGCAGTTCCATACCGGCGAGGCTACTTGCGCCTGCGCGGGCGAGGTCAGATCAGGGCTTCGGCACCGACGTCGAGCGCGTGCCGCACATGCCGCGTTGCCATAGCCGCGAACATCGCCTCGCTGCGCTCGTTGCCGCCCACGATTTGCGAAGCAATCACCGACATGATGACGCCTGCGTACGCATCGCGGCAGTACTGCTGCCAGAACTCGGCGCCATCCACGTCGACCGCGTAGTCGGCCAGCGCAGCGCAGTATTGGTCAACCAGGTCGCGCTCGATTTCGCGGCGCACCTCTGGCAGCGGACCCGCACCGAGGAAGTAGCTGACGTCGCCGCTGGCACTCCCCTGGCCTGGGGTTTGCCAGTCGACGGCGGCAATCGGGTAGCCGCCGGCTGCGGACTCGAACATCAGGTTGTCCAGCCGATAGTCGCCATGGGTGACCGTGTCGGGCAGCGTGTGACCCTCGATCCACGCGGGCAACTGAGCACCGAAGCGCTCGACCAGACAAACGCCTTCGCTGTCGAGGTACGTCGAATAGGTCGCGAAGAAGCCAGGAGCAAACATCGACCACAGCATCTGCAGTCGCTCGGCGTCGCCAGGCTCGCGGCGACCGAGAAACTCGATCTCGTCGAGTGTGCGGTCGCCCCACCGTGGGCCGTGCAACCGAGCCAGCTCGAGAACCGCCCGAGTGGACATCTCTGCGGAACAGCCGGTTACTTGGTTGCCCTGTTCTCCCGGCGACAGGTCCTCGAGCAACAGTACGAAGTCGCCGTCGCTCTCGCGCCACTC
>JANLPB010000082.1:0-21622 GCA_031366885.1 Ilumatobacteraceae bacterium
CTCAACGGCAAGCGGTCGGGCTACTTGGCGCGTTTCTGGACGTTGGCCCATTCGTCTTTGAGACCGACGGTTCTGTGGAACAGATCGTTGTGCTCAGGGTCGTGTGCGTAGTAGCCCAGGCGCTCAAATTGGACAACCTGACCCAGCGCCACGTCGGCGATTGCTGCCTCGGCCTTGCCCGTCAGCACTGCTTTCGACTGGCGATTCAGGTCGTCCATCGGCTCGCCCGTGAGTTCTCCGGGAACCTCGGCGTTGAACAGTCGCTCGTACTGCGCAGCCTGAATGTCGACCGCGAACTCGGTGGAGACCCAGTGAATGGTGGCCTTCACTCTGCGACCGTCAGGGGCGCTGCCGCCACGCGTGTCGGGGTCGTACGTGCACTGGACCTCGGAGACGTTGCCGTTGGTGTCGGTGGTGAAGCCGGTGCACTTCACGTAGAAGGCACCGCGCAGACGCACCTCACTGCCCGGTGTGAGCCGGAAGTATTTCGGAGGCGGTTCGGCCTTGAAGTCGTCGTCCTCGATCCACACCTCGCCGGTGAACGGAACGCTGCGCACGCCGTCGTCGGGGTTCTCCGGATTGTTCACCAGCTCGACCATTTCGACGTGACTGGCGGGCCAGTTGGTCACCACCAGCTTGATCGGCTGCAGCACCGCCATCCGGCGTTGCGCGGTGCGGTTCAGTTCGTTGCGAATGAACCACTCGAGCAGCTCGATCTGGTGGCGACTGTTGGTCTTGGCGACCCCAATGAACTCGCAGAAGTCGCGGATGGCTGCGGCCGGGTAGCCGCGACGGCGAAGGGCGCGCAAGGTGGGCAGGCGCGGGTCGTCCCAGCCGTCGACGATGCCGTCGTCGATCAGCTGGCGCAGCTTTCGCTTGGAGGTGACGGTATAGGTCAGTTCCAGCCGGGCGAATTCGGTCTGGCGGGGCTGGTCGCCGGGCAGCGGCAAGTGGTCGAGGTACCAGTCGTACAGCGCCCGGTGGCTGTCGAATTCCAGCGAACACAGGCTGTGCGTGACTCCCTCGATGGCGTCGCTTTGGCCGTGCGCCCAGTCGTAGGTGGGATAGAGGACCCACTGGTTGCCGGTGCGGTGGTGCGGCTCGTGGCGAATGCGATACATGACCGGATCGCGCAGCTGCATGATGTCGTGCTGCATGTCGGCCTTGGCGCGCAACACGTGCGACCCGTCGGGAAGCTCGCCGGCGCGCATGCGCCGGAACAGCGTCAAGTTCTCGTCGACCGTGCGGTTGCGGTAGGGGCTCTCGACACCCGGTTTGCCGTAGCCGCCACGCTGTGCGGAGATGGTTTCTGCGTCCTGATCGTCCACGTATGCGAAGCCGGCGCTGATCAGATGCTCGGCCCACTGGTAGAGCTGCTCGAAGTAGTCGCTGGCGTAGACCGGCTCGCCCGGCTCGAAGCCCAGCCAGCGAATGTCGTCGACGATCGCGTCGACGTATTCGGTCTCCTCGGTGACGGGGTTGGTGTCGTCGAAGCGCAGCTTGCACAGCCCGCCGAACTCGTCGGCGATGCCAAAGTCGACGCAGATTGCCTTGGCGTGCCCGATGTGGAGATAGCCGTTGGGTTCGGGAGGGAACCGGGTCTGCACACGACCGCCGAATGCACCCTGCTGGATGTCGGCGCGCACCTGATCGCGCACGAAGTTGGCGGCGGCGGGAGTGTCAGGTGCGTTGCTCATCGGGCTGGAACGGTATCTGATCAACCGCGCCGTCGACCCGACCGTTTCGTCTGCTGTGTCGTCAGTGAAGGTGGACGTCAGTGAAGGTTGACGACGGTGCCCAAACCGGGCATCCGTAGGAGCCGCTTGTCGTAGACCACCCGTTCGGCTGCGGCCGCGACGGTTATGCCGTAGATGGCCGCTTCACGAGCGATTGCGGCCGCCACGATCGGAGCGGAGAACGAAGTGCCGCTCCACCGAGCCCACCCGCGGAAGTCGGCGGTGGCGGCGTTGCCGTCGTCGTGAACGTCGATTCCGTCGAAGAATCTGCTGACGATGTCGACCCCGGGCGCACACGCCGTCACCCACTCGCCGTAATTCGTGAACGGCGCGGGGCCGTCTGGCCCGATGGCTCCGACAGCGATCACCCCCGGCAGAGCAGACGGCCACGACACGCGACACGTCGCCTCGTTGCCGGCTGCCGCTACCACCAGCGTGCCGCCCTTCTGGATGCGTTCGATGGCCTGCCGTAGCCCGAGCGGTGCCTCGTCATTGTCGGTGTAGCACGAGCAGCTGAGGGCAAGAATCTCCGGGCAGCCGTTGTCGGCCAGACGATTGATGCGCCAGGCAAGGTCGGCGTCGTTTCCTTCACCCGTGAACTCCAAGACCTTGCCGACGGTGACGTCAGCGTGCGGCGCGAGGCGGCTGATGATGCCGGCGATGAACGTGCCATGACCGGCGACGACGTCCAGCCACGTGTTGTGGTCGGCGTCGGGCAGGTCGATGTTGTCGGTCTGCGCGCCCGGCTTGGTGGGCCCCCAGTCGCCCAACGGCAATGCCGTGACGTTGGGGATGTTGCCGCCCATCGAGGTCGGCGCCAAGCCGGTGTCGAGTACGACAACCCGCACTTTTGGAGCGGAGGAATCGTTGGGCCGCAGCAGTGCCGGTTCCGAGCGCGTGACGTCGACGCTGGATGTTGTCGGCGGCTTGGGCTCGGTCGCTGGCTGGGCCGGCCCGCAGCCACGTGGTGTATCGGACCCGCCGCAGCCGCAACCGCAGCCACCCGCCCCGAACCCGGCGTGTGGCCAGGTGGAGGGGTGCGGCCAGGTCGACGGGTGCGGCCACGTGGACGGATGTGGCCAGGTGGAGGGATGCGGCCAGGTGGACGGGTGCGCGTTCACGACATTGGTGGCGGCGAAGACAACGTGGTTCACCTGCACGTTGAATCCTTCGGTGGCGAGGACATTGGCCAGGTACACCGAGTCGCTGACGCCCCCGATCAGGATGAGGCCGCCGTCGAGCTCGGTCTGCGTGAACTCCAAACCATCGACCTCCTCGGTGAGGCGACCAAGTGCCGCCTTGTCGATGATCAGTTCGCCCGGTCGGTACACGAAGCCGCCCCGCGCTGCGGTGTAGCGGATCGTGCGCTGCCAACGCTCCTGCGCAGTTTCGCTCTCGGGGTCGCGGTCTGTCGTTGCCATGGTCGCCTCCAGGCGCTGGGTGTTTCGGATACGTTGAGAACTTCCGGGACGGGGTCGAGGCACAGCATGGCAGAGACCAACCAGACCGCTCTGCGGGTGGCCCGCACCGACGAGCAGGCAGCACGGCGCGCGCTCGCGCTCGTCGAGTCGGATCCGGCCGAGGCGCACCGGTTGCTGCAAGTGCTGTCTGGCCGCGTCACCGATTCGGCCGCACGGTCGGTGGTGTTGCTGGGTCGTGCGCGGCTGGCGTACCACCGTGGCGCAATCGCCGATTCGTCCATCGCCTTCGAAGAGGCGCTGGCGCTCGCACTAGATACAAAGAATCTGGAGCTGACCACCGACATCAGGGTGAGTTGGGCGCTGGCGTTGCAGGCTGCGGGTCGGCACACCGAGGCGCTCGATCAGATTGCACTGGCACTGCCACACCTGGACGGCGCCGGCTTGGGCCGCGCGTTGACGCAACGCGGATTGGTGCATGCCACCGCCGGTCGCAGGGACGAGGCGCTGCGCGACTACGACGCCGGGCTGCCGCTCCTGCTGATCGACGACCAAGCCGCAGCAATGCGAACGTTCGCCAACCGCGGCATCGTGCTGACGTACCTCTCTCAATACGACCGCGCCGCCGCCGACTTCGAATCGATGAGGTCGCTGGCCGTCAAGTTGCAGCAGCATGCGGTGGCCGCGGGGGCGTTGCACAACCTGGCGTATCTCCACGGGAAGGCGGGTCACTTCGTTGACGCGCTTGCCGGTTTCAGTGAAGCGCGTGCCGCCTACCAGTCGATTGGCTCGTTGGACCGTCACCTCGCCGACCTCGACCTCGATGAGTGCGAGGTGCTGCTCGAACTCGGTCTCGGCGTCGACGCGATTCCCTTGGCTGAGAGGGTGATCGCAGTCGCCGACGCCGCCGGCTACTCGGCGCAGCGAGCGGAGGGCTTGCTGATCTTGGCGAGGGCGAGGGCAATGGCCGGCGAGGCAGGGGGAGCGGTGGCGGCAGCAGTCGAGGCCGAACAGTTGTTTCGAGCTGCGGGCAGCGAGGCATGGGCGGCGCAAGCCCGATACCGAGCATTCGTGGCGGCACAGGGCGACAGCGGTGAGTCGCCGCATGGCATCCTGCGTCAGTTCGTGCGGCTGCGGCGCGATGCCGACAAGCTCGAGTCGTACGGCTGGATCTCAGAGGCCGCCGAAGTACGCGTGCTCACAGGTCGGCTGGCGTTGGCAGCCGGCCGTCGCGACGTTGCCCGCGCCGTGCTTCGTACAGCGTCGGCCGCACGTCAGCACCCTCTGGCGCGCGTCAGGGTGGGTGCGTGGCACGCGGCGGCGATGCTCCATGCGGCCGATGGAAACGCGCGGGCCGCTGGTGGCGCGTTGCGAGCGGGTTTGCGGGCCGTCGAGCAGCACCGCGCGTCGTTGGGCGCCACGGAACTGCGGAGTGCGACGGGCATGCTTGGCGCTCCCCTTGCGGCCGACGGGCTGGCTCTTGCGATTCGAAGTGGCCGGCCGGCGAGGATTTTCGAGTGGGCTGAGCGCAGTCGTGGCGGAGCGGTGGGCACTCCGGGTTCCTATGAGGAGTCGACAATTCCAGCGGACCTACGCGCCGATTTGCGCGGCGCCCGACACCGCTTGAATGAAACACTTGCCGAGGGTGAGACCGTGCCCGCGGACCTGCGCGAGACAGTTGCGATGCTGGAGACCGAGGTGAGTCGCCGAAGCCGCCAGCGACACGCATCCTCAGATGTCGTCGCAGCCGAATCGATCGACCCGTCGGCTCTGCGCGCGGTGTTGGGCACCACCACGCTCGTCGAGTACGTGCAGAGCGACGGGTTGCTGTACGCCGTCGTGTGCAGCGAGCGCCGAATGCGTTTGGTGCCGTTATCGCCGATCGAGGCAACGGTGGCGGCCAACGAGCATCTTGCCTTCTCCCTCCGACGCTTGGCGACCGTGCCCGATGGCCCGATTGCCGACCGGGCGTGGGCTGCCTTCTTGACGGCGCGAGCAGAGCTTGAACGGCTCCTGATCGCGCCGCTGCGAGCGTTCATGACCGACGGGGCGACGGTTGTCGTTCCCACAGGCGCGCTCCACGACGTGCTGTGGAGCGCGTTGCCGGCGGCCGAACGCGTCGGTGGACTCGCCGTCGCGCCAAGTGCTGCGTGGTGGATGCGGCCACGCGCGGCCGCCCGCCCGGCGGACGTGCTGCTGGTTGCGGGGCCCTCGCTACCACACGCGATCGACGAGATTCGGGGGCTGCGCGCGCTGTACCCGACCGCGACGGTGCTGGCCGGGACGTCGGCGACCGCGGACGCCGTTCTCGGGGGGATGGCAACGGCGTCGCTGGTTCATATCGCCGCTCACGGTGTGTTTCGCAGCGACAACCCGATGTTCTCGACGCTGCAACTTGCTGACGGCCCACTCTTCGTGCACGAGATGGAGGCACTGGCGCGGGTTCCCGAGACGGTCGTGCTGGCAGCATGCAGCAGCGGCCGCAACGGCGTGCTGCCCGGTGACGAACTGCTCGGCACGTCTGCCGTGTTGATGGGAGCTGGCGTTCGTACTGTCATCGCGCCACTGATCCCGATCGGCGACGACGTCAGCCGCCAGGTCGCCACCGCGCTGCACGCTGGACTCAGCGCCGGGCAACCGCCAGCGAGGGTCTGCGCAGAGCTGCTGCGCGACGGTGTCGCAACTCGAGCGTCGAGGATGGTTGCCGCATTGTCGTCCTACACCTGTGTTGCTGGCTCGTCCAGGTAGCCCCGTCGGTCACCTAAGGCTGATGTATCTGTATGCCTGCAGCCGACTCTGTATGGCGTGTCTAGGCTGACGACAGTGGACCCCCGCCACGAGTTCTCCTCCGATCTCCCCGCGCTGGTGGCGCGGGCGTTGGAGCGCGACCAGCGGGCCTGGCGCGATCTTGTTGACCGTCTGAAGGGTGTGGCGTGGAAAGTGATCTACAGCTACGACCTGTCGGCGGAAGACCGTAACGATGCTTTTGCCAGCACCTTCTTTCGGCTGCACGAGCGGCTGGCCACCATCCGCGAGCCGGTGAAGTTGCCGGGCTGGGTGGCGACAACGGCGCGTAATGAGGCCAACTCGATCTCTCGGCGCCGATCGCGGTTGGTGCCCATGGCCGACCTGCCGTTGCGCTCCGTCGAGCACGGCAATCACAGCGAGGGCTTGGAGAGCGACGAGCTGCGCGTGGCGTTGTTTGACGCATTCCGCTCGCTGCCCACCGAGCATCAGGCACTGATGCGGATGCTGTCGGCTGACCCACCGATTGGCTACGACGAGATCAGCAGGGTGCTGAACTTGCCACATGGCTCGATTGGTCCCACCCGCGCAAGGTGCCTGCAGCGACTGCGTCACCACCCGGCCCTTGCCAACTACTTGGACGGCGGAAGCGAATGAGTGACAACAACAACCCATCGGCGATGAGTGACGAGGAACTGGTGCGACTGCTCGGGCTGACGCTCGACGCACGCGAACCAATCCCCGAAACGGCGCTGCTCGCGGCGTACGCGGCGGCCGACATGGACCTGCTCTCGGAAGAGTTGGCGGCGTTGGTGTTCGATTCATCGTCCGCGCGCGAGATGGTGCTGATGCGCGCCGCCGAGGCCGAGGCTCGTCTCCTCAGTTTCGTCAACGACCACGTCTCCATCGATCTCGAACTGCATGCCAACGCGTCGACCATCGTCGGCCAACTCACCCCACCCACCGACGCGGCGCTGCTGCTCGAGGTCGAAGACGGCGAGTCGATAGAAGTCGTGGCCGACGAGTTCGGTCGCTTCCGCGTCGATGCCCCGGCCAGCCCAATTCGGCTCCGCGTCGTTGGCGTCGTCGTCACCCCTTGGATCACCCGCTAGTCGGCTTCGCTTCCCCTTAGTTGCGAGGCACCTTGCTCCAGGGCTGGTCCTTGTCCACCCGCGGCTCGCCGGGCAGGCCCAGCATCTGCTCGCCGAGAATGTTCTTCATGATCTCAGTGGTACCGCCCTCGATGCTGTTGGCGCGAGCGCGAAGGAAGCTGTGGCGGATGCCGTGGTCCATGCCATCGACCGACAGGTTCTCCGGGCGGCGGAACGTGAAGTCGTAGCCGACCATCGCCTCGGCACCCAGCAGTTCCATGCAGAACTCGGTGCACACCTTGTTGAAGTTGCTCAGCGCAAGTTTGGCGATGCTGCCCTCCGGCCCCGGGTTGCCGGCCTTCGCCTTCGCCGCGCCGCGCGCATTGGTGAGGCGACTGACTTCTGAGGTGCAGTAGAGCCGCATGAGGTGGTCGCGCTTGGCGCCGGTCTGCTGGTCTGCGGGCAGCTCCTTGAACAGGCGGATCGCCTCGTCGATCGGCCCCTTGCGCTTGCTGCCGCCGCTGCCCGAGCCGATGGCCGTGCGCTCGTTCATCAGTGTCGTCAGCGCGGCGCGCCAGCCCTCGCCGACGGCGCCGATGCGGCAGTCGTCCGGCACTCGCGCGTCGGTCATGTAGACCTCGTTGAACTCGGCCTCGCCGGTGATCTGGCGCAGCGGCCGTACCTCCACGCCGGGCAATTTCATGTCGAGCGCGAAGTAGGTCATGCCCTTGTGCTTGGGTGCCTCAGGGTCGGTGCGGGTGACCAGCATGCCCCAGTCGCCAAGGTGAGCAAGCGTGTTCCACACTTTCTGACCGTTGACAATCCACTCGTCGCCGTCGCGCACAGCTTTCGTGGCGAGGCCGGCGAAATCGCTACCGGCGCCGGGCTCGCTAAACAGCTGGCACCACTTCTCCTCACCGGTGAACATCGGGCGCAGGAAGCGGTCTTTCTGCTCGTCGCTGCCATGGGTGACGATGGTCGGGCCGGCGAGCGCCATGAAGAACGTGCTCGCGTCGGTGGCTTTCGCTCCCGCCTTGCGGCAACGCTCTTCCACCAACCGGTTGAGGTCTGGACGCACACCGAGACCACCGAACTTCTCGGGGAAGTGCACCCACGCCAGACCGGCGTCGTAGCGGTGCCCGCGGAACTCGAGGTTGTCGGTGGTCGCGGGCGGGTGGTCCGCCAGCAGGGTATCGATCGCGGCGGTGACGCGAGCCAGCTGGGAATCGTCGGAAGCACTCATCCCTGAAGTCTCGCCGTACGGCCGCTCGCAGTTCAATCCGGAGCCCGACCCACCCCTTCCACGCTCGTGTCACGCCCCCACCGAATCACACTCAGGTGAATCGATGACACGTGCGTTTGTGAACGCTCCCCTGGTCGGTCGCGGGCGGAGTACTAGCGTGGCCTGCATGTCGTTCGATGGTGCCGATGGAGTGACGGCCGACGAACGGGCGGCGATGCGGGCGTTCCTGCAACGTTGCGAAGTGCGCCTCTCCACCATGCATCGGGTGGCGACGGCCCTGCTCTCGGGCGCTGGCATTTTGGTGTTGCTGCCGGCATTGGAACGCGACGCCGTGTTGCAGGTCTTGCGGGCGTTGCTGGCCGGCCCTGTCTCGTGGTCGCGTGCACTGCTGACCGTCGCGGTCGTCCTCTCGCTGGTGCTGGCGCTGGTGGTGCTGTGGCTGGTGATCATAGAGCTGACCCGCTTCTACTTTCACGCCAACCACGTCGTGCACGCCGACGGTGAGGTGTTCACGCCCCGCTTCACGCTGACCGGTTTGCGCATCCCACTCGACGAGTTCGGCCCAGAGACCAACGCGGAGTACGAGGCGGTGCACGGGTCGGCCGTCACCGTTGGATTGGTGGTGCCTGGCAACGACCGCGCACGAGCTCGAATCGACCGCCAACTCGCCGCCTACCCCGGCCTGGTCGACGAAACGTTGGCCGACGTCGACCGTGCTCGAGCCGACGCGCTTTTCGAGCTGGCCGCAGCCCGTCGTCGAACGCTGGTGGAGGAGGTCGCCAAAATCGAGCACGGCATCGTGCGCCACATGCTGCGTCTGCAGGTGATCGTGCTGCGGTATGTGAAGGCGCTGCTTGTCATCGTCGTGACGGCGATCGCAATATTCGGGTGTGCCGCGGCGGTCAACGGTCAGCTGCGAGTGTCGGCGCCCGACGAACGGTGGATCGCCGGTGTGATGGTGCTGTGGGCGCCGACCGTCTTGATCGTGGTCTCGTCGCCGGTGCGCTGGCTGGATTCACTGTTGCGGTCGGAGGGTGCTACTCAGGCGGCCGCCAGCCACGACCATGAGCTGACGCAACTGGAGGACGTGACCGCCCGTTTCGCCGTCGTGGCGTGGGGGGTGAGTGCTGCCGCAATGGTGCGTCTGTTGGTGCATTACCCAATCACCGGCCAGGGAACTGCCGCAGTAGCGGTGGCGCTCGCCGCGTCGGCGGTGATGTTCGCGTTGGTGATGTTCCGTCGCATGGTCCGCCGTCGCCCGATGCTTCGAGTGCGACCCGCCCGCTGACGCCCACCGACAGGTTCGAGGAGGGCGGCGTGGAATTGGACGTGGTGTAGAGTCCGCGGCGGTTAGGTGGGGTTCGCGGCGGTGACTGCGGCGACGTTCTGGGGGTTGGCTATGCGTGACAGGTCCATGTATCGCAGGGCGAAGTGGCTGCGGCCGTCTCGGATCACTGCGGCCGTTGTGGCCCTCGCAATGGTGTCCGTGCCGACGATTCCCGTCGCCACCGTGTCTGCATCGACGCCAAGCGGGCGAATTACGTTTAAGTCACCGGTGCGAAGTGTCGACACGCGGGATGCGATGTGGGGCGGGTTGCCTGTCACGAGTTATGCGCTCGATCCGAACATGGTGATTCAGTTGACGGTGCTGACGGCGACGTTGAGCGCCGGCCAGCCATTGACCACGGTGACGCTGTATCCGTGCGGCCAGGCCATACCCGTTGGCCAGGCCGACTTCGTGCTTCGTCCTGACGACGCCTATGGATTCGCGAAGGTGGTCCTGGGGCCGACGCCCACCTGCCTCAGTGCGTCGCTTCCAGTCCACATCATCATCGACATTCTCGGCGCGGTCTCTCCCACGCCGATCCCCGGGGCGCTGCAGTACGTGGCGGTCACGCCTGCCGTCGTCCTCGATTCGTCGGTGGCCGCAGGGTCTATCACCACGCTGCTGCCTGCGGTCGGAGTGCCCGTCACGGCGAAGGGTCTTGTGGTGTCGCTCGATGCAACGGATGCAGTGATCGGCGGATACCTGAAGGCGTATGACTGTGCCGGCTCACTGCCGCAGTTTGCCGACTTGGGCTATCACAACATCCGGGTCTCCGGGCTTGCGTACATTCCACTGTCGCCAGGCGGGTCGGCTTGCGTGTTTGCGTATGAATCTGTTCACCTGAAGACAACTGTTTTGGGGTACTTCGCCGACGACGGACCGAACCCGGCGATGGTGCCACCATCGTTGGACTTCGTCACTGGCAGCGTTGCGCCGCCCGGCCTGCGGGCAATCACACCCGTCCGAGTGCTCGACACTCGCAACGGAATCGGTCGGCCTGGCACGTCGAAGGTGCTTGCGAAGCAGACGGTGCAAGTGAGCTTCGGCAGCAACGTCGCATCGACCACCACGTCGGTGGTGTTGAACGTGACCGCCACCAGTCCCGACGGTGATGGGTTCATCACGGCCTACCCGTGCGACCGGCAGCGGCCGACAACGTCGAACCTCAACTTCGCCAAGGGCGACACGGTGCCGAACCTCGTTGTCGTGAAGGTCGGCGCTGACCGGACGGTCTGCCTCTACACCGAAGTCACCACCCACATCCTCGCCGACCTCACCGGCACGATGGAGACCGAGGGTGGCGCACGTGGCAAGGCCGTCGTGCCCACTCGCATTCTCGACACTCGCAACGCAATCGGTGTGCCTGTCGCCGGCCCGATTCCCGGTAATCAGGTGTTCACGCTGCAGGTGACCGGTCACGGCGATGTGCCCCTCACCGGTGCAACCGCGGCAACGCTCAACATCACCGCGGTCGACCCAGTGGCCGGCGGTTTCCTCACCGTGTGGCCATGCGATCAACCACTGCCGACTGCATCCAGCCTGAACTTTGCGGCGGGCGATGTGGTGCCCAACCTGGTGACAACGAAGCTTTCCGTCGCCGGCACCGTGTGCGTGCAGAGCACGGCGACTACGCACCTCCTCGCCGATGTGGGGATGTGGTTCGGTAACGCCGAAACGGTGGGCTTCAAGGAACTGGTGCCTGATCGGCTGCTCGATACCCGTAACGCCATCGGTGTGCCGATAGCCGGCAAGCTGCCCGCCCTCGGCGTGCTGCACCTGCAGGTTGCCAACCGCAGCGGCGTCCCGGCCACCGGCGCGACGGCAGTCGCCCTCAACCTGACCGCCGTCGGCGCTGATGGCGACGGGTTCGTCACGGCCTGGCCGTGCGACCAGAGCATCCCGGTCGTGTCGAATCTCAACTTCTCGGCCGGTCAGACCATCCCCAACGCGGCGACCGTCAAATTGGCGGCGGACGGCACCGTCTGCCTGTTCACCACGGCAACTGTCCACCTTCTCGCCGACGTGGCCGGCTACTACACCGGCAACCCCGACATCGGTTTCGTCGCCACCATCACCTGACGTCCGTGCCCGCGACAGGTTTCGTGGGGCGGGACGGAAATTGGGACGTGGTGTAGGGTCCGCGCTCGTAGATGAAGGTCGGCGACTGTGAGCTTCGAGTTCTGCGGGCCGTTGGCCATTCACCGCACTCTGAGGTAGGAGACACATGCGCCGATCGATCGATGACTATCCATTCACAGCCGCCGACCTGCCAGAGGGTGCGGAGGACGCCAGTCATCTGTCGTGGGCGGTTGCGATCAGCGACGATTACGACGACGCCGAACCCCGAGTTGTGCTGACAATCGAAGAGGTGGGGCGAGCCGGCATGGGCTTGGTCGGCCACTTCACGCCCGACATGACTCGCCGCCTGCGCGTCGCACTTCACGACGCGCTGCGTGAAATCGGCGAAGACCCCGGTCGCTAATCCGGCTCCAGAACTCGAATTTCTGTTGGCTCTTGACCGTCGAGGGTCTATTGTTGACAGAAGTAGTCGTATTTCGCCGCCTTGGAGGCTCGCCGTGGGTGCCACCCCAATCATCGCTGCACCTCGTGACCTGGATGCCGAGCAGCAGCGCGACGTCGAGCGCTTCGAGCTGGCCATCGCGCAGTACCTCGCCGGCGAGATCGGTGAGGACGTTTTCCGTGTCATGCGCCTCAACAACGGCATCTACGGCCAGCGGCAGGGTGGCACCAATCAGATGGTGCGTATCAAGCTGCCCGCCGGCACCATCACGCCCGAGCAGATGGAGCTGATGGGCCACATCGCAGAGGAGTTCTCGCGGGGCTGGGGCCACATCACCACCCGCCAGAACGTGCAGGTCCACTACGTCGAACTGACTCGTGTTCCCGAAGTGATGCGCCTGCTGGGCGGTGTCGGCCTCACCAGTCGCGAAGCATGCGGCGACACCGTTCGCAATGTGATGGCGTGCCACCTCGCCGGTGCCTGCCCGCACGAGAAGCTCGACGTCACCCCCTGGGCGGAGGCTGCGTTCGAGCACTTCGTGCGTAACCCGCTGGGCCAGCGCCTGCCGCGCAAGTTCAAGATCAACTTCAGTGGCTGCAGTACCGACTGCGGCCAGGCCATGTTCAACGACGCCGGTGTCATCGCGGTCACCCGCACGCTGCCCGACGGCACCGAGGAAGCCGGCTTTCGCGTGTACATCGCTGGTGGTCTGGGTGCCAACCCGCACCCGGCGATGGCGTTGGAGGAGTTCACGACTCGCGAGGAGCTGCTGCCCACCATCGAGGCCATCCTGCGCGTGTTCGAGCAGACCGGCAACCGCGACAACAAGCTGCGCGCCCGCCTCAAGTGGGTTGTCGACCAGCTGGGTATCGACGAAGTCCGTCGTCGCGTGTTGAAGGTGCGCCACACTCTGCCGGCGTCGTCGTCGTGGCCCGGCGGCATTCCGGAGTACGTCCAGAAGATGGGCGACGCGCCCGCCGGGCGTGCGTCCACCGGTGAAGTCAGCGATGTCGGTCAGGGCGTCGCCGTGTCGATGACGCCACGCGATCCGTATGGTCGCTGGGTCGCCACCAGCGTCATTCGCGGCACCGCCAACGGTGCGGTCTCGGCTGTTGCGTACGCCGCGCTCGGAGATGTCACGTCCGCTCAGTTCCGTGCTCTGGCCTCGATCCAGCGCGAGCTCGGCGCCGACGTGCGCCTGTCCAACCGTCAGAACGTTGTGTTCCGCGGCCTCACCGAGGCGCAGCTGCCGGTCCTGTACGAGCGGTTGGTAGCAATCGGCATGGCTCGCCCCGGCGCCGAACTTGCCCGCGACGTCGTCGCCTGCCCGGGCAGCGACACCTGCAACATCGCCGTCACCCAGTCGCGCGGCCTGGCCGCCGCGATCGGCGAGGAGCTGGAGGCCGAGGGTCTGGCGGAGGTCAGCGGGGTGCGCATCAACATCAGCGGTTGCACCAACTCGTGCGGTCAACACCATGCTGCCGATATCGGGTTCTTCGGCGCCGAGCGTCGTGCGCATGGCCAGGCCGCCCCCGGCTACCAGATGCTGTTGGGTGGCTATGTCGGCCAGGAGCAGATCTACTTCGGTGAGAAGGCGCTGCGCCTGCCGGCCAAGGCTGCGCCAAAAGCCGCCGCGCGTGTGATCCGTCGCTTCCACGACGAGCGCACCGCTGGCGAAGCCTTCCGTTCGTGGATGGATCGCGTTGGTGGAGCGTCTGCGGTCGCCGCCGGCCTCAAAGATCTCGACGTCTTCCCGACGCCGGCCGAGGCGCCAGATTTCTTCGTCGACTACGGCGAGACCGGCCCCTTCGTCGCCGAAGTCGGCGAGTCGGAGTGTGCGGTCTGAGCTCGTCTCAGTTTGCCGACGCGATCATCGCGATCGACACCGCCAATGCCGCCGACCCCACGTCGGTAGTCGTTCGAGGTTCTACCCATCCGCTCGCGTTGGTGCACGGTCAGCTGGCTGCCGAGTGGGTCAGTCGGTTGCATCCCGATGCGGATGAAGTCTGGTTGCTTGCGGCCCGAGCTCACCACCTTCGACGATGGGAAGTGCCGCGCACGGACTACGCACCTGGCAAGGCCGGCTATCTGAAGTGGAAGCGCGACCAGCGGGCCCGTCACGCGCGCGACGTGGGTGCACTGCTTGCGGAAGTCGAGTACGGGGCGGATGGCATCGAACGTGTGCAGGCGTTGGTTCGCCGCGACCATCTGGCCACCGATGCCGGGTCGCAAGCCGTCGAGGACGCCGCCTGTCTGGTCTTCATCGAAACCCAATTGGCCGCTGTGTCTACCAAGCTCGACCACGATCACTTGATCGACGTGATGCGCAAGACGGCTCGCAAAATGTCGCCCGCGGCGTTAGCCGCCGTCGCCCAGATCCCGTTGGGCGAAGCCGAGACGTCCCTGCTGGCGGCGGCCCTCGCGCCTGATGCCTAGAGGGCGGTGGCGTCGGCGATGATGGGCTCGAGGGTGAGCTCGGGCTCGTCGCTCATCAAACGCTGCAGGCGGTAGCGGTTCTCGAACAGCGCGACCAGCTCGCCATCGCCGCGGGTCAGAATGCGAATGTCGCCGATCTGGCGCAAACGCTCGGACGACTGCTTGTCGGTGAGGCGGATGGCCTGATACGGAGCGGACACGATCTCGGTCGGCGCACCGAACTCGCTGCCCAACCGATACGCGAACACTTCGAACTGCAGCTGCCCGACGGCGGCCAGCACGTTCTCGACGTCGCCCATGTCGGGGTCGCGCAACACTTGCACGACGCCCTCCTCGTCCAACTGCTCCAGCCCCTTGCGGAACTGCTTGAACTTGGAGTTGTCCAACGGACGAGCGCGGGCGAACACTTCCGGGGCGAAGCGCGGAATCGGCGGATAGGCGACGTGCGAACCCGCGTGCAACGTGTCGCCCAGCAGTACGCCGGTGGCGTTGACCAGGCCGACCACATCGCCGGGGAATGCGTCATCCACCGTTTCGCGGTCAGGGCCGAACGCGGTGGTCGCGTACTTGGTCGTCATGTCTCTACCGGTGCGCGAGTTGGTCACCGACATGCCGCGCTCGAAGTGCCCGGAGCAGATGCGGGCGAACGCGATGCGGTCGCGGTGCGAGGGGTCCATGTTGGCCTGCACCTTGAAGACGAACGCGCTGAACGGCGAGTCGAGCGCGTGCGGCACATCGTCGCGGTCGACGCGCGGCGACGGCGGAGGAGCGAACTCGACTACGGCATCGAGCAACGTGCGCACACCGAAGTTGGTCAGCGCCGACCCGACGAACAGGGGAGTGGATTCACCCGCGAGGAACGACGGCATGTCGAGGTCGGCGCCGATTGCATCGAGCAAGCCGATCTCGTCCATCGCTGTCTTCCACACTCGCTGCGAACCAACCTCGGCGGCGTCGACGGCCGACTGGATGTCGGACTCGACTTCGAGTGCTTCTGATGCGCCGCGTGCCGTCCGTGTGTACCGCGTGTACCGCTGTGTGCGGCGATTGACCAGACCCTGGAACTCGTCGCCACTGCCCACCGGCCACGTGACCGGCGTCGGCCGCAGTTTGATCTGCTGCTCGATCTCGTCGAGCAGTTCCAACGGGTCGCGGCCGGGCCGGTCGTACTTGTTGAGGAACGTGATGACCGGCAGGTTGCGTGAGCGGCAGACCTGGAACAGCTTGAGCGTTTGCGCCTCGATGCCCTTCGCCGCGTCGAGCACCATGACCACCGCATCAACGGCCGACAGCACGCGATACGTGTCTTCGCTGAAGTCGCGGTGGCCGGGTGTGTCGAGCAGGTTCATCGTGTGGGCGCCGTACGGGAACTGCATGACGGTGGAGCTGATGGAAATGCCGCGCTGCTGTTCCAGCTCCATCCAGTCGCTACGCGCACTGCGGCGGCCCTCACGGGCGTGTACTGCGCCGGCCACTTGCACGGCGCCGGAGTACAGCAGGAACTTCTCTGTCAGAGTGGTCTTGCCCGCGTCGGGGTGGCTGATGATGGCGAACGTGCGTCGCTGCAGGCTCTCGGCGGTCACGTCCATAGCCCGTCGAGGCTACCGCTGAGCCATCGCCAAGCCGCTCAGGCGTCGAGGCGTTAGGCGATGCTGCGCCAGGCCGCCAGGCGCTCGGCGCTGTCGTCGCCGGGCAGCGGCAACTGACAGACGACCTTGAGCGTGGGCCACTCGCTGGGGGTGAGCTGCTGGTACTCGAACGCCAACTCGCCAGCACGAGGGTGGTGGTAGCGGCGCACGCGGGTTTGGAACTGCGCCACATCGAGCTGCGCCCACCACTCGGCGAACTCCGGGCTGGCGGCTCGAAGCCGCTCGACCAGCGCCAGCACCTTCGGGTCGGTGCGCACACCGGCGGTGCCGGCGCGGAACTCGGCAAGGATGCGGCGCGCTTGCTCGGGCCAGTCGACCACCAGTTCACGCGCCGTCGGTTCGCAGAAGAAGACCCACACCAGGTTGCGGTCGTCTGGCTCGAGATGGTCGATCATTGGGTACAGGTGGGACTGCGCTCGGTTCCATGCAAAGAACTCCCATCGCGGCCCCAGCACATACGCGGGCGCGGGGTCCATCGAGGCGATCAACCGCACGAGAGCGTCGGGCGCGTCGTCCACATCTGGCACCGGCTCACCGGGCACGCGGGCGGCGAGCGTCAGCAGGTGATGGCGCTCGGCGTCGTCCAATCGCAGGCTGCGTGCCAACGCCTCCAACACGTCGACCGACGCATTGATCGGCCGCCCCTGCTCCAACCACGTGTACCAGGTGACCGACACGCCGGCGAGGACCGCGATCTCCTCGCGCCGCAGCCCAGGCGTACGCCGAGCCCGACCCGCGGGGAGCCCGACGTCATCGGGATGGAGCGCCTCTCGCCGAGCGCGCAGGAACGCTGCCAGCTCGTCGCGTCGGTTCATGCGCCCATTCGATCACGCGGCGGGCAAACCTCAGCCGCCATTTGCGGCGGGCGCGTAGGTGCGGCACGGCTGACCGCGCAACGACCCGCACGCGGGCGGCGCTGGAGCCGCGATCGTGACCGGCACGACGGAGAGCACCAACTGCGAGGGATGGCCAGCGTCGTGGGCGATGCTGACGGTCTCGCCGTCACTGATCGTGCGGAACGACCAGATCGCGCGGCTGTTACCGGGAGCGTCGATGGTGAGACGGATGCGACTTCCCGCGCGGAACGGATGCGCGAACGGGAACAGATCGACTCGGGCCTCCACGAACCTGCCGGGTGGCAGGTCTGCGGCGTCGTCCTTGGTGTGCGTGTGCACCGGGTGAAGCTCGGTGCTGGCCGCTTCGTCGAGTGCCCGTTGACTGGCGCGCAGCCATCCGCTCTGCACGTAGATCTCGGTGCCATCCGGCCGGACTTCGGTGACGGTCACTTCGAGATCTGTGTCGGCTGCGTCTGATTGGATCCAGAGGTCAACTGACCCGCTGCCGGCCACAACAGTGTCGGCCGCGAGCGGCGGTGTGATGTAGCCGAGGCCAGTGCCATCGGGCAGCGAACGCCAGTCGTACTTCACGTCAGCGCGCCACACCCCGTTGCCGCCGCCCTGGTCGGTGCCGTCGTAGAAGGTTGCCGGCAACGCGGTCGGGTCGGCGGTGTAAGTGTCGTCGGTGTCGTCGACGCCGGTCAGCGCCGTCGGGAGCGTGGTGAGCGTGCCGCCGGCGTTCAACATCAGCGTCATCGGTGTTGCCTCGGGGATCGGCCAGGCATCGAACTCCTTGACGAAGTTCGGCTCCGGGGTGCCCGGCGAGAACGAAGCGTTGCCGCCTTGTTCGAAGAACACCCGCACCGGCTTGTCGGCCTCGAATGTAGCCAGCGCGTCGGCGTAGGTCATGCCGGCGAAGCGGCTCTCGAACGGAGCGAACGTGGTGACCCCCCAGATTGCGCCACCGAGAGCGGAGGCGATTGCGGCGCCAGGCGAGAGGTCCGGGACCTTCTTGCCCACGTACAGCTGCAGGAATTCCATGTAGCGGCCGGCCACCGGGGGGCTCAGCGACTCGGTGTGCAGCCCGTTGGTCAACGTCACGTAGACGTGCGGCGAGGAGGTGAAGTTGGCAAGCATGTTGGCGAAGTGGCCGCCCGTTTGCTCGTCCTGCCACGCCCCGGCGATGAAGACCGGCACGGTGATCTTGTCGACGAAGGTGGCGGGTGCCAGCGAGTCGCCAAGTGGGTTGGAAAAGAATGGGGTGTTGTCGATTTCGGCCACGAGGTCGGGGTTCTGCAGGCGTAGCAGCTGGTTGTCGGCGCAGCGGGCGTCGCCCTTGTCGGCTCGTTCCTTCGTCCATTTCTGTCCGTACGGCTTACCGTTGTTCACTCGGTCCTGAGTCCAGTCGACCGCGAACCCGGTGTTGAGAATGCCGCCGGGATAGAGCGTCCCTCGGAAGCTGTCGTCGAGTACCGACAGTGGAGTGATGCTGTTGAGGCTTGGCGGCTGAGTGGCGGCGACGTAGAGCTGGCTGATGCCCGGGTAACTGATGCCGACCATGCCGACCTCGTGATTCATCACCCACGGTTGCGCGGCGACGGCCTCGATTGCGTCGTACCCGTCGAGCGATTGCACGGTCTCGAAGAAGCGGAACGACCCGCCGCTACAGCCGGTGCCGCGCATGTTGACGCCCACGTACGCGAAGCCTTGCGCCGTGTACAGCGCCGCCAGTTGGGCGCTGTCGGGGTCGCTGGGCTGGTAGCCGCTGTACTCGACGACGGTGGGGTAGGGGCCGGCGGCGGCCGGGCCGGGCAGGATCACGTTGGCGCTCAGCGTGGTGCCGTCGCGAGTTGTGATGTAGCCGAAGCCGCCCGCGGGCAGCAGATCTTGGTTGTCGTACAACGACTGCGCCGGCACGTCGTCGGGGCTGGTGACGGTGAACGTGTCGCTGCGCTCTGTGTAGCTCTCGATGATGTACTCACCGGGCACCACATTGCGGAAAAGCAGCGAGCCCTGCTCGTCGGCGGTACCGCTGACCGTCACCTCGCCGGCGGGGGTCCGCACCGTGAGGGCCGTGCCGGGCTGGGCACCCAGCACCGCAACCTGCTCGGTGCCGGGCTGGGTCGTGAAGGTGGCGGCGGTCAGTTCCGGTGCAGCGGTGGTGTCCGGCGCTGCCGCCGTGGTCTGTGCTGGGGCGTCAGTCGCGTGCGTGGTGTCGCCGTCACCTCCGTCTGCACTGCACGACGCAGCAAGGAGGAGGGCGGCCGCGACGGCGACGCGGACAAGGGTGGAGCGGCGAGACAGCATTTGTCGAGTCTCCCATGCACATGGGTGGCGGACCGGACCCGACGGGCCACAATGTGGAGGTGATCGATCTGCAGGCGATGCTCGCCGACCTGGAACTGCTCGTCAACACCGAGTCGCCGTCGCTCGACGTGCCCCGGCTCACCGTCAGCGCGTTGGCGCTCGCCGGCGTGATGGAGCGCCGGCTGGGCAGCGCGCCGCAGATCATCGACGGCCCGGCCGGTCCGCACGTCCACTGGAGTGGCGGCGGCACGCCGAAGGTGCTGATTGTTGGCCATCACGACACGGTCTTCCCCGTCGGGTCGTGCGCTGCTCGTCCGTTCACCGTCGCTGACGGTCGTGCGACGGGGCCAGGAATCTTCGACATGAAGACCGGTGTGGTGCAGGCCGTGCACGCGGTTGCGTCGCTCGCGGATCGCGGCGGCGTTGAGATTCTGATCACCGCCGACGAAGAGGTGGGCAGCGGCACCAGTCGCGCCCTGCTCGAAGAACGTGCGCTCGCCTGCGGCAATGTCTTGGTCTGCGAGGCCAGTGCCGATGGTGGTGCGTTGAAGACCGCCCGCAAGGGCACCGGTGGCTACGAAGTGATCGTGCATGGCAAGGCCGCGCATGCGGGGCTCGAGCCGGAGAAGGGCATCAACTCGCTGGTTGCCGCGGCCGAGCTGATCCTGCAGATCAACACCTTCGGCGACCCGGCCACCGCCACCACGGTCACGCCCACCGTCGCCAGCGCCGGAACTGCCGACAACGTCGTGCCCGCGCAGGCGCGCATTCGTGTCGACGTGCGCGTCGAGCAGCCGGGGGAGGCGGAGCGGCTGGCTGCCGCCTTTTCTTCGTTGACCACGTCCGTGCCTGGCGCCACCATCGAAGTCCGCGGCGGCGTCGATCGTCCGCCAATGCCATCGTCAGCGTCGGCCGCGCTGTTCCCGGTGGCTGTTGCCGCGGGCGCGGCCATCGGCTTCGGCGAAGTCGTCGGTGTCGGCGTCGGTGGCGGAAGTGACGGCAACTTCACGGCCGCGGTCGGCGTGCCCACCCTCGATGGCCTCGGCGCAGTCGGTGGCGGCGCCCACGCAGACCACGAATACGTCCTGATCGACACAATGGTGCCGCGCGCGCAACTCCTCGCCGCCATCATCACCCGCATCTAGCGCCGACGCGCTTGGGCTGAGCGGCTGCCGTCTGGGCGAAGTGTGTCCCGGCTTCCGGGACGGAACACGTCCAGATTCGGGCGTGGGACAGCTTCCGCCCAGAAAGTGCTTGCGCGCGCAAATGGGCTTGAACTGTGTCAGCGCGCCGAGGCAGCCGGCGGGGCCGCAGACCAGCCCGTCACTGGCCGAAGGGGTACTCGGTGCGTTGAGCTACTCGGTGCCGTTGAGCTACTCGGTGCTGCCTTCGAGGGCCATGAGGCCGCCGCTGGCGAGGGTGCCGGCATTGCGGTAGACCTCCAGCTTGGCGCGACTGTCGTCGATGTCGAGATTGCGCATGGTCAGCTGGCCGATGCGATCGAGCGGGCCGAAGGCCTGGTCGTCCACCTTCTCCATGCTCAACCGCTCCGGTGCATACGTCAGATTGGGGCTGACGGTGTCGAGGATGGTGTAATCGTCGCCACGACGCAGGCGCAGGGTGACCTCGCCGGTGACAGCAGTGCCGATCCAGCGCAGCAAGGGTTCGCGCAGCATCAGCGACTGCGGGTCGAACCAGCGACCCTCGTAGAGCAGACGGCCCAAGCGGCGACCCATGGTGCGGTAGTTCTCGATGGTGTTCTCGTTGTGGATGCCGGTGACCAGACGCTCGTACGCGATGTGCAGCAGGGCTAGGCCGGGGCCTTCGTAGATGCCACGGCTCTTGGCCTCGATGATGCGGTTCTCGATCTGGTCGCACATGCCCAAACCGTGGCGACCGCCGATGATGTTGGCCTCCAGCACCAGCGCGACGCGGTCCGCGAATTCCTCGCCATTGATGGCAACCGGCCAGCCCTCGTGGAAGCGGATGGTGACGACTTCCGGCTCAATCGCCACGGAATCGTCGTAATGCGCGACACCCATGATCGGCTCGACGATGTCCATCGAGGTGTTCAGTTCTTCCAACAGCTTCGCCTCGTGCGTCGCCCCCCAGATATTGGCGTCCGTGCTGTACGCCTTCTCCTTGCTGTCGCGGTACGGCAGCTTCCGCTGCGTGAGAAACTCGCTCATCTCGGTGCGGCCGCCCAGCTCGTCGACGAAGGCGTCGTCCAGCCACGGCTTGTAGATGCGTAGGTTGGGGTTCACCAGCAGGCCGTAGCGGTAGAACCGCTCGATGTCGTTGCCCTTGTACGTG
>JANLPB010000096.1:0-7836 GCA_031366885.1 Ilumatobacteraceae bacterium
CAGCACAATGGCGTCGTCTTTCGGCTTGGGCAGAACAGCCTCCTCGGTCGGTGGAATCAGTACAACCCTGGCGAAAAGGCGGCATGGCAAGTGACATGGCACGACAAGGCTCGCAAGGGCCGAGGTACGATGCTACCGCCCGGGGAACGCAACGCCAAGCCCTTGATGCGCGAATCGCGAATACTGTTCTGAAGTCACCGTAGCTGGCGCAGGCGCACCAATCGTGGCAATTCGAGCCCGACGGCATGCCGTTCGTCAAAGTTGTCAAGCTTGCCTTACACGAGTTAGGCTTGCCTTATAAGCGACTCCAGCGACGTGAGGGCATCGAGATGTTTGCAAACTTTCTGATCGGGCTACGCGAGGGCCTCGAGGCCTCGCTGGTTGTGGGCATCCTCGTTGCCTACCTCGTCAAGACCGACCGTCGTGAGCTCTTGCCCAAGGTGTGGTTGGGCGTGGGCGTGGCCGTCGCCGTCTCGCTCGCCGCCGGGGCGCTGCTCACGTTCGGCCCGCGAGGCCTCAGCTTTGAAGCGCAGGAAGCAATCGGCGGTGTGCTGTCAATCGTCGCCGTTGGGTTTGTGACGTGGATGATCTTCTGGATGGCACGCACGTCGCGTCAGCTGAAGGGCGAGCTCGAAGGTCGTATGGATACGGCCATCGTTGCGGGCGGTGGCAGCCTGGTGGTGTTGGCTGCGCTCGCCGTGGGCCGCGAGGGCCTCGAGACCGCTCTCTTTCTGTGGGCGGCCGCCAAGGCGACCAACAACTCCTCGCAACCACTGATCGGTGGCGCGCTCGGGCTTGGCGTCGCGGTGGTTCTCGGCATCTTGATGTATCGCGGTGCGGTGCGCATGAACCTGGGCAAGTTCTTCCGCTGGACCGGCGGCCTGCTGGTGTTCGTCGCTGCCGGCGTGTTGGCGTACGGCATTCACGACCTGCAGGAAGCAGGCATTCTTCCCGGCATCGACAACAAGGCGTTCGACGTGTCATCCACCATTCCGCCCAGCTCCTGGTACGGAACACTGCTCAAGGGCACGTTCAACTTTTCGCCGAGCACCACGTGGCTGCAGCTGATCGCATGGTTGGCGTACGTCGTCCCCGTGCTCACGCTGTTCATTCTCACCGTCCGGCCCAAGAAGCCCACCGCGCCGGTCGGCGCCACAGCGACAACCCCCTCCACCGCGGCTCACGTCGCGCACTGAAAGGTAGTAATGCGCTCTCCCCTCTCCTCCCTGGCACTCCTCTGTCTCGTGGCCGTCGGAGCAGCCTGCACGAAGAACGACACTGCCACCGCCAGCGGCGCGATCAAGGTGCGCAGCACCGACGACGCGTGTGAAGTCAGTCCAGCCGAGGCACCCAGTGGCAACGTCGTGTTCGAAGTCACCAATGACGGGACGAAGGTCACCGAGTTCTACGTGCTCGCTGAGGACGGAGTGCGCATTCTCGGCGAAGTCGAAAACATCGGGCCGGGCATCAGCCGTAACCTCGTGCTCCAGGCCGCCCCTGGCAAGTTCTTCACCGCCTGCAAGCCTGGCATGGAAGGGGACGGCATTCGCTCGGCCTTCACCGTCACCGATTCCGGCACACCGGTCACCACGGGCGATGTCGCTGGGTTGCTGGCCACCGCAACCGATCAGTACGGCGACTTCGTGCGCGCCGAGGTCAGTGAATTGGTCGAGAAGACCGAGCAGTTCGCCGATCTCTATACGGCCGGCAAGGATGATGAGGCACGAGCGCTCTACCCAGACGCGCGCACACACTGGGAGCGCATCGAGCCCGTGGCGGAATCGTTCGGCGACATCGACCCGAAGCTCGACCTTCGCGAAGCCGATCTCGAGGCGGGCCAGACATGGACCGGCTGGCACGCCATCGAGAAGGACCTGTGGCCGCCGACCAACGGCTACACCGCGTTGACAACCGACCAGCGCACGGCGCTTGCCGATCAGCTCGTTGCCGACACCAAGGACCTGTCAACTCGCGTGCAGGACCTCTCCTATGACCCAGCGAAAATGGGCAATGGGGCCAAGGAGTTGCTCGACGAGGTCGCCACCGGCAAGGTCACCGGCGAGGAAGAGATCTGGTCGCACACAGACCTGTGGGATCTGCAGGCCAACGTCGACGGCGCCCGCATCGCATTCGAGAGTCTGAAGCCCGCGTTGGAGACGAAGAACGCCGAGCTTGCTACAACGTTGTCAGCCCGCTTCGAATCGCTGGAAGATCTGCTCGGGGAACACCGCAAGGGTGACGGGTTCGTGTTGTACACCCAGCTCACCGCCGACCAGATCAAGACATTGGCCGACGCGGTGAACGCCCTGAGCGAACCACTGGCGGAGCTGACAGCGGCTGTCGTTCTGTGACGCGTTCTGTGACGCCTTCTGTGGGGCTGTCTCGCCGTCGCTTTCTGCACATGGCCGGCGTCGGGGCCGCCGGGGTGTCGGCGGTGTCGGTCCCCGGCGCGCTGACCGGTTGCAGTGGCGACAGCAACGCCGCGGCACCCGATGATCGCGTGGAGTTCTATGGCAGTCGTCAGGCGGGCATCGTCACCCCTGCACAGGACCGCTTGCACTTCGCCGCATTCGACGTGATCACCGACTCGCGCGACGAGCTCATCGCACTGCTGCAGGCGTGGACCAACGCCGCGGCCAAGATGACGCAGGGCCGCGACGTCGGCGAGTTCGGCGCGATGGACGGCCCATACATCGCGCCACCGGAGGACACTGGTGAGGCCTACGGCCTGCGGCCGGCCAAGTTGACCATCACCTTCGGGTTCGGTCCTGGCCTGTTCGAGGACGAACACGGCAACGATCGCTTCGGTCTCGCCGATCGTCGCCCAGCTGCGTTGGTCGAGTTGCCGCACTTCGCCGGCGACAACCTCGACCCTGCCCGGTCAGATGGCGACCTGTGCATCCAGGCGTGCTCCGACGACCCGCAGGTCGCGGTACACGCCATCCGCAACCTCGCGCGCATCGGATTCGGGGTCACCTCGGTGCGCTGGTCGCAACTCGGTTTCGGGCGCACCTCCTCCACGTCCGACGCGCAGACAACACCTCGCAACCTGATGGGTTTCAAGGACGGCACCAACAACGTCAAGGCGGAACACCACGACAACCTCGACAAGTTCGTGTGGGTGGGCACTGACGACGCCAGCGACGAAGGCAACGCGTCGGCCTGGTTGGCCGGCGGCAGTTATCTGGTGGCGCGCCGCATCAACATGCGCATCGAGACCTGGGACCGCACGTCGCTGCAGGAGCAGGAAGCACTCATCGGGCGCGACAAGAAGGAAGGTGCGTCGCTCTCGGGCGGGAAGGAGTTCACGACACCCGACTTCGCCATGAAGGGTGCGAAGGACACGCCGATCATCGCCGCCAATTCGCACCTCCGCCACGCCCACCCGGACCAGAACAACGGCACACATATTCTTCGCCGTGGGTACAACTTCACCGACGGATCCAACGGACTCGGCAACCTGGATGCGGGCCTGTTCTTCATCGCGTACACCAGCGACCCGGTGAAGCACTTCATTCCTTTGCAGACCAATCTGGCCCGCCACGACGGGCTCAACGAGTACATCCAGCACACCGGCTCAGCACTCTTCGCAGTTCCACCCGGTGTCAGTGAGGGCGACTACGTCGGCAGCGGGCTGTTCGCCTGACGTAAATCGGGGCCTCGCAAGCATCTCGGTAGGTGAGACTTGCGCGATGGCCACTGCGACATCTCGCTGGCGCGCCCTTGCCGCGCTACTGCGCCCGGACTCCCGCCGTTGGGCGGGGCTGGGGCTGCTTGTCGCGCTCGCGTCCGGGCTGTCGCTGGCGGGGCCGCTGGTGGTTCGGCGCATCGTCGATCTGGCTCAAGCGGGCACGACCGCCGCGCAGCTCACCTCGCTGGCATTTTTGTTCCTCGGCCTCGCCGTCGCGACGCAGCTGATCACCGTTGTGGTGTCATGGTTCGCCACCATCACTGCATGGCACACCACAAATCAGATCCGTCTGCAGCTGGCCAGCCATGTGCTGGGCCTCGACCACGAGTTTCACCGGCGTCACACCCCCGGCGAACTGATCCAGCGAGTCGACGGCGACGTCACGTCCGTCAGCGACTTCCTCGGCCGTGTCGTACCACGAGTGGTGGGTGCGGTTGCCATGGTCGTGGGCATGTTGGGGGTGCTGGCAGTCGTCGACTGGCGGCTCGCCGCGGGCGCCCTGGCGTACGTGGTCATCACGGGGGCCGTGATCGTGCGCGGTCGGCACCGGGCAGTTGGTGAGGCGACCGACGAGATGGGTGCCTATGCCCAGCTGTATGGCGGCATCGAGGAACGACTGACCGCCGCCGAGGACCTCCGCTCCAACGGGGCAGGCGCCCATGCGATGTGGAGATTCGTCGAGGAAAGCGCCGCCACCATGGAGACCTCCGTGCGCCGCGAGTCGGCGTTTCTCAGGCTGTGGTGGGCCGTGCAGGGTTCGGTCGCCGTCGGCTCGTCGATCTCGCTCGTTGTCGGCGCTGCGCTGGTTGGCAGCGGGTCGATCACCATCGGTACGGCGTTCTTGATGTTCCAGTACGTGCTGTTGCTCGAGCGCCCGCTGGAGGACGTGATCCAGCAGTTGGAAACGGTGCAGAAGGCGAACGGTGCAATGGTGCGGGTGATCGATCTGCTCGCGATCCGACCCACGATCCTCGACAACGGCACTGCCTCCCCCGACCGCGGGCCTCTGACCATCGAGTTCGACGACGTCTCCTTCGACTACGGAGGCGAGGGCCGTGAGGGCGACGAGCGTGTGTTGCACGACATCTCACTCACGATCGCCGGCGGCCGATCGGTCGGCATCGTTGGCCGTACCGGCAGTGGCAAGACCACGTTGTCGAGGTTGGTTCTGCGCCTCGTCGAGGCAACCCACGGGGAGCTGCGCCTAGGAGGCGTGGCCATCGCGGACATCCCGATGGCGGAGCTGCGACGGCGAGTTGCGCTCATCCCCCAGGAGGTAGAGCTGTTCAGCGGCACCATTCGCGACAACGTCACTCTCTTCGACGCGACCTCCTCCGACGAGCAGGTGACCGATGCGCTGCGGCGCGTCGGCTTGGGCGCGCTCGCCGACGGTGGCGTGCATCGTCAGCTCGGCTCCGGTGGCGCCGGTCTTTCTGCGGGCGAGGCCCAACTCTTGGCGCTTGCGCGTGTCTGGCTACGCAATCCGGATCTGGTGGTGCTTGACGAGGCGACCGCCCGCGTCGACCCGGCCACGGAGGTCAGGCTGGAGGCGGCAATCGCCGAACTGATCGACGGCCGCACAGCTCTGGTGATCGCGCACCGGCTGAGCACCCTGCGCCATGTCGACGAAATCGTGATCCTCGACCGCGGCCGAGTGGTCGAGCACGGCACGCGCGACGCGCTCACCGACGACGGCGCCAGCCGCTTCCACCGCCTTCTCGAACTGGCACTGGAGGACGCACCATGATCCCCAGGAGCACCATGAAATCCGGCCCCGGGGTGTGGCGCCTCGCATGGCGCGTCTCGCAACATCGTCCCCGTGAGTTCTGGGCGGGGTGGGCGTTGTTCATTCTGTTCTTCACCTTCCCCGTGTTGGGCGGTTGGCTGCTCGGTCGCGGTTTCCACGCGCTGGAGAGTGGGGATTACAGCCGGGTGTATTGGTACGCCGCCGCGGCGTTAGCGACGGATGTGCTGCGCATGACCACCATCCACGCAGGTGCGTTGACGTGGACGCGCGCGTGGGTGCACATGCAGTCGTTCCTGCGCGCCAACCTGCTTGCCGCTCAACTCGCGAGCGGAGGCCCCGAGGCTGGGCAGCCGGTGGGGTCGTCGGGCGAGGCGATCACCCACTTCCGCGACGATGTCGAGGACGTGACCATGTTCATCGACGGCCTCATCGACGTCAGTGCTGGCCTCGCGTTCACCGTGCTCGCTGGCTTCGTACTCGGCAGCATCGACAGCGGCGCGGCCGCCGTCTTGATGGTGCCGCTTGCCGGGGTCGCGGTCGCCACGCGAACTCTCGACCATCGCATCAAGCGCTATCGCGCCACCGATCGCGCAGCGGCCGCAGCCGTCAGCGGTTTTCTCGGCGACGTGATGTCGGCCGCCACCACGGTGAAGGTGAACGGCGCCGCGCCCGCCACACTCAGTCGGCTCGGCTCGCTGGTCGATGCCCGACGCCACACCGCAGTGCGCGACCGAGTACTTGATGACGGCGTGCAGGCCTTCGCTCAGGGTGCAGCCGATGTCGGACTCGGCTTCGTACTTCTTGTGTCCGCGGGCGCCATGGCCAGCGGCGCATTCGATGTCGGCAACCTCGCCGTGTTCACCGCCTACTTGGGCTGGCTGAGCTTCCTGCCGAGAATGGTTGGCCGAGTAATGGCCCGCCGTAAGCAGGCCGGGGTCGCGTTCGAGCGGATGCGTGGACTGGTGGCCGATGGCGACGTCCGCAACACGGTGCGAACTCGATCCCTGCCGGTAGGCCGGCGCGAGCTGCGCCCGCGCATCACCGCGACACGACCGACTCGGGTGCCGCTGCAGTTGCTCGAAGTGAGAGGTCTGACCGCGCAGTACGCGACGGGCGGTGGCGTGCGCGATGTCTCGTTCACCATCGCCCGTGGCAGCTTCACCGTGCTCACCGGCCCCATCGGCTCGGGCAAGAGCACACTCCTGCGAGCGCTACTGGGGCTGACTCACGGCGCCGAGCTCGAGGGCCAGGTCTGGTGGAACGGCGTGGAGGTCGTCGATCGGGCGGCATTCTTCGTGCCACCCAACGCCGCCTACCTGCCCCAGGTCCCGCAGCTGATCAGCGACTCAGTGGCCGACAACATCACCCTCGGCGAGGTGCCACTCGCGGAGTTGTTGCGGGCGCTGGACCTCGCCGCCGTGCGCGCCGACATCGAGGAGATGCCCGACGGCACCGCCACACTCATCGGCCCTCGCGGCCTACGCCTCTCGGGCGGTCAGCGTCAGCGAGTGGCCACCGCCCGCGCCGTGGTGCACTCACCGGAGTTGGTGGTGCTCGACGATCTCTCCAGCGCGCTCGACGTAGAAACAGAGCTCGAGCTGTGGGCCAACCTGGCCGCCGCGGGCATGACCGTGCTCGCCGTCTCGCACCGCGCGGTCGCCCTCGAGCGGGCCGACCAGGTGCTGCGACTGGATGCCGGACGACCCGCCGTACACGCGTCGCGGTAGCGGCGTCGCGCTACACCGGCACCGGAGGAGCAACACCGAGTTCTGCCATCACATCGATGAGCGAAGCGCAGAATGCGGCCGAGGAAAAGTGTTCATGCGCCAGGGCGAGGAGCCGTTCGTGAACACGCTGCCACAGCAGATCGTCATCGCACAGCGCCGCTGCGAGCGCGGCGAACCGCTGCGGTTCATCCGCAACGAGGAACTCGGACAGTTCTCCTAGGTGCAACCCCTGCGCGCCGACGCTCGACGTCACGAACGGCGTGCCGCATGCCATCGCTTCGGCCAGCTTGGTCTTGATGCCGGCTCCGAACCGTTCCGGAACGAGCACCACACGATGTGCCGACATCACACGTACGGGGTGATCGATGGCACCGACCACAGCAACGCGTTCGCTGGCGCGCTGCACGACCGACGGCGGCGGATTCCAACCGGCGACCGTGAGAGTGAGTTCCGGCTGGCTCGCCCAGATCAGCGGCATCAGCTCGTCGACGAGATGGCGAACTCCGTCAGCGTTCGGAGAGTCTTCGCCGGCCATGAAGCCACCGAAGAAGAGCGCCCCCTGGCGCTGCTCACAAGGGACGACGATGCGCGGAGCTTCCGCAATCAACTGAACGACAACCACACGAGTCTGGGGCACCACCGCCCGAACTTGGGCCGCCTCTTCGTCAGAC
>JANLPB010000117.1:0-3629 GCA_031366885.1 Ilumatobacteraceae bacterium
GAAGGTCGTGAAGCGGTCCAGAAGCGGGTCGACCTCGTCGACAAATCCGTTGTGGATCAGCGAACGAATGGCGAACCACTCGGCGGTGAATCGCGTCACGGGTGGCGCCAACAGCCAACGCTCGAGGCTGGCCACGAACTCACTGACATCATCCGCTTCTAGGCCGCCGTCGTCGCTCGGTTCCCGAATGCTCGGCGATGGCCGCCCGAATGATCGCCCGATGCCGGTCGAGAAGATCGCCGTACTGCTCACCGGCTTGTCTCAGAAGTCCGGTCGACCCCTCGATATCGGTGAACAGAAAGGTCATCGTCCCCGTCGTGTTGCCGACCATTCGGCCCTCCTATCGGCGCAGATTCTCTCACACCTATCGCAACGTGATCCCCAGGTCACGGGTGGCGGGCGAGGGTGACGGCGCCAAGAGCCAGCTGTGCACTCATCGGCGCCGCGCAGTCGTCTGGGACAGCGATCTCGACTGCGACTTCATCGATTGCGGCCGCCATACCTTCGCACCAGAGTTGTCCGCTGCCGAACACAGCGACTGCGTCGCCGACGACGAGCGTGGGGCTGCCGTCATGAGGTACCGCGAACACAACCCAGTCCGATGGCACCAGGCCGTCGGTGGCGAGGTCGATGGCGACCACGACTTCGCCTGAGGAGATCGAGCGCGCGGCGACGGTGGCGTCGGCCAGTGACGACACGGCGCTCGGCGGGACCATCGCTGCCGGATAGTCAACGACGGCGGCGTCCACGACGTCGCCCGCGGCGACCGGCCCGCTCGCTACCCATACCTGACGGGTGGTGCCCCATGCATCACGGGCGTTGTCCACCCCTGCCTGCGCGCTCGTGACGCTGAGCCACACTGCGACCGCACATGTGCCAACGATCAGCCAGTACAGCCAGGGGCGGCGCGCAAAGGTCATTCGCAGCCGAGGGAGTAGGGACATGGCAACCTCCGACACCAGACAAACGGCGGCGCAGCCAACAAAGGGTGCGCCGTGTGCTCGGGGGAAGCCGCTGTAGCGCACCATATCGGCACGCAACGCGTTGCGGTGTCAGACGCTGCTGGAGCTGGAGCTGGAGTTGGAGCTGGAACTGCTGGTCGACGCCGGCGCGCTGGACGGCGCTGGCGTTGCCGAAGTCGACGAACTGCTGGAGTCGCTGCTCGAAGTTGAGGCGGCCGGCGTGGCGGCGCCAGAGGATGACGCGTCGGACGATGCAGCCTTGGACGAGGAGCTGGAACCGTTGCGGCTGTCGGTCTTGTAGAAGCCGCCGCCCTTGAAGGTGACACCAACCGGGAGGAATACCTTCTTGACCGGCAACGTGGCACCGGTGCTCGGATGGACGGCTTCGGTGAGCGCGTCATCGCTGAACGATTGCTGGACCTCGATGGTCTCGCCGGAATCGATGAACTTGTAGACGTAGGTGGGCATCGGTGGCTCCGCGGGCGCTGTCGGTGACAGCTGGTTCTAGCAGTCGGGTAGTGCGAGTGCTAAGGCTAGCTGGACATGGCCCCATAGAGTGGGCTGATGCGGGCGCGAACGGCAGTGATTCCGGCGGCAGGGATGGGCACTCGCTTTCTTCCCGCCACCAAGGCCGTGCCGAAAGAGCTGCTGCCCATCATCGATACGCCGGCGTTGCAGCTGATCATCGACGAGGCGGTCGGTGCCGGTATCGAACGTGTCGTGGTCGTGACCAGCCACGCCAAACCCGCGATCCAGGCGTACTTTGCCGAGGCCCCCGACATCGTCGCCAAACTGCGCTCCACCGGCCGACATCACGTCGCGGACCACCTCGAGCGCATTGGTCGCGAGGTGCGGGTCTCATTCGCGTACCAGGACGAGGCGCTCGGCCTTGGCCACGCGGTGGGTTGCGCTCGCCAGGCCGTAGGCGACGAACCGTTCGCGGTGATGCTGCCCGACGAAATCATGGGCGATTCCAGCCTGCTCGCGCAGATGTGCGACGTCGCTGCGGCCACGGGGGGCAGCGTCGTGGGGCTCAAGCACGTGCCGATGGGCGAGGTGAGCGCTTACGGCGTCATCGACCCCTCCGGCCCGCTCGACGACGACGGGGTGATCAGCATCCGCACGATGGTCGAAAAGCCGCAGATGGCCGATGCCCCCAGCGATCTCATCATCATCGGCCGATATGTGCTCACCCCCGACGTGTTCGATAAGATCGAAGCCGTCCAGCCGGGGGCAGGGGGCGAGATTCAGCTCACCGACGCGCTGCGAATGCTTGCTGCCGAGGGTCCATTTCATGGGGTGCTGCGCGACATCCGCCGCTACGACACGGGCAACCCGCTGGGCTGGCTGACCGCCGTCGTGGAGTTGGCGCTGGAGGACGAGCGCATCGGCGCCGACTTCCGGACGTGGTTGCAAGGTCGTCTATGAACGCTGCGGCCGAGGCCGCTGGCCTGTTGGCGCAGCTTGCTGATGTTGGTTCGTCGACGCGGGCAGTCAGCGAGAAGTCATATCTGAAAAGCGAGCTGCAATTCGTCGGCTCGGGCGTGCCCGCGATGCGGGTGATCGTGAAGGCGTGGCTACGCGAGCGGCCTTCGCTCACCCACGATGAACTCTTCGCCGTCGCCGACGCGCTGTGGGTCTTCCCGATCCACGAATGCCGACAGTCGGCCGTTGAACTTCTGGTGCTCCGGCCGAAGTTGATCACTCTCCTCGATGTGCCGTGGATCTACAACACGCTGCGCGACAGCTACACCTGGGCGCTGGTCGACCCGCTCGCTGGCTCGGTGGTTGCCGACCTGGCTGCTCGCGACACGCCCGGCCTCATGCCGCACCTCGACCGCTGGGTGCACGACGCGGACTTTTGGATTCGGCGCTCGGCCGTGCTGTCGCTGCGCACCTTGCTGCGTCAGGATCGTGAGCTGGATCGGTTCTTCGCCTACGCCACGTTGCTGCTTCCCGAGACCGAGTTCTTCATCCGCAAGGGGCTCGGCTGGGTGCTGCGCGAGGTGGCTGGCCGTCATCCGGAGATGGTGTCGCATTGGTTGCGCGACCACATGGCACAGATGAACCTGGTGACGATGCGCGAGCCGATGCGACGATTGGAAGACGCGGACGAGTTGCGAACGCTCTACGACAAGCGTCGGAATAGCGCCGGGTAGTCCAGCACGAGCCCGTGCTCGTCGACCTCGAGTTCGGCGCTGACACCAGACTCCACTTGCTCGAACAGCCAGCGATGCGAGCCAAGCCGCGTATAGCGCTGCAGGTCCGGCCGCACGCCCAGCGTTTCGGGGTCGACATACGCGACCGGCAGCTCGGCGGCGTGGCCCTCGTGCAGCGGTAGTCGCCGAATTGGCAGCGTGTTGGTGAACGGTGTGCACGCAAGATCGATGTCGTAGCAGCCGTCAAGCTCGGTGCGGTGCGCTCCGTTTACCTCGCCCCACCGGCCACTTCCGTCTGTCGCCAGCCACAGGTCTGGTTCCTCCAGGTCGCGGAACAGCAAGAATTGGCGCACCTGCCAGGTTGGCGAGAGCCGCAACACGTACTGCACGTTCTCGCGACCGACCTGGCCGCTGACCGTGAAGCCCTCGTTCTCCCACAAGATCGTGGTGGTCTCCTCGCCGTCGCCATCCCAGGTTGCCCAGCGCGCGACATGACCCGACGGTTCGT
>JANLPB010000146.1:0-11635 GCA_031366885.1 Ilumatobacteraceae bacterium
CCGGCGGGGACCAAAATTTCCTCGTCTCCGTCCAACGTCGGCAACAGATATTTCGCCCCCAACGACGCCTGCGCGATGGACACCGGCAAATCCGTGATGAGGTCGTCGTTCTCGCGTCGGTAGCGCTCGTGGGCGGCCACCCGGATATGCACGTAGAGGTCGCCGGCGCCTCCCCCGCGTGGGCCGACTGCGCCGCGGCCGGTCAATCGCAACGTCGAGCCTGTGTCGACGCCAGCCGGGACGTCGACCTGATATGTCTTCTCGCTGACGATGCGTCCGTCGCCGCCGCATGTGGCGCACGGCGTCACGATCACCTGGCCAAGCCCGCTGCACTTCGCGCATGCGGACGACGTGACCATCTGACCCAACATGCTTTGGCGAACGCGCTGCACCTGGCCGCGACCATTGCATTCGCTACAGGTCACCGGCTTGGTGCCCCCTCCGGCGCCGGTACCGCTGCAATCCTCACAGCGCAGCGCCGTGCGAAGTGTGACTGGAACTGTGGCGCCGAACACCGCTTGCTCGAAGGCGACGTCGGCCACTACTTCGAGGTCCTGCCCGCGCGGTGGCCCCGACGGGCCGCGAGCACCGCCGCCTCCGAACGGACTGCCGTTACCACCGAAGAACGCATCGAACAGGTCGCCAAGACCACCGCCGGCGCCGCCGAACATGTCGCCCACGTTGGGACCGCTCGCCCCGCCGACACCCTGCTCGCCGAACCGGTCGTAGCGGGCACGCGAGTCGTCGTCGCTGAGCACTTCGTACGCCCGGGCGACCTTCTTGAACTGTTCCTCGGCTGCCGAATCACCGGGGTTCGCGTCAGGATGCAGCTCTCTCGCGCGCTTGCGGTACGCCTTTTTCAGTTCCTCGCTGGATGCCGTTCGCGGCACACCGAGGAGCGAGTAAAAGTCGTCAGCCATTCGTACTCCCACCGTCGCTGAGGTGTCGACCCAAGCGATCGCTCACCGCTTCGACGGTAGCGAGCGCCTGCGGATAATCCATACGTGTGGGGCCGAGAACCCCCACGCTGCCAACGTGCTCGCCGTCGACCACGACCGGCCGCACCACCACGGAGCAGGCGATGAGCGGCTCGACGCCGTGCTCGGCGCCGATAGCCACCGACAGCCCACGGTTCAGCACATCGCGCACCAGCGTGACCATCACATACTGCTGCTCAAGAGTTCGCAGCACCGATCGCACGGTGTCGACCGCGTCGAAGGCATGGGCCATGGACGCTGCACCCTGTACGAAGACGTGTTCGTCGGCGACCGAGCCGTCGAGCGCGCCAACGGCTGCGACGCAGACGGCGTCGAGCTCGCGGTCGCCCGTGGAAGGAATCTGAACCCCACTGTCCAACGAGCGGCCGACCATGTGCGCCTGGAGGTGAGCGGTGACCGCAGCGAGGCGTACTTCGCTGACTTCGTTGGCCAGCTCGACCGCTTCGTTCTCGACCACTCCGTTTGACAACACTGCCACCACAGTGGCGTGACGCCCGACGAGGCCAACGACCTGCACTGAGCGGATCACGGCAATCTCGGTACGCGGACCAACGATGACCGCTGCGTGATGTGACACCTGCGCGAGAAGATTGGTGGTCTGATGCAGCAGCTCCTCGAGGCGCCCGTGGGCCGTGTCGAAAAACGCACCAACGCGTTGCGAGGACTGGATGTCGAGCCGGCCCGGCGAGGCCATGTGATCAACGAAGAAGCGATAGCCCTTGTCGGTCGGAATTCGACCAGCCGACGTGTGGGGCTGAGCGAGGTAGCCCTCCTGCTCGAGCACGGCCATCTCATTACGAACGGTTGCGGAGCTGACCCGCACACCCGGGGCGTTGGCAATGTGGGTGGAGCCGACAGGTTGCGCGGTGGTGATGTACTCCTGTACGACGGCTCTCAATATTGCTGTCTTGCGTTCGTCGAGCATGACTCACCTGCCCTTCACCAACTCGGCGCTCCGGATGCGTTTAGCAGTCCAGGCTACCGACTGCCAGCGGTCACCTGGCGGTACCGATGCAGCGCTTCGTCTCGCTCGACTGCATGGTCCACCATTGCAGGCGGGTAGCCGGCGGGCCGCAGAAGTCCGAGTTCGTGCACCTGCCAACCACCAACTTCGGCAAGCTCCGGCACCCACTGGCGGATGTAGTCGCCATCGGGGTCAAACCGCAACCCCTGCGTCGTGGGGTTGAAGATCCGAAAGTACGGCGAGGCATCGGTGCCGGTCCCGGCCGTCCACTGCCAACCGTGGCTGTTCGAGGCCAGGTCGCCGTCGATGAGGTGGCGCATGAAGTGGCGGGCACCCCACTGCCAGGGCAGGTGAAGATCCTTCACCAGGAAGCTGGCGACGAGCATGCGAACTCGATTGTGCATCCATCCCGAGGCGAGCAACTGACGCATGCCGGCGTCGATGATCGGGAATCCGGTCTGACCGGCGGCCCAGCGAGCGAAGCGTTCCTCCGCCGCAGTGTCGGTGTCGGTCACCATCGCAATCATCTTTTGGTTCAGGTTGTGTCGAGCGGTGTCGGGCCTGCGGAAGAGAACGTCGGCGTAGAACTCTCGCCACGCAAGTTCACTGGCAAACGTGTCGGCCCCAGCGCTGGGCTCCAGGTCGGCCAGGAGCTGGCGCGGGTGCATAAGACCCCATCGCAACGCCGCCGACAGCCGGCTCGTCCCCTCGATCGCCGGCAGGTTGCGCACCTCGCGATAGTCGTGAACCAAGGGCAGAAATTGTCGCCACTGCTCCAGCGCACCGACCTCGCTCGCCTCAACCCCCCACGTCTGTGCATTCCCGTGCGCTCTGCGCTTGGAAGTGTCCACACGCTCGGAGGAGACCGTCGGAGCGCCGCGCCACTTCACCTCAGGAACATCGAGCGGAGCATCCCAGCCGATGGCGCGCCACGCCTTCGAGAAGGGTGTGAACACCGCATAGGGCGTCGCGTCTCCTTTGTTGACGGTGCCCGGGGCGACTGCGTACGGGCTGCCAACCCCGTGCAGACGAGCGCCACGCGAATCCAATGTCACAGCGACGGCCGCATCGCGTCGGCGACCGTACGGCGCGTAGTCGCGAGAGACGTACACACCGTCGGCGCCAACCTCCACCGCCAACGCCGGGACCACTACTGCCGGGTCGCCGTGACGAATGACGAGCGCTCCATCCATCGAGTCGTCCAGCGCCCGCAACGCGTCGGCCAAGAACGCGCGGCGGGGTGCGCCCGAACGGGCAAACGTCGGGTCGATCACGAACAGGGGCACGACACGAGCGCCATCCGCCGCAGCTGCGTGCAGCGCCGGCAGGTCAGCCAGGCGGAGGTCTCGGCGGAACCACATGATGTTCGTAGTGGGCTGGCGAGCACTCATGATTGCGTCAGTGTCGCCTACCCTGTCGAGTTGTGCCACATTCTGCGTCGTTGCCCTCCCTCGTGCTGCTCGTCCGCCATGGAGCGACGGAGTGGTCGGTGTCCGGGCAGTACACCGGGCGCACCGACCTGCCGCTCACTCAACACGGTGTGGCTCAGGCAACGGCCGTCGGCCCGCTGATCGAGGAACTGCTGGAGGGCCGCGAGCCGCTGGTCTTCACCAGTCCGTTGACGCGAGCGGCGCACACTGCCGAACTTGCGTTGCCCGATCGACCCGCCGAACGGCTGGACGCGTTGATGGAGTTCAACTACGGCGACTACGAAGGGTTGACGAGCTCACAGATCTTGGAACTCGACCCAGACTGGGATCTGTTCACATCGGGTTGCCCTGGTGGCGAGAGCATCATGCAGGTATCGGCGCGCTGCGATGCGTTCGCGGCCAAGGTCGAACGGGTTGCAGCCGGGCGGGCCGTGGTCGCGTTCACACATGGCCATCTCAGCAGAATCCTCACCGCCCGCATGCTGAATTTGCCGGCTTCGGGCGGGGCGTCACTCTGGAACGACACCGCCAGTGTCGGAGTGATCAACGAGCACCGGGGCAATCTGGTCCTGGTGGGCTGGAACCTCAGCGCGAAGTGACCGCCTCCTTAGTCCATACCCAATCGTCACCGAAATGAGCGCGATCACGCTGCCATAGGCGAGGCTCCATTCGGCGCCGATGCTGTCGGCAATCCAGCCGGTGATCGGAGCACCGATCGGCGTGGTACCGAGGAACGCAACAGCCGACAGAGCCAACAGACGACCACGCATGTCGGGTGGAGATTCCTGTTGCACAATTGCGTTGAGCCCGGCGATGAATGCAGCGCCACCAAAGCCAACAGGCAGCGCCAAGAGCAACGCCGACCAGGCGTTCGGCGCCCATGCAAAGGCGATGCCGCTGACACCGAGGAGTAGCCCGTTGCCGAAGAACCAGTAGGTGGTCACCCGCGCACGCGCCCCGGTGAACAGCGACCCGATCATGCTGCCCAAACCGGTAGCCGCCAGCAGCACTCCGAAGAACGGTTTGCTGTCGTAGCGCACGTCCGCGATCTTCAGCAGCGAGACGCTGTAGTTGAAGGCAAAGGTGCCCACGACCGTGAACGTGACGAACACCACCAGCAGCCGTCGATCCTGCAGGATGAAGCGGAACGCATCCCGTACCGGCGTGCCCCCGCGCTTCGCCGGCGGCGCGGTGTGCAGCTTCGTTCGATCGATCGCCACCAACGGCCACAACATCGCCACGAACGACACGCCATTGAGGATGAACAGCCAGCCGGCTCCGAGCGGACCCTTCAACGCTGCGGCCAGCGCCGGGCCAACAATTCGTGAGCCGGTCATCACTGCTGTGTTCAGGGAGATCGCATTGGTGATCTCCTGAGGCTCGACCAATTCGATCACGAAGCCTCGACGCGCCGGGTTGTCAAAGGCACCGATGACGCCGAGCAACAACGACAGCCCATAGACCACTGGCAGATTGACGAGATCGAGTAGGTACAGCGCGCCAAGCGTCAGTGCTTGCGCCGCCAAGAGGCTCTGCGTCAGCAAGGCCATCGTGCGGTTGTCGCGCCTGTCGGCAACAGCCCCCGCCCACACGCCGAGCAGGAGCATCGGCAGGAACTGACAGAACAGGGTGATGCCCACGTCAGCGGCGCTGCCGGTGAGCTCGTACACCAGGAGCGACATTGCGGTCATCTGCATCCAGGTTCCGATGTTGCTCACCAGCAGACCGATGAAGAACAAACGCGCGTTGCGGTGTCTCAGCGAGCTGAACATCGGTGCGCGTGCCATCGCCTTCCTTTCTACCGCGCTCAGTCGCCGGTCAGCGGACCAAGATGGTGGTGTGCATCTCGACGTCGACCATCCCGACGCACTGGTGACACGCCTCGTCGATGGCGGGCTGGTTCGCGGCGGCCGTGTTGGTGTGGCCGTGTGCCCGACAGGGGACATCGGATTTGCCAGAGGACAGTCCACGTTTTCGATCGCCGGAACCCATACTGCAGAAGCTGTCGACCGCCTTGAACAGCAGCTGCGACCGCGTTGGGTGTGCTGGTCCAACGCGACTGCGTCGGCGCTTCTCGAGCGCGGTGTGCGTCTGGCAACGTCTTGGGACATCGTCGCGGTTCACCGCCTAATGCGCGGCGGATGGCGGGCCGACCCCGGCCGCGTCTGGGCCCAACTTCACGGGCTGGACCACCACAACATGCCGGCCATGGGGCAGCTCAACCTGCTGGGCGGCCAGGGTGACGACGGCGGCGACAGCGAACACCCGGTGCGCCCCGACGGCTACCTCCGCCCGGAGTGGCTTGCCGGTGGATGGGCAGACTCGCAGCAACGAGCGGCTGTGTGGGCTGGCATTGCGTGGACAGTGGCTGAGTTGCAGCAGCAGGTTCTGGATGCGTTGATGGCCACCGGGCAGGTGCAAGGAGACGCCTCGGCGACTGCCCGCTCAGAGTCGGCTGCCGAATTGTTGTGTGCGGAACTTGCCGCCGACGGTCTGCCGATCGACATTGCCGCCGCCGAGGCGCTGATTGCGTCGATGGTTGGCCCACGAGCAGCCAACGACATCGAGTCCGCCGATGGCCGCGCCCGCCGCGACGAGGAAGTCTTGCGACATCTGCCCCCGGGCAGTGGCATCGATCTGCGCAGCCCGGCTGACGTGAAGAACATGCTGCGCCGGTTGGGCATCGACGTGCCCGACACGCGCGCGTGGCGGTTGGAGCAACTACGCGACGTACATCCGGCGATCGAGGCGCTGTTGCACTGGCGCAAGGCCGAGCGTGTAGCCACCACCTTCGGGTACGGCTGGCTCGACGCGAACGTCGGTAGCGACGGGCGACTGCGCGGCGAATGGTCGGGCAGTGATGGCGCTGCTGGGAGAATGACGGCCGGCGCCGGACTTCATAACCTGCCCGCCGAGTTACGCCCGGTGGTGATCGCCGACGACGGACACCTCTTCGTGCGCGCCGACCTCGGACAGATCGAACCGCGGGTACTTGCCGCCGTCAGCGGCGACCCCGCGCTGCGCGAAGCCACTCAGGATGATGACCTGTACGCGCCGGTGGCGAAGCGTTTGGGCGTCGAGCGGTCGGTCGCCAAAATCGCGGTGCTGGCGGCGATGTACGGGCAGACCAGCGGCACCGCCGGCCAAGCGTTGCGCGGCATGGAGACGGGCTATCCGGTGGCGATGAAGTACCTGAGCGACGCGGCCGTGGCTGGCTTCGACGGCCGCGAACTACGCACGTACGGCGGACGCCTGATTCGAATGTTCGAGATCGCTGACGGTGCCGACCACCGCGCAGTCGCCGCCGGCCGCGGCCGTTTTGCGCGCAACGCGATGGTGCAGGGTGCAGCGGCTGAGCTGTTCAAGGTGTGGGCCGTGACGGTGCGTGCCCGCGCCGGCGATCTGGGGGCACGCATCGTGCTGTGCCTACACGACGAGCTGCTCGTCCACGTTCCCGCGGCGCAGGCGCACGCAACCGTGCAGCTCTTGCACGACTGTCTCGCCGAAGCAGCCTTTCGTTGGCAACCAGCCGACGCGGGTGTGCGGTTCGTCGCCGACGTCAGCGTTGTACGCAGTTGGGCCGACGCCAAGGCCTGAACTGGCTACCTCTTCGAGAGCGCCGGCGCCGACGTGAACTGCATCGCACCGTCTTCCAGCTGACCCGTACGGAACATCTTCTTGTCGCGGGTGTAGCTCTGCGGGTTGATCCAAGGTTCGCGGTCGCCCTGACGCGGGAACTTGTGCATCACCCTTTGCATGTAGCCAGCGGTGAAGTTGTCGATCCACGGACGCTCGGGCATGTTCGCGTCGTCGGGCCGTAGACGGGGCGTGCACTCGACGGTGCCCGTGGTCTCCATGTGGTTGAGTAGGCGACAGACGTATTCGCACGTGAGGTCGGCCCGCAGCGTCCACGACGCGTTCACGTAGCCGAACGACGACGCCAGGTTCGGGACGCCGGAGTACGCGAAGCCCTTGTAGGTCCAGGTCTTTGCGAAATCGACTGGCTCACCGTCGACGATGAAGTCCATCTCCCCAAGCGTCACCAGATTGAGCCCGGTCGCCGTGATGATGATGTCGGCGTCCAACTCCGCGCCCGACTTCAGACGGATGCCGGTCTCGGTGACGGTGTCAATCTCATCGGTCACCACCGACGCCTTGCCCGACTTGATCGAGGTGAAGAGATCACCGTTCGGGACGAGACACATGCGTTGGTCCCACGGGTTGTAGGTGGGCGTGAAGTGCGTGGCTACGTCGTACTCCGGGCCGAGCGCCTTGGTCACGCGACCGAGCAGGGTCGTCTTCACTTTCTCCGGCTGCGTGCGCGTGCGCTTGTAGAAGAACTGTTGCAGGGCGACGTTCTTCTTACGCGTGATGCGGTATGCCAACTTGTTGGGCATCACCTTGCGCATCGCATTGGCGATCGCGTCTGTGTCTGGCGCAGCCACAACATATGTGGGCGAGCGTTGCAACATCGTGATGTGTTCGGTCGCGTCTGCCATCGCCGGAATCAGGGTCATCGCGGTTGCACCAGACCCGATCACCACGACACGTTTACCGGCGTAGTCGAGATCTTCCGGCCAGGCCTGCGGGTGAACGATCTGTCCCTTGAAGTTGTCGATACCGGCAAACTCTGGCGTGTAGCCGCCCTTGTAGCTGTAATAGCCCGAGCACATGAACAGGTAGCCGCACGTGAATGTGGCGGCCTCGCCCGTGTCCTTGCGGTGCCCGGTCACGGTCCACTGCGAGTTCTCAGTCGACCACTCGGCCTTCTCGATCTGATGGCCGAAGCGGATATGACGGTCGATGCCGAACTCGCGCACCGTGTCGCGCAAGTACTGCAGAATCGACGGACCATCGGCAATCGACTTCTCCGCAGTCCACGGCTTGAAGCTGTAGCCCAACGTGTGCATGTCGCTATCGCTGCGAACTCCCGGGTACCGAAAAAGGTCCCACGTGCCGCCGATGTCGTCGCGACCTTCGAGGATCACGTACGAGCGGTTCGGGCTCATGGTCTGCAGGTGGTACCCCGCGCCGATACCGGAGATGCCGGCGCCAACGACCACCACATCGAAATGCTCTGTCATATGCCGGACCGTAGCCGCGCGAGTGCGGAGATTTAGTCGTCGGAGAGCTAGTCGTCGAGTTTGAGGGCGGAGATGAAGACGTCGCCGGGGACTTCCACGCGGCCGATCGACTTCATTTTCTTCTTGCCCTCCTTCTGCTTCTCCAGCAGCTTGCGCTTCCGCGTGATGTCGCCGCCGTAACACTTGGCCAGCACGTCTTTGCGCTTCGCCTTCACCGTCTCGCGGGCGATGATCTTTCCACCAATGGCCGCCTGAATCGGCACGTCGAACATCTGCCGCGGGATCAGTTCTTTCAGCTTCTCGCACATGCGGTTGCCGTAGGCGAAGGCCTTGTCTCGGTGAACAATGGTGCTGAACGCATCGGCCGCGATGCCGTTCAGCAGCAGGTCGACTTTCACCAGGTTGCTGCGCTGGTAGCCGTTGAGTTCGTAGTCGAGACTGGCGTAGCCCTGCGTGCGCGACTTCATCTGGTCGAAGAAGTCGACCACCACCTCGGCCAGCGGAATCAGGTAGTGCAGCTCCACCCGCTCGGGCGAGAGGTACTCCAGCTTGGTCATGTCGCCACGACGTGTTTGGCACAGGTCCATCAGCGTGCCGGTGTATTCCTTCGGCGTGATGACGCTGACCCGGAAGTACGGCTCCTCGATGAAGTCGATGCTCTGCGGCATCGGCAAGTCGGCAGGGTTGTCGATGAGCTCGACGACACCGTTGGTGCGGTGCACCCGGTACTCCACACTGGGCGCAGTGGCGATGAGCGACAGGTTGAACTCGCGCTCGAGGCGTTCCTTCACGATCTCCATGTGCAGCAAGCCGAGGAAGCCGCAGCGGAACCCGAAGCCGAGGGCACCGGACGACTCGGGCGAGTACGTGATGGAGGCGTCGTTGAGCTTCAGCTTCTCCAGGCTCTCGCGCATCAGTTCAAAATCGTCGCCGTCAATCGGGAACAGCCCGCAGAACACCATCGGCTTCGGGTCGCTGTAACCCTCCAAGACCTCGGTGGCGCCATGGACAAACGTGGTGACCGTCTCACCCGAACGTGCCTGGCCGACTTCCTTGATGCCAGCGATGAGATAGCCAACTTCGCCGGGACCGAGCTCGTCGACGGGTGTCGGGATTGGACGTCGAACGCCGACCTCGATAGGTTCCTGCTGAGTACCCGCCTGCATGAACAGCAGCTTCGATTTGCTGTTCAGGCGGCCGTTCATCACGCGCACACTGCTGACCACGCCCCGGTACTGGTCGTACTGGCTGTCAAAGATGAGTGCCTGCAGCGGGGCATCGATGTCGCCCTTGGGCGCCGGTATGCGTTCGCAGATTGCGTCGAGTAGCTCGGCGACGCCGTCGCCGGTCTTGGCGGAGATGCGCAGGATTTGCTCCGCCGGAATGCCCAGCACGGTCTCGATCTCCATCGCGTAGCGGTCGGGGTCGGCGGCAGGAAGGTCGATCTTGTTCAGCGCGGCCACGATTTCAAGGTCGTGTTCGAGGGCCAGGTAGCAGTTGGCCAGCGTTTGCGCCTCGATGCCTTGCGCCGCGTCGACCACGAGGACCACGCCCTCGCAGGCAGCCAAGCTGCGGCTGACCTCGTAGCCGAAGTCGACGTGACCGGGCGTGTCGATGAGGTGCAGCGTGTGCCCCTTCCAATCGACCCGCACGTTCTGCGCCTTGATCGTGATGCCGCGCTCGCGCTCCAGGTCCATCGTGTCGAGGTATTGCGAACGCATCTCACGTGCATCGACAGCGTTCGTCAGCTCCAAAATTCGGTCGCTGAGGGTGCTCTTGCCGTGATCGATGTGGGCAATGATGGAGAAGTTGCGAATGCGTGCGAGATCCATGGCGAGTCGCCCGAGCCTATCGGCGTGTTCCGTGTCCTTGAGATGCAAGGTTGGGGTCCTCCGGGTACCGCTGATAGCCTTCGCAAGCCGATTTCAAGTCCAGCAAAGGGTCTCGCCACGTGGCAAACATCAAGAGTCAAAAGAAGCGCATCCTCACCAACGCCAAGCGCGCGGACCGCAACAAGGCTGTGAAGAGCGAGTTGAAGACCCGCGTCAAGAACGCCGTCAAGGCTGCGGAGACCGAGCAGAGCGAAGAAGCCCTTCGTCTCGCCGTCAAGCGCCTCGACATGGCTGCCGCCAAGGGCGTCATCCACAAGAACCAAGCTGCTCGCCGCAAGAGCCGTCTGATGAAGCAGCTCAACGCCACCACCGCCAGCTGAATTCAAGAGTCTCTGTCACGAACCCGGGCCGAACGCCCGGGTTCGTTCGCGTCTGGGCTCAGTCGACTATCGGCGGCCGGAGCCAGCAAGGCGCGAGAGGCGGGCGACGAGGACTTCCATGACCAGTTCCTCGGGCCACTCTTTGGCGCCGCGCAGGTCGAGGTCGGCTTGGGCCAGCAGGCCGACGGCGCGGGTAACTGCTCCCCCGCCCATCTTTCGGTACTGATCCAGCGCCTTCTTTGCCGGAAACCCTGGCTTGATGCCCATGGCCGCGGCCGCGGATAACTCGTCGCGGGCGCCGCTTCCGTCGAGGGAGAGCAGCTTGGAGTAGTGGGTATGCAGGATCGACATGACCGCAAGTGGATGGCGGTCACCCGCACGAATCATTCGATGCAACAGTTGCAAGGAGACGGTGGTGTCCCCGCGATCGATAGCGTCGGTGAGATCCCACGGCGGAATCCCGCCCGCATCGCCCATGAAGGGCGAGACGTCCGCCACGGTCAGCTTCTTGTCGTCACCGTACGCGGAGTGCAGCGTATCGAGAATGCCTTGGAGGCGCCCCGCATCTTCGCCCAGCCACGTGGCCAACAACTTCGTGGCCTGTGGGTCGAGCTTCAGGCCAGTCGACTTGATCTGCTCATCGAACCAACCCGATCGTTCAGACGCCCGACTGGGGGCTGCCGAGCCGATGGTCGTGGCCTTGGCGCCTTTCAGAGCATCGGTGAGAGCTTTTGCAATTCGGCCCCCTCCAGCCACCAGCACGAGGTCCGTGGTGGGCAGTGGATCGTCGAGGTAGGCAACCAGCGATGCCAGATCGTCGGTGGTGAACCGACCAACACCACGAGCCACGACGACGCGTCGGTCGGTCAGAAATGGCGACGTCTGGGCCGCGTCGACAACCGCTCTGACCTCGTAGTCGTCGCCATCGAAGTCGTCCACCATCAACG
>JANLPB010000167.1:0-3899 GCA_031366885.1 Ilumatobacteraceae bacterium
CGCCCGACACAACGGTCGCCTCAGTTCCGCAGCCGATCGACGCGTCCCCCGAGACCATCGCCGAGGTGGAAGCCGCGCTGGCCGCCGGTCCCGCCGGCTGCGATCCGCTGGACACCAAGCGTTGCCTGCTCCCGTTCCCAAGCAACGCGTACACCAAAGCGGACACAGCCACAAACACCGGCGTGCGCGTCGCAATGCCCGCCGGAGCGCTCGCAACCAACGCGGCGGGTGTCGCTGTCGACCTCACCGAGTGGAACCGCAACGACGGATTCAGCCCCAACACTCCCCTGCTCGCATTCCTGCCCGGCCTGGATGCGGCCGCCTCCAAGCTGCCCACGTGGACCGACATCGGCGCCTCGCTCGCCGACGATGCCACCGTCGTGCTGATCGACAATGACACCGGCGAACGGGTGCCGCTGTGGGCCGAAATCGATGCTCACGCGGTCAGCGATGACGACCGCCTGCTCACCATTCGACCAGCAATCAGCCTGCCCGAGGGCCACACCTTCACGGTCGGCCTGCGCGGCTTGAAGACGAACAACGGCGATATTCAGCCGTCGACCACGTTCGTTGTCTACCGCGACAACATGACGACCACCATCAACGAGATCGAAGCCCGGCGCCCCGCGATGGAAGTCGGCTTCACCGCCCTCGCCGATGCCGGCGTGTCGCGCAGCGAGCTGCAACTGGCATGGACGTTTACCGTGGCCAGCACTCGTAGCATCAGTGAGCGCATGCTGCACATCCGTGACAATGCGCTGGCTGCGCTGGGCGACGCGGCTCCGGCGTACACGATTACCGCCGTCACCCCGAACACTGACGACAACATCGCGCTGCAGATCGAGGGCACGTACAAGGTCCCCAGTTACCTCACCGGCGACGGCTCACCCGGCAGCACCTTCAACTACGCAACCAGCACCGACCCGGATGCCTTGCCCGAGCAGAACGGCACCATCGAATCTCCGTTCGTCTGCAACATCAGCGTGGCCACGATGAACGGCACCGAACCCGGCCATCTCGTCGAGTACGGCCACGGGCTGTTGGGCGACCATCACGAGATCGACGCCGGCAACGTACGGGCGATGAGCAACGATCACAACGTGGTCCACTGCGCCACCAAGTGGGCCGGCATGAGCGAGGACGACATCGGCAACGCGGCCGCGACGCTCGGCGAGTTCGGCAACTTCGACTCGATGGCCGACCGCCTGCAGCAGGGTGTGCTCAACCAGATCTTCCTCGGCCGCCTGATGACGCGCGCTGGCGGCCTTGGCGACGACCCGAACTTCCATCGCGCCGACGGCACGCCCCTCATCGATACCAGTCACCTCGATTACGACGGCAACAGTCAGGGCGGCATCATGGGCGCCATGCTCGCGGCAGTCTCACCCGACATCGAGCGCGCCGTGCTCGGGGTGCCGGGTATCAACTACAGCCTGCTGCTGCCACGCTCTGTCGACTTCGACACCTACGAAGCTATTTTCAAGCCGGCCTACCCCAACGACCTCGACCGGGTCATGATCCTCGCCGTCACCCAGATGCTCTGGGATCGCGGGGAGGGCGGAGGGTACGTGCAACACCTCACCGCCGACCCGTACGCGGGCACCACTGCCAAGACGGTGCTGCTCGACGTCGCGTTCGGCGACCATCAGGTGAGCGAGCTGTCGGCGATGGTCGAGGCCCGCACCATCGGCGCCACCATCCATCAGCCCGTGGCGATCGACGGTCGCTGGCAGGAGAAGGAAGCCGGCTGGGGATTGGAGCCGACGGTCTACCCGTCAAAGGGTTCGGGCGTCGTCATCTGGGACTCGGGCATGGAACCGATTCCCTTCGAGAATCTTGCCTCGCGACAGGGTGACGACGCCCACGAAGACCCGCGGGCCGACCCCGACGTCCGCACGCAAAAGGCCAGCTTCCTCTTCGACGACACCCTCATCGACGTCTGCGACGCGGCCGCCTGCGAGGCCGACCACCGCCCCTAACAGCGACGCTGTCACCGAATGGTGCCAAGACGTTGACATTCGGTGACAGCGTGCGGGTTATGCCGCCATTCGGAGCGCCTCGGCGAGACGAGCGACCACCCACGCTGGGCGATCTCGGACATCGGTGTACGTGAACCTGATCCAGCGCACGCCACGCAAGGTCAGTTCGGTCTGGCGTTCGGTTTCGCTGATACCTGCTTTCAGTCGTTGCTCGCCGACGAGACGCAGCCGAATCGCGGAATCGATGGCACTCTCGGTCTCAGCCTGGGTGAACCCGGACCGTGTCGACTCGAGGATGAGCCGCTCCGCGCGAAGCACCCACAGCCCGTCGATACGAATCATGTCGCCACGACTCAGCGCAACGGATGTACTGCGAACAAACCCTGACGACGTTCGATTGCGATGCTGCCGTTCCAGCAACAGCTCGACGTCGTCACCGCCAAAGCCATCGAGCCCCAGAAGCCGCGACCCTGACCTGCCTGCAATCGCGGCGATACCGCCGAGATCGAACGACGCAGCGGCCAGGGATCGCTTCCAGGTCGCTTCCGAGCCGGCGAATACCAGCGAACGAGGGCCGGACCGCTCGAGCAGTCCGCCTTTCACCCACCTACTGCACAGAGCTGAGCCGATACCGAGTTGCTGAACCTGGGCGAGTGAGTCGGCCGAGCGTTGTTCCGCTGCGGGTGCGGCGAGGGCAGCGAATCGTGGGTCCATCCACCGACTCTCGCAAAAGGGTGTGAGAGACCGACAGCGCTCGGACGCAGTCACCGAATGTTGCCCAGGCGTTGAGATTTGGTGCCAGCGTCGGGGCTGGCCACCGACTACTTGCGGAGGGCGGTGCCTTCTTTGGTGGTTTCTACGGTCCAGCCATCGGACTGGAGCTGGGCGCGCAGGGCGTCGGCGACAGCGAAGTCTTTGGCGGCGCGGGCCGCGTCCAATGCCGCTGCCAGGGCGAGCGCTTCGGGCGGAACATCCGATGCGGCCGAGAACGTCAGCCCCACTGCAGAAGCGATCGAATACACGGCCGCCACCAACGAGTGCGCACGCGCGACTTCGCCCGCATCGGCCGCAGCGTTCGCCTGCGTGATCGCGTCGAACACGATCGCCATCGCTGACGGCGTGTTCAAGTCGTCGTCCATGACGCTCACGAACGCGGCCAGCACTGACGGATCAGCAACAACGTCCGACGGCAGCGTGCCGAAGCGACGCGCGACACCGTCGAAACGAGCAAGCGCCTTCACCGACGAGTCGATGTTGTCCTGACCCACCGACACGGGACCGCGGTAGTGCGACTGCAGCAACAGCATGCGATACGCACGCGGGTCGTAGTGCTCCACCAGGTCGAGCAGGTTGTGCACGTTGCCCAAACTCTTCGACATCTTCTCGCCCTCGGCGTCGACGATGAAGCCGTGGTGCATCCAGTGATTAGCGAACCGCTTGCCCAACGCAACCGCCTGCGCGCGCTCGTTCTCGTGATGCGGAAACTTGAGATCCTGGCCGCCGCAGTGAAGGTCGAAACCTTCACCGAGCAGGTCGAGGCTCATCACCACGCACTCACTGTGCCAACCGGGCCGACCGTCACCCCACGGCGACGGCCACGCCGGTTCGCCGGGCTTGGAGAACTTCCACAGCACGAAGTCGGCCGGGTGGTGCTTGTTGCCCGCGCCGAACACATCTCGATCGCCACCACCGGCCAACATGTCGTCGAGCGATTGGTGCACCAAGAGCCCGTAGCCGGGCACCGTCTCCACCGACAGGTAGACACCGTCGTCGGTGAGATAGGCGTTGCCCTGGTCGACCAGTTGACCGATCATCGCCACCATCTCCGGCACGTACTCGGTTGCATGCGGCACGTCGGTGGGGCGAGCCACGTTGATGGCGCCCATCGCCTCGAACCACACGGCCTCGCACTTCGTCGTG
>JANLPB010000188.1:0-5455 GCA_031366885.1 Ilumatobacteraceae bacterium
AGCATCCTCCCGCTGTGGATGTTCATGTACGTGATCGCATTGCGCCCAGAACCCGTCACCGCCAGCGGCCCGCTGGGCGTGGGCGCGGAGGTCTACGGCAAGAACTGCGTCGGGTGTCATCAGGCTGGCGGCGTTGGAGTAGCTGGCGGCGCCTACGCATTCACCGACGGCGACGCGATGAAGACATTCCCGCACATCGAGGACCAGCTCCGTTGGGTGTACCTCGGGACCTCTGCATATGCCGCCGCCAACGTCACTATTGCCGGTGACCCGAACCGTGAGGGCGGCGCCCACGTCGTCGGCAGCAACGGCCTCATGCCGGGCCAGAAGGGCTTACAGACTGAAGCCGAAATTCTCGGCGCAGTGTGCGAAGAGCGTTATGCGCTTGGTGGCGTCGCCGAGGAAGGCCCCGAGTTCGAGCTTTGGTGCGCCGAAGAATCACCGGTGTACGTCGCTCTCGAAACGGGCGCCGCCACGTTCGCGAATGTGCACACCGTGATCGCTGACAAGGGCATCATGGAAATCGGCACTGTTCCCAAGGCCGGCACGCCCGCCGGCGCATGATCCGCCCGTTGTGAACTCCGCCCGTTCTGTGTCACGGCACAGAATGGGGTTCTGTCTGTGCCGTGACACAGACGCCGGTGGGCCGCATGGCTGACGCACTCCGAACTGAAGTTTTGGTCGTCGGCGCTGGGCCTGCGGGTGCGGCGGCCGGGTATTGGCTGGCGCGGCATGGGCACGACGTCACGATTGTGGAACGCAAGACGTTTCCGCGGGAGAAGACCTGTGGCGACGCGTTGACACCGCGTGCGGTGCACCAACTCGACGAGATGGGGCTGACAGAACCGCTGAGCAAGTTCCACCGATACTCCGGATTGCGGGCGACGGGCATGGGACGCGAAATGGAGATGGAGTGGCCCAGCCACTCCATCTATCCGCAGCATGGTTACGTGGCGCGCCGCCGCGAACTCGACCAGATGGTCGCCGACAACGCGGTGGCCGCTGGCGCCACGTTGCTGACCGGGCACGAAGCCATCCAACCGATCGTCGATCGCGGGTTTGTTCGCGGCGCAACCGTGGCCGTCGATGGCGGTGCGACCTGCGAGATTCATGCGAAGTATGTGGTCGTCGCCGACGGTGCCAACAGTCGCTTCGGTCGCGCGCTCGGAACGTTCCGCACGCGCGAGTGGCCCTACGGCACCGCCATTCGCACGTATTGGGAGACGCCGCGCCACGCCGAACCGTGGATCGAGTCGGCACTCGATGTGAAAGACCGCAACGGCAACCCGATGCCTGGGTACGGCTGGATCTTCCCGGTGGGCGACGGCACCGTCAATATTGGCGTCGGCCTACTCAGCACATTCCGCGATTTCAAGAGCGTCAACACCACTCACCTGCTCGATGCGTACGCACACCAAATCGCGGACCGTTGGGAGATTGACCCCGCTGCCCCCACGGTGAAGGCAACCAGTGGTCGAATCCCGATGGGTGGCTCCGTCGGGCCGAATGCGGGCCCCAGCTTCCTCGTCGTGGGTGATGCGGCGGGCAGCGTGAACCCCTTCAACGGTGATGGCATCGACTACGCCTACGAAACCGGACGCGTTGCCGCGCAGGTGTTGCACGAGGCGCTCGTCACGAACGACCCCTCGGTGCTGCAGCAGTACCCGCGCCACATCGACGACGAGTACGGCCAGTACTTCAAAGTCGCTCGCCTCTTCGCTCGCGTCGTCGGCCGACCGACGTTGATGCGCGAGCTCACTCGCGTGGGAATGAACAACCGCACGCTGATGGAATGGATGCTGCGGATCACGGCCAACCTGCTTCGCGATGACGAGAAAGGCCCCGCGGAACTGGCCTACAAAGCCGCCACGCAAGTCGTCAAGCTCGCCCCCAACGCCTGAGGGCACCACCACCCAACCACCCACCATCCGAGTGCCACGCCACCGGTGCGAGTGCTCAACCACCATCCGAGTGCTCACTCGTACCCCGGGGTGCGAGTGGGCACTCGGGTGGACGTGTGCCACTCGCACTGGACGCGTGGCACTCGCATCGGTCGGGTGGTTGATGCACAATGGAGCCCAATCGGACCTGATCTAGCAGGAGGCTCTCGAATGCCCTTCACCACCGGCTTCAACCACGTGGCCACGCTCACTCCCGACCTCGACCGGCTTGTCCGCTTCTATGAGGACGTGTTCGGGGCGGTTGCGACATTCGAGATGGACGCCACCCCGGACCACCCGCGCATGATCATCATCGACCTCGGTGGTGGCGCGGCGATGAACATCTTCGAGACCACCGCGGACGAGATCATCGGCGACCGGCGACGGCAAGGCGGCCGCGGCGCGATCGACCACTACGGACTGGCAGTCGATTCGTTAGCCACGCTCGAAGCGACACGGGATCGTCTCGTCGCTGCTGGAGCAGAAATCGGTGAGATCCAGAAGCTCGGTTCCGAGTGGTCATTGTTCTTCCGCGACCCCGACGGAATGGAGTTGGAGGTCTGCTCCCACCCCGACGCCTGAGCGCGTTACAGCGTGGCGAGCAAGTTGGCGGGAGCGACGCGCAAGGCGTCGGTAGCCGCCGATGCCGGCAGTCGATCACACGCGGCTTCCGCACGCGCCGCCCACTCCAGCGCCACCGTCATCGAGGCCGCCACACCGCCGTTCGAACGAACGATTCCCAGCGCCTTGTCTTGCTCGGCGCCGACCAGCGGCCTACCCAGCAGTGACAGCAGCTCGACCGCCGCCACGCCGCCTGCCTGCAACGTGCGCAACACGGGCAGCGTGTACACGCCCTCGACCATGTCGTGACCGGCCGGCTTGCCCAGCTGCTCGTCCGTGGCGGTGACGTCGAGCAGGTCGTCTGCGATCTGGAAGACCATGCCGAACGCCTCGCCATACTCGGTGAGCGCGTCGACGACCGGACGGTCGAGCTCGGCGACGAGCCCACCGATGCGAGCAGCAGTCGAGAACAGCGATGCCGTCTTCCCGCTGATGCTGGACAGGTAGCTGGCCTCCGGGCGTGCCGCGTTGTAGGTGTGACGCAGCTCCTCGATCTGACCCTCGCACAAGCGACCGATGGTGCGTGCCAACAGTCCGGCAACTTCGGTGCCCAACGATGCCGCAATCTCAGACGCACGCGACAGCAAGAAGTCGCCGGCAAGAATCGCCTGCAGGTTGCCCCACTTCGCGTTGACCGTCTCGACACCGCGGCGCGTGTTGGCTTCGTCCATCACGTCGTCGTGATAGAGCGACCCGGTCTGCACCAGTTCGCACGAGATACCGCCTTGCACCGCGCGTTCATGCAGCGCAGCATCAGCTGGACCAGCAACCTGCGCAGCGACAACCGTGAGAATCGGCCGCAGACGCTTTCCACCGGCGACGATGAGATGCGACGCGATGTCGTTGAGGTACGGATCGGATGTGTGCACCGACTCCTTCAGCGCAGCCTCGATGCGCGCGAGGTCGCCAGCATGGCTGGGCAGCGCGAACAGCGGCGTGGACGACACGCCTGCAAGGCTACGCCAGATCGTCACGTGCACCCCATCGACGTATCTATTCCCGATTTCGCACACATCGCACGTGACACAAGTCGTGACGCACCCTTAACGTTCCGCGCGTCGAAGTGAGGCGTTCCAACGGAAAGCCACCGATACACTTCAGCCATGTTTGAACGCTTCACCGATCGGGCTCGTCGGGTGGTTGTGCTGGCGCAGGAAGAAGCTCGCCTGCTGAACCACAGCTACATCGGTACCGAGCACATTCTCCTTGGTCTCATCCACGAGGGTGAGGGCGTGGCCGCGAAGGCCATGGAGTCGCTGGGTATCTCTCTCGAGGCTGTTCGCAGCCAAGTGGAGGAAATCATCGGCCAGGGCGGCTCCTCGCCGTCGGGCCACATTCCCTTCACCCCGCGGGCCAAGAAAGTCCTCGAGCTGTCATTGCGTGAAGCACTGCAGCTCGGCCACAACTACATCGGCACCGAGCACATTCTGCTCGGCCTCATCCGCGAGGGTGAGGGTGTCGCCGCACAGGTGCTCGTCAAGCTGGGCGCAGATCTCAGTCGCGTGCGCCAGCAGGTCATCCAGTTGCTTTCCGGGTACCAGGGCGGCCAGGGCAAGGGCGAGCCGCAGGCAGCCGCCGCTCCCGGCAGCGCCGCCAAGGAAGAGGCCACCGACAAGGGCAACAGCCAGATCCTCGACCAGTTCGGTCGCAACCTCACCCAGCTCGCTCGCGAGAAGAAGCTCGACCCGGTCATCGGTCGTAGCCGCGAGATGGAGCGGGTCATGCAGATCCTCAGCCGTCGCACCAAGAACAACCCGGTGCTCATCGGTGAGCCGGGCGTTGGCAAGACCGCAATTGTCGAAGGTCTCGCACAGAAGATCGTCAGCAACGACGTGCCCGACACGCTGCGCAACAAGCAGCTGTACACGCTCGACCTCGGCGCACTCGTCGCCGGTAGCCGCTACCGCGGCGACTTCGAAGAGCGCCTCAAGAAGGTGCTCAAGGAGATCCGCACCCGCGGCGACATCATCTTGTTCATCGACGAGATCCACACGCTCGTCGGTGCCGGCGCCGCTGAAGGCGCCATCGACGCGGCCAGCATTCTGAAGCCAATGCTCGCCCGTGGCGAGCTGCAGACCATCGGTGCCACCACGCTCGATGAGTACCGCAAGCACCTGGAGAAGGACGCCGCACTCGAGCGTCGCTTCCAGCCGGTGCGCGTGGAAGAGCCAACGTTGGCCCACACCATCGAGATCCTCCGCGGCGTGCGCGACAAGTACGAGGCACACCACCGGGTCACCATCACCGATCAGGCAATCGTGGCCGCGGCCAACCTGGCCGACCGCTACATCAGCGACCGTCACCTGCCCGATAAGGCCATCGACCTCATCGACGAGGCCGGCAGCCGCCTTCGTATCAAGCGCATGGCCACGCCGCCAGATCTCAAAGAGCTAGAGACCAAGCTCACCGAGGTGCAGGAAGCCAAGAAGCGCGCCGTTGAGGAGCAGCGCTTCGAAGAGGCCGGCCGCTTGCGCGACCAGGAGAAGGCACTGCTCGAAGAGAAGTCGGCAAAGGAAGTCGAAATCAAGGCCAGCGGCGTCGACCTGTTCGACGAGGTGGACGAGGAAGCCATCGCCGAGGTGCTCAGCATCTGGACCGGTATCCCCGTGTTCAAGCTCACCGAGGAGGAGACCGCCAAGCTGCTCAACATGGAAGGTGAGCTGCACAAGCGCATCATCGGCCAGGAGATGGCTGTCAAGGCAGTCAGCCAAAGCGTGCGCCGTACCCGCGCCGGCCTCAAGGATCCGAAGCGCCCCAGCGGCTCGTTCATCTTCCTCGGGCCCACCGGTGTTGGTAAGACTGAGCTGGCCAAGACGCTGGCCGAGTACCTGTTCGGCGACGAAAAGAGCCTCATCTCGCTCGACATGAGCGAGTACATGGAGAAGCACACCGTC
>JANLPB010000080.1:0-4432 GCA_031366885.1 Ilumatobacteraceae bacterium
GCAGTACCTCGATGAGGTCGGCCTGTTCGACGAGCGGTTGTTTCTGTATTACGAGGACACGGATTTGTCGTGGCGCGGCCGCCTGCAGGGCTGGCGGTATCTCTATGAGCCGACCTCCGTGGTACGCCATCGTCATGCCGCGTCGTCGGGCGTCGGGTCGCCCGTCTTTCGGTTCTACACGGAACGCAATCGTCTGCTGGTGTTGGCCAAGAACGCCCCGCCTCGTCTGGCTCTCCGTGCCGGGCTGGGCGAGATGCGCCGCTGCGTGCGCTGCATGCTGTCGGCGTACGTACTTCGTCCGCTGCGGCTGCAGATGCCCGAGCGCCACGACTCGGCCCACCGCCGCAAGGTGGCCGCCAGTTATTTGCGTGAGCTGCGTCCGACGTTGCGCGATCGTCGCGCTGTCAAGCCAACGGTCGATCGCACTGCGCTGATGTCGTGGGAGGTCACCAAATGACGACCCGGGTGGCCATCTACAACCTGTACTGGAGCACCTACGGAGGCGGCGAGCAGGTTGCCGGCGCCATCGCTCAGGCACTGGTCGACGACCACGAGGTGGTGCTGCTCGGGCCGGAACCGATTGACATCGACACCACCATCGCCCGGCTCGGCGTCGATCTGTCGGGTTGCGGTTACCAGCGCGTCGTCGACGACGACACGGCCTCTGCGGCCAGCGCCGACTATGACCTCTTCATCAACACGACGTACCTCAGCTCGGCCGCCAATCAGGCCCGCGTCGGGCTGTACTACGTGCACTTCCCCGGCCAGCCGCGCACCACACGCCAGCGCGTCACGCAGACCGTGGCAGGTCGAGGTGCCAGCCTGCTGCACGGCGTGAAGGTGGGCAAACTGCAACGCATCCACGCTGGCTTCGAGCGACGCACACACAGTATCGACTGGGTGCGGTCGTACACGACGTTTCTCGCGAACTCGACCTTCACGGCTCAGTGGGTGAAGCGGCTGTGGAACGTCGAAGCCGAGGTGCTGTACCCACCGGTGCGCCCGGAGGTCTTGCCCGGCGCGAAGACGGCAACCATTGCCGGGCTTGGTCGTTTCTTCGATCCGAAGTTCGGCCACTGCAAACGCCAGCTGGACCTGCTGCATGCGTTCATCGAACTCGAGCAGCGCGGCAGCGACGGCTGGCGGCTGGAGCTGGTCGGTGGCGCCGATGGCTCAAGTCGCGACTACGCACTCGCCGTGCGGCGTGAGGCCATCGGCCACGAGGTTGGGGTGCACTTCAATGCTCCGCGAACGCTGGTGCACGACACCCTCGCCGCCGCAAGCATTTTCTGGCACGGCGGCGGTTTCGGTGAGGACCCCGAAGAGCACCCCGAACGGTTCGAACACTTCGGCATCGCAGTGGTCGAAGCCATGGCTGCCGGGGCGGTACCGGTGGTATTCGGTGCGGCCGGGCCGGCGGAGATCGTTCGTCACGGTGTCGATGGTTACCACTGGCACACACCCGACGAACTGGTGAGCTTCACCCGCCAACTGATCGCCGACCCGGCGTTGCTGGCCACCATGTCCGCCAACGCCCAAGCCCGCGCCCATGCCTTCACCGCCGAGGTCTTCACCACCCACCTCCGAGCGGCCGCCGCGGTTACAATCCGCCGGAGAGGTATGACCTAGGTTATACTTCTTTTATGAAGACCGCTATTTCGATTCCCGATGACGTGTTCGAACAAGCCGACCGGCGGGCCGCAGAATTGCGGATCAGCAGAAGCGAGCTGTACTCGACGGCGGTCCGTAGGTTCCTGGACGCGGAACTGGAGGTCACGGAGCAGCTCAACCGCGTCTATGCGGAGCTGAAAGGTTTGCCCGACGCATTCCTGGAATCCGCAGCCCGAGCCACCTCCGCTACGAGTGAGTGGGAATGACTGTCGACGCTCAGTGGGGGTCGCTTTGGTGGGTAGATCTCGGCGGACCGCAGGGTTCCGGGCCGGGGTATCGACGACCCGTGGCAATCGTGTCGGCCGACCCTTTCAATCGCAGCGAAATTGGCACAGTCGTCGTCGCAATGCTGACGACCAATCTTCGTCTCGCTGACGCTCCGGGCAACGTCGTACTTGAGGCTGGCGAAGCCGGCATCCGCAAGGCGTCCGTCATCAACGTGACCCAACTTGCAACGGTTGACAAGACCGTGCTCGTTGAACTGATCGGCCACCTCGGTGCAGTCGCAGCATTTGCGCTTGCGACGGGCCTACGAAAGTCGCTGCAGTTATAGGACTCGCTCATCAGAGCGGCAAGCCGAGCGGCCGCGGCTGCGGTCAGGTGACGTAGCCGAAGATGTCGACGAGGACGTTGGTGTGGCCGAGGTCGTTATACACCGAGATCGAGCCGTTCGCCCCCACCGCCACCATGACCATGTTCGGTACCACACGCCCGCCGTCCCAGTTGAGGTTCGACGAGTCGGGCTTGCGTTGGTTCGTCGGCCACACGGTGAGCCAGCCCCAACTGTCCGTGTCGACCGCGGTCACATTCAGCATCACCGCGGTCGCGTTGGCCGGCACACCGCCGACTCCGGCCACCTGCAGATTACGAGTCTCGTTCGGGCCGAAAGGCGAGGCCGACGTGCCCACGCCACTGCGGCTGTCGACCACGCGCACGGGGTCAATGGTCGTGGTACGACCGCCTTTGGCCGAGTAGTAGCCGTAGACATCGACGATGAGGTCGGTGTCGGTTTCTGCGGCCGCCAACCGAATCATCCCGTCGGCGCCAACCCGTACGACTGCCAGGTTCGCCCGCGTCTGGCTGGTGTTCACGTTCAGGTTCGAGGCATTGGGCAGCGACTGACCGTTGGGATACGCGGTGACGAAGCCGACGCCACCGGCAGCGGCACTGGTGATGTTGACGACTACCGACTGAGCGTCAGCGGGCACGCCGGCAACCCCCGCGACTTTCAACGCACGATCATCGCCACGCTGGAACCGACCACCAATGCCGCCAATGTTGTTTCTCGTGTCCAAAAGGCGCGTCGGCGCCGCCAGACCGGTGAAGCCGAGACCACCTTGCGCCACGCCGGGCGCCCCCGTATCGAACCAACCGGCAACGTCGGCGATGATGTTCACCGAGCCGTAGGCAGCGAGCGAGAGACGCACCATGCCGCCAGCACCGACTCGCGCCAGCACCAAATTCGGCACGGTCTCGCCGGCAGTGAGGTTGAGATTCGACGTTGCCGGTAAGGCGCCGTAGGTGCCCTGGTCGTCGAAGACGTCGCCCACCGCAGCTGGGCGTGGTGACACCGAGACAAAGCCCCAACTCGGTGGGCTGGCAGCGGTGAGGTTGAGCAGCACCGCCGACACCCCCGAGCTCGGGATGCCAGCTAGCCCGGTGACCTTGAACTCATGATTTCTCGTAGCCGCGCGACGGTTCACCGGGTTGGGGTCGCCCAGCCGCCCGTCACCGGGACGCACCGCACCATTGTCGATCCCGAGGCCAATGCGAGTGTCGAGGATACGCGTCGGGCTCAGCGGGTGGAAGCCGCCCGAGGGGACAGCACCCGAGCCGGTTTCGTAGACACATGTCTGCATGCCGAAGCAGGCAACGTCGAGGTCGATGGCGGGCACCTGCCCGTTCGCGATGTCCATGAAGCCGTGCACCTTGCGACCGGTTGCAACGTCCTTGATGAACACGACGTAGTGGCCAGGCCAACCAACGCTGCCGCTCCACTTGCCATTGCGGTTGACGCCGCTGGCGAACGCTCCCACTGGAGCGCCAGTGGTGCTGTACTTCGTGTCGGCGCAGGTGTCGGGGTAACCGCACTGGATTTGAAACACGTCCACCTCGACGCGACCGTCGGGCACCGGCGTCGACGACACGATGTCACCCTCGATTCGAAACGCATCCAGCTGGCCGATCGTCGGCAGCGGAATGTTGCCGAAGCTTGTCCAGTTCGAGCCGTCGCTCGCCTTGTCGCGCTGGGCCGCCGCCCCACCGAAGTTGCCGCTCCACACGTCATAGCCGACGTTGACGTTTGGGGTGGGCTTCGGATACAGCTCGACTCGCAGCGTGGTGGCCGTGCCGCTGACGCTGAAGGGCGAGCCGCCACCGTCGACGTAGTACCCGCCCGGAGACTTGGTCATCCCGACGATGGTGCCGTCGCTCTCCCACCGCGAGTATTTGTCGTACTCGCCTCCACCGGCCAGCGACGGGCCGACGGCGTCCACGCCAATATTGCCGATCGACCCACCCGTGGAGATGGACATGGAGAAGTTGGTGGACGCAGCGCTCGCTGTCGGGACACTGCCGACTGTCACGACGGTTGTTGCCATCGCACACGCCACGAGCGCGGAGACGACAGTTGTGGGCATACGACCGATTCGTTGGGACATTGCGACCTTCTTCCAGCTCTGCCCGCTGTTATCGGCCTGCCCGCCCCACTAGTTGAGCACACGCCCGTTCGGCGTGACCGTCAGACTGCGAGGCAGCTCAG
>JANLPB010000206.1:0-57071 GCA_031366885.1 Ilumatobacteraceae bacterium
CCAGAATTTTGGCGGGACGCACGGCGGGCGGAGCCGATAACCTGACGCCCGCCAAACCGCAATGCGGGGACGTAGCTCAGTTGGCAGAGCGCTACCTTTGCAAGGTAGATGTCAGGGGTTCGATTCCCCTCGTCTCCACCATGTGATGTCGCGAGACATCCAGGACGGACCGAACCCTCATTGGGGTTCGGTTCGTCTGATTTTTCGGGGTCCTTTGGGGCCGCCGGTGGGTTCCAAAACACCGCGCGCGTCACCCCCAGGCAGCACCCGCCAAAGCCTTGGTTCCAACTAACCCACCGAAATTTTCGAGCCGGACCAGACCTCCATTGGGGGTCCGGTCCGTTGCCTTTGTGGGGTGCCTTAGAAGTCGTCATTCCCGTTTCGTCGTGCCTGCGCCCGGGTAAAGCCTCGTGACCGTGAACAATCCCGGTCCCAGTCACTTCCCAAGGAGAACCGATGAACGACCCAATGACGATTCTGAAGAAGGACCATGCCGAGGCGAAGGAGATACTCACCAAGCTTGGCGATTCCGAGCCCGGCGACGAGCGCCGGGACATGGTGAAGAAGGTGACGGCGGCACTCGAACTTCACATGGAGATTGAGGAGACCCTCGTCTATCCCCTGGTCGAAAAGCTCGAAGGCGCCGAAGTTCGCGAAGAGGCCGACAACGAGCACGGACTTGCCCGTGAAGGCATCGCGGCAATGAAAAAGATGGTCGACGAGCCAGGCTTCGGCGCGGCCGCAGAAGCGCTGCTCGGCGGCATTCTGCACCACGTCGGCGAGGAGGAGTCAGAAGTGCTCCCGGCTCTGAAGGAGAAGCTCGCCGCCGACGAATGGTCACGGCTCGGCGATCAGGTCGCCGCCGCTCACGCCGCCGGCGAAGTACCAGCCAGTCGTTGAGTCCAGCGCGCCGCGCCCGCCCGCACCCACGGTGCGGGCTGGCGGGCTCTAGCGGCCGGTGATCAGGAGTAGCGCGACGAGTCCGTGGGATGGTCGAGCACGAGGTCGATGAGCGGCTGCAGCGGCGCTGTTGCGAGACCGATCACCGAGTCGGCGGCGCCGTAGTAGATGTCCAACTCATCGCCCCGCGGCACCAGGCCAACCGGGAACACCACGTTGCCGACGTCGCCAGTGCGCTCGTATGGCATCTCGGGTGACAGCAGCCACTCCGATAGGCGGTGGGTGACCACCCAGGGCTCGTCCAGATCGAGCATCGCAGCACCCACGCGGTAGATGCAGCCGGCCATCGTCGTACGCACGCCGTGGTAGATCTGCAGCCACCCGTGCGGTGTCTCCAACGGGGGTGGGCCGATACCGACGCGTGCTGCGTCCCACCAGCCAGCGGGGCGGCGCAACAGCACCGGCTTTGGTTCGCGCCAGCCAGCGAGGTCGTCGGAGGTGGAGATCCACACGTCGCAAGAATTGTTCGCCATCACGACCGGACGGTGCAGCATCATCCAGTGGCCGCCGATGCGCCGCGGGAACACCGCGGCGTTCTTGTCTTCCGGGGGAAGCACCACGCTGCCCTCGTCCATGTGCTGCAGGTCCGTGGAGGTGGCCAAGTACACGCACGGGCCCGTCGGCCCATATGCCGTGCATGTGACCACGTACTGGTCCAGCTCGGGAACGAACGACACGCGGGCGTCCTCGAAGCCCCACTCGGACCAGAATTCGGCTGCGTTGGGCTGCAGCAGTGGGGTGGTATCGATGTGCCAATCGGTGCGTCCATCGTGCGATCGCGCGAGATGGATCGATGACAGTCCGCGCCGGTCTTCGACGCGAATGAGTAATCCGATTTCGCCGGAGCGCAGGGTCGTCGCGCCGGGGTTGAACACGGAGTTGATGGGCCAGGGCACATCGCTTGCGGTCAGCACTGGGTTGTGAGGGTCACGTAGGAACACTGGTTGCCGTCCTCTTCTGCTGCGGGCGATGCAGCGCGTCGTCCCATGTTGCGGCGCAACGGTGGAATGAGATGGTGGATTCGGCACCGCAGTTGCGGTTGACGTCGAGCTCACAGAGTGCGTCGCGGCCTGCGCCCGTTTCGACGTTGCCGACATTGCGGGCAAGTCGGTTGTTGCCGTTGAACCAAGACCAGGCGCGCTCGACCATCAAGATGGCGGTCGGATCGCCGGTCACGAGATGAAGTGCCATGGCCGCGTCGGCCATCGCCGATGCTTCCAGCGGCTGCTCGTCACCCGAGAGGCGGAGGTCTGCTCCAAGCCGCAAGCCTCGATGACCGGGGAAGCGATAATGACCTCGGGACGTGCAAAGTCGTTCGAACCAGCGGAACATGGTGACGCCGTCGTCGATCAATTGCTGGTTGTTCGTACGGTCACCCACACGCATCATGGCTTCGGGCAGGCGAGCACTGTCGTAGGTGAGCTGGGCTTCGGGCCACCGCCATGACGGGTCAGCGCCCGGTCGAAACTGACTCAGCGCCTCCTCGATCACGCCAAGGTTGTGCGTCATCGCAGGGTCGCGGCTGTCCGCGGCGACAACCCCGAGCGCGACGTAGGCGAGGTTGTGGGAGTGCAGAGTGGTCGCGGCTCGCGGGGCGATGACGCCGAGCAAGTCGATGGCTTCCTCGACGTGGCTGTCCTCGCGGATGAGCTCGCCGAGGCCCCACACTGCGCGGCCGACATGATCGCCGTCATGGGGCTCATCGAGCCAATTGCGATTCCACGACATGAAGTTGCGCATCGCGCCGTTGCCGCCTCCTTCGGCCGCTCGCAGGAATGCGAGGAGGCGGGTGATGGTGACGTCCCAGTACTCACCCTCGCCTGGATCGCGGGCCCAGCGTGCGGCAAGCGGCAGCAGTCGGGCTGCATCGTCGACGCAATAGCCCTCCTCCAACCGCGGTATCCGTAGCGCAGCGTGCTGCAGCATCGCGCTGTCATCGCAGAGTGCGCGTACGTGAGTGCGCGCTGGCGCTGCGGTGGCGAAGCGGTCCACGGTGACCAACTCGTCCGACGCCGACTCGTGCATCGCATCGTCGAGTACCCGCCCCAAGGTGCGGGCCACGGACGGCCACGACAGCGCCGCGGAAATGCTTTTCGCGGCCGTCAACGCAGCGTCTCGCCCGGGGCCGTCGCGCAGCACTGTCTGCAGCGCCGCGGTGTACGCCTGTACGTCGTCGCGCGGCACGATGATGCCGGCGCCCGCTGACAGCATGTCGCTGGCGTACAGGTACGGGGTGGAGACGACGGGGCAACTTGCGGCCAGCGCGAAGGTGAGCGCTCCCGACACGATCTGGTCCTCGTTTCGGTACGGCGTGCAGAACACGTCGGTGGCAGCGAGAACGTTCGCGATTTCGTCGATCGACAAGAAGCGGTCGAGGAACACGACGTGCTCGGAGACCCCTAGCGCCCTCGCCTCGGCCAACAGGCTCTCGCGGTACCGCTCACCTTCGTGACGAAGCACACCGGGATGCGTGCGTCCGGCGATCACGAAGCGCAGATCTGGCCACTCGGCAACTAGCGCGGGCAACGTGCGAATAGCGAGCTCGAGGCCCTTCCCGGAGGAGAGCAGACCGAACGTGGAGAGAACCGGCCCCTGCGGCGGCAACCCGAGATCGCGGCGGGTCTCTAGTGAGCGAGAAGCCTGGTACAGCTGCACCGGAGCGCCGTGCGGCACGACGCGCAGGGAGTGAGCGGTGGCGAGTTCCTGCTCCAGGATCAGCCGGCGAGCCGTCGCGGTGAAGACCGTGACGGCTGCGGCGTGGCCGCACAGTTCCAGCAGCACGGTCGCCTGTGAAGGGCTGAAATGCGGCAACACCGTGTGCAGGGTCACGACGTACGGAACAGTCAGTTGCTCGGTCAGGCACAACAACGACACTCCGTCCCTACCACCGTGAATACCGAATTCGTGTTGGACAAGCACAACGTCCACGCTCGAGCGGTTCAGCCAGACGGCTGCCGCCTCGTAGGTCTTCACGTCGGTGCTGTCGATCCACGGCCCATCGCGATCCGGGCCGCGGCCGGACTTGGCGGCGTCCGCGTCAATGCCCTCATGAGCATCGACCGGCACAACCGTGACGGCGATGCCCATCTCGCGCAAGGACATCTCAACGTCGGCGGTGAATGTGGCGATGCCACAACGGGTTGGAGGGTAGGTACCGATGATGGCTACGTGCACGGGTGATTGGTACCCAGTGGAGCGCGCCGTTACACGTGACGGATGGCCACGGACGTGCCGTCACGCCCGGCGGGTGAGGCTCAGTACACAGACGTCGTCGCTGTGGGCACCGTCAGAGTCGACCAGTTCGGCCACCCGGGCCAACTTCATACTTCTGTCGGTCTCGAGGTGGGCGACAAGTTCGGCGATACCGCTATCGATGGAACGGGTGCGTGTCTCCACCAACCCGTCCGAGTACAGCAACAACCGTCCGCCGGGTGGCATGCGGACCACAGCTTCAGCCTTCATGGCGGATGGATCTACGCCGAGTAGCGGCGACCTTCCCTCCCACAAGACCTCGATGTCGCCGCCCGGGACGACCAACACCGGCGGCGGATGACCTGCGCACGAATAGCGCAACTCGCCCGAGTCGAGGTCCAGCTCTGAGTACGCGACGCTCGTGCAGAACGCCCCGTCAATGGACTGCGAGAACGTATCCAGCCGTGCGAGCGTCCACGCTGGGCCGTGCCCCTCAAGAGCGTACGCACGAAGCGCTGTGCGTACCTGGCCCATGACGGTTGCCGCAGCAATTCCACGACCGACCACGTCGCCCACGGCGACTGCAAGCCGGTTCGGCGTGACGAAGAACGAATCGAAGAAATCGCCGCCGATCTCGACTCGATCGCCGCCAGCTTGATAGGTGGTCTCCAGCTGCATTCGCCTGTCGACTGGCATGGTGCGGTTCAGCAGGTGCTGCTGAAAGAGGGCTGCAACCTGTCGTTCATGGTCGTACGCCACCGCCATCTGCTCGGCGCGCAGTATGGCGTCGTCGTGTAAGCGCGCTCGTTCTATGGCCTGTGCAGTCAGCTCGGCGAACAGCACGAGAAATGCCCGCTCATCGGGCTGAAAGGTCGCCTCCTTGGAGGAGGCAACACACAGCACGCCACGCGCCTGCCCGGCGGTTGCCATTGGCAACAGCGCAACGCGCCGACTGCTCACGTCGTCGGTGCGCAGCGGAGGAAAGTGTGTGCCGGTCCCGTCGCTGTTCTCCAAGAAGACCGCCGCATTCGAATGCATCGACTGAGCGAGCAGCGGGATGTTGAGAATGTCGGACACCTCCCACGATGCACGTGCCGTCTCATCATTTGGAAGTGCCTGAAGAATTCGAAGCCTGTCTCCGACAACATCGGCCAGGAACCCGTGATCACCTTCCGAGCCGTCGAGGATCTCCGCGACCGTGACCGACACCACTTCCTGGCGAGTCGACGCCACGGCAAAGGCCGCGGTGAGGCGTTGCAGTCGTGCAAGTCGCATCCGCGCGCGTTGCGATTCCTGCTCGAAGATTCGCCGCTCGGTCGCGTCGATGAGTACCACCCATACGCACGCGGGGTCGGTGCTCGTGGCCTCATGCACCTCGGCATTCGTCACCGCGAAGACCGGCTGGCCGTTGATGCCGATCAGCTCCAGTGGCACATCGCGTACGACGCGCTGCACTCCCAAAGGAGGGGCGAAGTCCGTTTGGTAATCGATCTGACCACCGACGCTGAGCAACTCTTGGAAGGACCGTCGCTGCACCAGTTCGCCGGCGGAGTAGCCCGTCCAGGTGCTGAAGCGGGTGTTGACCTGAAGGATCACACCGTCCAGGTCGGTGACCAGGAACCCGCATGGCGCGTCGTTGAACAGACGCTCGAAGTCGGCCGCGGAAGGCACAGCGGGCGCGTCATTCGCGTTCACACCTGCCGTCAAGTCGTCGTTACGGCCGACAAATTGCATATCGGTTCCCATCGCTGAGCGTTCACTCATGCGCTACCGGGGTCCGGGGTAACGGAACTTGTGAGGTTCGACGCGCAGCGTATAGCCAGTGGGGTAGGTTGCGCTACGAGGTTCGTTGCTCCAGCCCCCGGTGACGTTGCTAGATCAACGAAGGGTGTCGGTGAGCTCGGCCATGAACTCTGATCAATCCACCCGCCTCGCCGTCGCATTTGCGCGTGAGACTGCCCGGTCAGCAACCGCCAGACTCTGCACGGCGTGCGTCGACGTGCTTGCCGTCACCGGTGCCGGCATCACGATCATGGGTGGCGAGCAGGCAGGCCCAATCTGTGTCTCGGATGACCGAGTGGCCGCGTTGGAGGACCTGCAATATGCGATTGGTCAGGGGCCGTGCCGCGATGCGTTCAGCTCCGGGATCTCCGTGCATGCCCCTCGCCTTGACGGTGAGGTGTCGGCCCGGTGGCCGTCGTTCGTTTCCCTTGCACGCAAATCGGGGATTGGTGCGGTGTTTGCGTACCCGCTGATTGCCTGGGGCGCAAAGGTGGGTGTGCTCACCCTCTACCAGAAGGGCGAGGGCGAACTGACCACCGCACAGCACGACGACTCGCTGGCGCTTGCAGAGGTGCTGACCGAGACAGTGCTGAGCCTGCAGGACGACGCGCCGTCAGGAGCGCTGGCGGCGGGGCTGGATGACGCTGTCCAGTATCGGGCGGAGATCTACCAGGCCTCGGGGATGGTTGCGATTCAGCTCATGATTCCGGCGGAGGAAGCGCTGCTACGAATTCGAGCGTACGCTTTCGCGAACGATCAGACTGTGGCCGACGTCGCCGCGTTGATCGTGGCCCGCCGCCTTCGGCTCCCCAACGACCATCAACCAGAAACGGAGGATTGACGGTGACCGGTGATGCATTCGCGAAAGCTGCTACCCGCCAAACTCTGACGGCGACGACCTTCGTCGAGATCGTCGACACACTTGTCGGAGACTTCGACGTCATCGAAGTCCTGACGTTGCTCACATCACGTTGTGTCGAACTGCTCGACGCCGCTGCCGCGGGGATTCTTCTCGCCGACGGCGACGGGCACCTCCGCGTGATTGGCGCGTCCACCGAGCAGATCCAACTGCTCGAGCTTTTCCAGGTACAGAACAACGAGGGCCCGTGCCTCGACTGTTTCCGCACCGGACAGGTCGTGCTGCATTCAGACCTCGACGCCGTCTCGCCCTGGCCGCAGTTCGCCGCTGAATGCGCGACTGCCGGGTTCGCCTCGGTATGTGCCGTGCCGCTGAGGCTGCAAGCCCACACCCTGGGTTGCCTCAACATGTTCATGGCCGAGCCGGGGGGCCTCACCACCAGCGATGTTGCCCTCGCGCAAGCGCTGGCGGATGTCGCCAGCATTGCGATCATTCAAGACCAGGCAACGCGCGACTCGGCCATTCGTGAGGGTCAATTGCAACATGCGCTGAACAGCCGCATTGCAATCGAGCAGGCGAAGGGGATGATCGCCGAAAATGGTCAGATCGATATGGACGAGGCATTCTCCCGTTTGAGGTCGTACGCTCGGAGCCACAATCGCGGCCTGACCGAGCTTGCCGAGGCGCTCGTTGTCGGCGTCGTAAAAGTCGACGCGATCGGACCGCGCCAGCAACCGACCTGAGTGCCGTACGCCAGTGCCGTAGGGGACGGTGGCTACGACCGCTCGCTGTCCGAGGTATCTGACGGGCTGGCGTCCGCCTCGAGTGTGTCGTCGCCGCGACCATCGCGCAGTGCAACGAGGATGTCGCTGTCCTGGGCGCTCGCCATCGGTCCGTAGCCGAGCACCAGCACGCCTTGCGCGCCGCACGTAGGGCACGTGACCGCCACCACGGCCATCATGTCGTCGGGATCGGACGCACCCTCCAGACGCCGCAAGCTGACGATGGTGTACTGGGAGGCCGGCAGCATCGTGCCACAGGTGAGGCACTCGATGACGGAATCGTCTCGCGACGAGAAGTCTGCGTCGAATCCACTGCTCGCATAGCCAGCCAGCACGGAGGTCAGCGTGGTGTTGTCGGAGGGGTTGCTCGTCATGAGATGAACATGCCCACATTCGCCGCCGCCTAAACGCAACCGGTCACAACCATGGTTTGCCGCCGAGCTGCAGTGGGTACGTCCCGGGCACTTCGTTGCTGCTCGCCTTTGTTGTGAGACCGATCAGCGCCCTGCCCAGGAGGACCTCAGTGAGTACCAGCAAAGCCACCGCGAACAAGGCGATCACACCCAGGCGCGGCGAGATAAGAGGCGCCGGCGACGAGTTGCATCAGCGCGGCCAGGAGCCACTGACAACCAACCACGGGGTGCCGTTGTCGGACAACCAGAACTCGCTACGAGACGGCGATCGCGGCCCAACGCTGCTGGAGGATTTCGCGTTGCGCGAAAAGATCTTCCACTTCGACCACGAACGTATTCCCGAGCGCATCGTTCACGCCCGTGGCTCCGGTGCCCATGGCTACTTCGAGTGCACCGCGCCGATCCCCGCCCTGACGAAGGCGGGGCTCCTTCAGAAGAAGGGCGAGCGTGTGCCTGTGTTCGCCCGCTTCTCAACGGTGGCGGGCGGCGCCGGGTCTGTCGACACGCCCCGCGATGTGCGCGGCTTCGCGGTGAAGTTCTACACGCAGCAAGGCAACTGGGATCTGGTGGGTAACAACATCCCCGTGTTCTTCATCCAAGACGCGATCAAGTTCCCCGATCTTGTCCACTCAGTGAAGATGGAGGCCGACCGCGGCTACCCGCAGGCAGCCTCGGCGCACGACACCTTCTGGGACTTTGTCTCGCTGATGCCGGAGTCGACCCACATGATCATGTGGGCGATGTCGGACCGGACGATTCCACGGTCGCTGCGGATGATCGCGGGCTTCGGCGTCCACACGTTCCGTTTCGTGAACGCCAAGGGCGCGTCCACGTTCGTCAAGTTCCACTGGCGTCCGCGCCTCGGCATCCAATCGACGCTGTGGGACGAAGCCGTGAAGATTGCCGGCGCCGACCCCGACTTCCACCGCCGCGACCTCCACGATGCCATCGAGGCCGGCGACTTCCCCGAATGGGATCTTGCAGTCCAGGTGTTCGACCAGCAATTGGCGGACAGCCTGCCCTACGACGTGTTGGACGCGACGAAGTTGATTCCCGAGGAGGTCGTGCCGCTGAAGATCGTCGGTCGTATGGTGCTGAATCGCAACCCGGACAACTTCTTCGCCGAGACCGAGCAGGTGGCCTTCATGCCGAGCAACGTCGTGCCGGGCATTGAGTTCAGCAACGACCCGCTGCTGCAGGGACGGCTGTTCAGCTACCTCGACACGCAGAAGTCCCGCCTGGGAACCACCAACTTTCACCTGTTGCCGATCAACGCGCCGAAGTGCCCGTTTGCCAACTTCCAGCGCGACGGCATGATGCAGATGTTGGTGCCCACCGGCCGCGCCAACTACGAACCGAACAGCCTCGATGTGGCGGGTGAGGTCACCGGCCCGCGCGAGCAGCCCGACGGTTTTGTCACCTACCCCGGTGATCAGTCAGACGCCACCGGAGTGGAGCTGGGCAAGGTGCGTCGCCGCGCCGATACGTTCGCCGATCACTACACCCAGGCGCGGCTCTTCTTCCGCAGTCAGACCACCATCGAACAAGCGCACCTTGCCTCCGCGCTGGTCTTCGAGCTGTCGAAGGTGACCCTCGCCCACGTCCGCAACCGCATGCTGGCCAACCTGCGCAACGTGGACGATGACCTCGCAGCTCGCGTGGCGGCTGGGTTGGGCGTGGCGTTGCCAGTGGCGAGTGCTGCAGCGGTTGCCCCGTTGGATCTCGACCTCTCGCCTGCGTTGTCGATTGTCCTCAAGGCCAAGAAGACGTTGCAGGGTCGTAAGGTCGGCATCTTGTTCGCCGAAGGCTCCCGGAAGGCGGACATTGTCTCCTTGCGTTCCAAGATCCGCGCCGCCGGTGGCACCGCCGTTCTGATCGCGCCGCAACTGCTGGGCGTGCCGTGCAAGGGCGGCGCTCTCGACGCCGATGGACAGCTGGCCGGCACCCCGTCCGTCACGGTCGACGCCATCGCGGTGTTGATCACGGATGCCGCCGCGCGGCAGCTGTGCGCCGACGGCGCCGCAGTGCAGTTCGTGATGGACGCATTCGGCCACCTCAAGGCGATCGGGCATACACCTGGCGCGGCGGCCCTGCTTGCCAAGGCCGGAGTGACCCCAGGTGAGGGTGTGATGCCTGTGGGCGAGGAGTTCTTGGAAGCTGCCTGTGAACGCTTCTACTCGCGAGAGCCGTCCGTGCGCACCCTCGCGTGACTCAGTCGTCGTCGGGGTGCGCGTGTCGGTAATCGACGAGCAGCATTGTTGCGTCGTCGTTGAGGCCCTTACCGACGTGAGCCCCCACGGCGGCCGAGAGCCGTCTGACGGTCTCCGCTCCGGGGAGGCCGTCGAGCGTGGCACGGACCAGGTAGTCGGCAAGGCGGTCCTGGCCGAAACGCCCGCTGTCGGGTGACTGTGACTCCGAGATGCCGTCGGTATAGAAGAGCACGCGGTCCCCACGCTGCAGGGGCTCATGTGCAATTTCTACGACGGGACCACCCAAGCCCAGCGGCATCGACGGGGCACACTGCAGTTCGCCCACGTAGCTGCCGTTGCGCACCAACATGGGCAGCAGGTGGCCGGCGTTCACCCAGGTGAGCACGCCGCTCGCAAGGTCGAGCGAGCCGAACTGACCAGTGACATACGTCGAGTTGCCAAAGTGCCGTTCGATGATGTCGTCGGCCTGGCGGTAGGCCCCTTCGAGGTCGACATGCTCTCGACGAGTGTTGCGCAGGCTGTTGATCACCGCGGTCGACATCAGCACGGCCGACATGCCGTGACCCATCGCGTCGACGATCGCGAGGTGGAGTCGGCCGGGGTTCAGTGCATAGTCGAAGGAGTCGCCGCCGATCTCGTAGGCGGGCTCCAAAATGCCACTGATTGCCACGTCGGCGCTCATGGTGGCGAGCGGTGGCAGGAGATCCCACTGCGCTTCTGCCGCGGCCAACAACGGCTGTGCACGGCGGGTGCGAAGCCAGACGTCGGTATATCGGCGAACGCTGATGATGACCAACACCAACAGCCCGCCGATGAGCGTGAGAAGGTCGTCCGACGTCGGGGGTGTTGTGGAGTACTCCAATTGAAGTACACCCAACCGTTCGGCACCGTCGACCAGCGGTAGCCACCAGGTGGTGTCGGCAAGAACGACCTCGCCGGTGGTGAACGCCCGGCCGGCCAGCGTGCCCTCGAGGACATAGGGCTCGCTCATCTGGTTCGTTGCGGTCAGCACGCGTGCAGAGCTGAGCGCGTAGTCCGCAACGTGCAGGTGGATAGTGTCGGCGCCGACCAGTGCGCGCATCGCCTCGACGATGCCAGCAATGTCAGCGGGGCCGATCTCCCGGCGTAACGAGAGCAGTGCGCGTGTGGCGCGACCAAGGGTTTCGTCGTGATTCGATTCCGGCACGTGCAACCCCCAGCCCTTTTTCAGCCGCCGGCTTTTTGGCCGCCGTCGCTCATATTCCTGTCGGCAGGAGCATAGGGTTTCGGGAGCGTCGGGTCGCTGTGAACTTCTGGTTTAGCGTTGGCGAACGCGGGGTACATGGGGCCCGTGAACCGTATTCGCACCAAGAAAGGCTCGAAGATGGACTCGAACAAGAACTTGTTGACCACAATTGTTGCTGCCGACGGCACCGTCTCGGTGGCCGGCGACATTGACATGGCCGGCGGCCCCGTCCTCGAGGCGGTGCTGCTGCAGTGCGAAGATCAGCTCGGCAACGGCGGAAATCTGGTGGTTGATGTCGAAGGCGTGCAGTTCATCGACTCGTCGGGCCTTCGGAGTTTGCTCGCTGCCGCTCGGCGGGCAACCGGCCGCAGCGCACGGCTGGAACTGCGAGCTGTCGGTCCTGAGGTGATTCGTCTTTTCGAAATCACGGGCACCTTGGACCAGTTCAACATCGTGAGCCTTCGTGACTGACCAACTCACCTCCATTGGGCCGGTTCGCGTTGAGCTACCGCCCCTCGCGGCAATGTCGCGCGTCGCGCGACTCACGGCAACCGGGGTGGCCTCCATGGCGGGCTTCAACATCGACGAGATCGATGACATCAACGTCATCGTCAGCGAAGTGATGGTGGCGCTGGTTGAGCACGGCGCCCACGACACCATTTCGGTGACCTTCGACGTGACCAATGGGTGCTTCACCGTTCGTGGCGCCACTGAGCTGGAAGACTTCGACCTCAACCACCCCGATCTCGCGTTGTGCCGAACCGTGCTCGCCGCGGTGAGCAGCAGCCACGGGATCGAGCGCGATGGCGTGCGAGCAGAGATATGGGCAACGCTGCAGCAGTCCCAGTCGTGACGGTGGCGCAACCACCCGACGATGCCGACGACGGTTGGATCTCGGCTGCGCTGGCGACCTTCGAGGAGACCCGGGACCCCGCCCTGCGGGCCGAGATCGTCGAGCGCTCGCTGTGGCTGGCGCAGCGCTCTGCTCGACGATTTGCCGAGCGCGGTGAACCATATGACGACGTCTTCCAGGTTGCGAGCGTCGCCCTCCTGCACGCGGTCGACCGCTTCCGACCGTCATTGGGAGTGCCCTTCGGGGCCTATGCCACTCTCACGATTGTCGGCGAGATCAAACGACATTTCCGGGACCGGACGTGGCGGGTGTACGTACCGAGGCGGGCGAAGGATCTCCGGCCGGCGGTCAACAGTGCAAGCGACGAACTCGGGAAACTGCTCGGTCGGTCCCCGACCGCCCGCGAAGTCGCGACACACCTGGACATTGACGAAGACCTGGTCCTGCAGGTCGTGGAAGCGAACAGTGCGTATCGAACGGCGCCGCTCGACAATGTCACCGAGCGTCAGATGCGCGCGGCTGAAGCAGACACGGAGATCGATGCCGTGATCGATCGCGAGCTGGTGGCCCAAGCGTTGGTGCACTTGCGCCCCCGCGAGCGCGAGATCATTCAGATGCGCTTCTTCGAGGAGCTGACGCAGGCTCAGATCGCGGACCGAATCGGCACCAGCCAGGTGCACGTTGGTCGTCTGATCACCAGCAGCTTGGCGTTGCTGCGCGCGCACCTCGGTGCTGAGTCAACAGAGGCGTCGTCGTGATGCGGTGTCTGATTCACACACCGGGGGGGTACACCCTCCCCATGAGCGACTTGCTTCGCGGCGGAAGTGCAACCGAGTGGACGAGTGTGTGTCGACAATGAACGCGCCCATCGATCTCCTCATGCGTTCGTACCCTTCGGTGCCGCCCAGCACGCGCGCGGCGAGAGATTTTGTCGTGGGCGAGCTGCGACGTGCCAAGGCGAGTGAGCGTTCGGTCGCGAACTTCGAGCTCATCGTCAGCGAACTGGTCACCAACTCCGTGCAATATGGCAACGGTGCCGAAATCGTGGTGGGTGTCGATGCCGTCACAGACGGTTGGTACACCGTGTCCATCTCCAGCGGGGTCGACGGCGAGCTCCCGCCGCTGGATCCGGCCAGCTGGACAGTGGCGGACGCCGAAATGCGGTCCGGGCGTGGCCTGGGAATCGTTCGTTCACTCGCCGACGCCGTATCTGTCGCCGTCAACGACGGCCGACTGGTCATCGTCTCGCGCTGCCGCCACTGAGGCCTTCGGCTCGGTCCTTCACGGCCTGGTTCGGTGGCCGATGTTCAAGTTTCTTGCTGAAACTGCCGATTGCTTTCGACGTTGATCGAAAGAGGTGGACGGGTGAACCAGCATGCGCGCTTTCGGCGCAGATATCTGTTCGGAGGGCTCGCCGCCTGCGCGGTCTACTTCGCCCTGCCCCGTTCGGCGTCGACCCAAGTTTTGTTCGTCCTCATCGCCATCTCGCCGGCCGTGCTGGGTATCAATGCCGTCCGTCGCGATCAGTCGGGCGAGAGGATGGCGTGGGCGACGTTGACCGCGGGCTTCGCGATCGCCGCCCTTGGTGAGCTGGTCGACTTCATCTGTGTGTCGTTGCAGGTGCGACCCTCTGCCGGACCGATTATCGATGTGATCTTCCTCAGTGGCTACATCGTCCAACTGTGGGGATTGATGTCGATGGTCCGAGCCCAAACCGCATCGCGCCATCAGTTCGGGTGGTTCGACGCCGCAACCGTTGGGGTCGCGGTAGCCGCTGTGGTGTGGAGCACGCTGTACGAGGCGATCTTTGGTGGCGCCCAAGCAACCGCCATCGACTGGCTCACGCGCTTCGGTGGTGCGGCGCTCGATGTAGCGCTGGTCGCAATTGCTGCCCGACTGGTAGCGGGATCTCGCGGTCGCGTGCCCGCCTTCGTGCTGCTGTTGGTCGCCTTCGGCATGAACATTGTGGGTGACGCCATCGGTGCGCTCTGGTCCGGCTATGAGACCGGTGCACGGACCGATGCGCTGTGGGCAGTCTCCTATGTCGTGGTCGGCGTTGCCTTGCGCGACGGCGGCCGCCCCGTCACCGCCGAGGTTTCGTCCCGTGTGGCGCACACGGAGATCAGGCACACGCTGGTGCTGCAGGCGGCGGTGTCGGCAGTGCTGGCCGCCATGATCATGCTGGAGGTCGGTGGCAACGTTCCATTGGTGACACTTGTAGTGTGGGGCGGGGCATGGCTGCTCATCTTGGTGATGACCCGAGCGCGGGTGTCCGGACTTCTGCAGATGGTTGGCGAAGCTTCGGCAACCGAGAACCAGCGCCGGCTGACAGCGATGGTCACCAGTTCCAGTGACGTCATCGGTCTTGCTGACCCCGATGGATTGATTCGGTACATGACGCCGTCGGTCGTCGACCTCACGGGTGTGCCGCTTGCCGGCTGGATCGGCCAGCGCTTCGACGTCATGCTCGGGCGGCACATGTCGGGGCTCGGCGACGTGGCTCTACGAGCCGCGCGGCTTGGCCAGGGCAATTCGGTGACGTGGGAATGCTCTGTCAGACCGGCCGCCGGTGGAGCCCTGCTACGGACTGTCAGGCTGACCATCACCAACCACGTCGAGACACCGGAAGTGAATGGCTGGGTGATCACTGCGCACGATGTGACAGAGGCAGCGCAACTGACGTCGGAGCTGCGCCACCAATCGTTGCACGACACACTGACCGGTCTCGCAAACCGCGACCTGCTGTTCGACCGTATTCAACACTCGATCGATCGGGTGAGTCGTTCCGACACGCGCCACACCTCGGTGGTGCTGGTCGACATCGATGACTTCAAGGCCGTCAACGACAGTCTCGGGCACACGACCGGCGACGAGCTGCTGCGGGCCGTTGCGGAACGCCTGAGCACCTGTGTACGCCAGGGTGACACGGTCGCCCGCCTTGGTGGCGACGAGTTCGCAATTCTCTTGGAGGACACCGACCAGGCCGAGGCGCTGGTCATGGCACAACGCGCACTGGAGAGTCTGGCGCTCCCCGTCAACTTCGGTACCGGCGACTTCGCCGTGCAAGCAAGCGCCGGTGTGGTTTCGCAGATCGGTGCAGACGATCCTGTTGAACTGCTCCGCGCGGCCGACATTGCGATGTACGCATCCAAACGCGACGGCAAGTCGCGAGTCACCCTGTTCCATCCGGACATGCACGACACGGCGCAACGTCAGCTGGAGCTGCGAATGGAGCTCGCGCATGCCCTCGAGCGCGACGAACTGAGGGTGAACTATCAGCCGATCGTCGATGTTCAATCGCAGCGCATCTCCGGTGTCGAGGCCCTGCTCAGGTGGTACCACCCGGTTCACGGGTCGGTGTCGCCCGTCGAGTTCATTCCGATTGCCGAGCAATCCGGTCAGATTCGCGGAATCGGCGAGTGGGTACTTCGCACTGCGTGCCGTGAAGCCGCCACGTGGGCGTACGACGGTGAGAACTCATACATCAGCGTCAACGTGTCTGCCCCGCAGCTCACCGAACTGTTCGCTGACACCGTGCTGGCCGTCTTGCGGGAGTGTGGCCTGCCGCCTCATCGTCTGATGCTGGAGATCACGGAGTCGATGCTGGTCGACAACACCACCAACGCGCATCAGGTCCTCAGCCGGTTACGCGACGTGGGAGTGCGCATCGCGATCGACGACTTCGGTACGGGGTACTCGTCGCTTGCGTACTTCCAATCGCTCTGCGTTGACGTCGTGAAGATTGATCGGTCATTTGTGAGCGACCTCGGAACGAACACCGATCATCAAGCGCTGACCAAAACGATCCTGTCGCTGGTCGACGGCTTCGACATGATCGCGATTGCCGAGGGCGTCGAGACCGAGAGTGAGCTGGCTCAACTCTCGCGACTGGGCTGTCGCTTCGCACAGGGCTACCTGTTCTCGCGACCCGTCGAAGCCGAAGCGTTGCGCGCGATGTTCGAGCCGGTCTCAGTGTCGCCGGCGCGGCGGCCATGACGCGGATCAGCCGACGCCACTGAGGACGCCGGCTGATCCGCGGAGCAGTGACGGGAGATGTCAGTGCTTGTTGAGGATGTCAGTTCTTGTTGACGCGATCCTTGATGGCGTCGACGCCGTCTTCGATCTTGTCCTTGACCTTGTTCAGGCCGTCCTTCACGTTTCCGGCGGCCTGGTCGGCCTTGCCTTCACGCTTGAGATCGTCGTTGTTCGTCAGGTCGCCAGCGGCTTCCTTGATGCGACCCTTGATGTTGTCAGGCTGAGCTGATGCCATGGTTCCATTCCTTTCGGGTGTCGTCACTGATGCTGACGGCGACGAGGGGTTGCCGTCGTCAGGTGTGGGTACCCCGCTCTTTCGGCGGTCAAACATCCTTCGCTGCACCATGATCCCGATCGCAATCGCACCAGCGATTGCCCCGAACACCACCAGGTTTCGGGTGGAGTTCGACTTGCGGTGGTGCGTGGCACGCATCAACCGTCGGGCGCGCCCAGAGGTGGAGGCGGCCGCTGCGCCGACGGCGTGCGACACCTCTTGCAGCAGGTGGCTGGCAGCCTCTACGCCGCTTGCCGTGGCGGAACCCATCGTGTCCACCAGATGTGCTGGAACTGGGAGTGTCATTGGTCTTCTCCTGCGTGAGTTGTCATACGCCGCGCAGGGTGCAGCGCGGCGGCACCTACCCATACCCCTCTTCGTTCGTTCCGAAACGCGGTTCTGCCCGTGCAGTCATCAACCCGCGCGCTCAGCCGGTGGGCTCGAGGCGAATCGGGACGGCTTTGGCGGCCGGCGTGCCGACGTGAGGACCGTGGTGGTCGATACCGATGAGCACGTTGGTCTCGGGGTAGTACGCGGCGGCACAGCCGACGGGAGTGGGGTAGGCGACGATGCGATATCCCTCTGCCCGACGGCTAGGGCCGGCAAGCACACTGACGAGGTCGACGATCTGACCATTAACGAGGCCGAGCCGAGTGATGTCGTCTGGGTTGACCATGATGACGTGTCGGTCACCGCTGATCCCCCGGTAACGGTCGTGGTGGCCGTAAATGGTCGTGTTGTACTGATCGTGAGATCGAAGCGTCTGCAACATCAATTGCCCGTCCACGGTGGGCGCCATGGCGACGGTGGTGCTGGTGAACTGCGCCTTACTGTCGGCGGTGGGAAAGGTTCTGGAGTCGCGCGGTGGATGCGGAAGTGTGAACCCACCGGGCACGCGTACTCGTGCGTTGTAGTCGGCACACCCTGGAATGACCTTGGCAATGTGCTCGCGGATGCGGTCGTTGCTGTTGCCCAGAGAGGTCCAGTCAACGCGGTGATCGGGGCCGAGCAGCGCCAGGGCGAGGCCGCTGACGATGGCAGTTTCACTGCGGACGGTTGGTGATGGTGGCGTGAGGTTGCCCCTCGACATGTGGACGATGCTCATCGAGTCCTCGACACTGACGAACTCCTGCGATCCGGCGTCGTTGATGTCAGCGTCGGTGCGTCCGAGCGCTGGCAGGATGATGGCCGTCTCGCCGCACATGAGGTGCGAACGGTTGAGTTTCGTGGAGATCTGCACCGTGAGCTGGGCGCTACTGAGCGCTTTCTCAGTGAAGTCGGTGTCGGGTGTTGCGCGTACGAAGTTGCCTCCGAGTCCGATCAGGATTCGCGCGTCGCCAGCCGCAAAAGCTTTCACCGCAGCAAGCACGTCGAGGCCTGGCTCACGGGGCATCGGCACGCCGAACTCTGCCTCGAGGGCGTCGAGCAACGAGGCCTCGGGTTGTTCGAAGATTCCCATCGTCCGGTCACCCTGCACATTGCTGTGTCCGCGGATCGGACTCAGTCCCGCACCTGGCCGACCGATGTGGCCACCGAGCAGTGCCAGATTCGTCATCTCGTCGATGGTCTCCACCGCGGCGATGTGCTGGGTGATGCCCATCGCCCAACAGACGATCAGCCGCGACGCGCCCGCAATCATCGCAAATGCCTCGTCAACGACGGCAGCCTCAAGGCCGGTCGCCTCCAGAAGTGTCGCCTCATCGACGGTCGCAAGATGGGCGGCCAACGCATCGAAGCCGGCGGTGTGCTCGGCGACGAATGTTTGGTCGACGCACGGTGGACGCCCGCCATGGCCGAGCACCATCCACCGGTTCCACAGCTGGAAGAGCGCCTGATCGCCGCCGAGACGGATGGGGAGGTGAATGGCGGCCAGTTGAGTGCCGCGACCAATGAGCCCTCGAACGGTTTGCGGGTTCTTGTAACGCAACAAACCAGCCTCGGGCAGCGGATTGATGGCGATGATCTTGGTGCCGCCGCGCCGGGCCGCTTCCAAGGTGGTCAGCATGCGTGGGTGGTTGCTGCCCGGGTTCTGTCCGACGACGAGGATGACGTCGGCGAGGGCGAAGTCGTCCATTTGGACCGACCCCTTGCCGATGCCGATGGAGCGCCCGAGCGCAAAAGTCGTCGGCTCGTGACACATGTTGGAGCAATCCGGCAGGTTATTGGTGCCGAAGCTGCGCGCCAGTAGCTGATAGAGGAACGCTGCCTCGTTGCCGGTCCTGCCCGACGTGTAGAACACTGCGCGATTCGGGTTGTCGAGGCTGCGCAGCTGCGCTGCAATTTCATCGAAGGCACCTGTCCATCCGATGGGTTCGTAGTGGGTGCCGCCGCGGCGCTTGATCATCGGCGACGTCAGCCGGCCGGCCTCTCCCAACCAAAAATCAGAACGACCACGAAGGTCCGCGAGAGAATGCTGGGCGAAGAAGTCGTGGGTGATGCGTGCACTGGTCGCTTCCTCGGCGACAGCCTTCGCACCGCTCTCACAGAACTCGATTCGGTGCCGCTCGCCGGGGGCTGCCTCGGGCCATGCGCACCCCGGGCAGTCGAACCCGCCGGGCTGATTGATCACGGACAACGTCGTGGCCGTGCGTCGGGGCCCCATTTTTCGGAGTGTTCGGTTGACGGTGTTGGCGATTGCGGGCACGCCCGTTGCCCACCGAGCTGGTTCTTCGATCTGAACGGCGTGGTCAAAGGGTTCCCGCACAGCCGCCTGTAACCGGCTGGTGATTCGTTCAAACAATTTGCTGGTTTCGATTGTGGGCTGCTTGGGTAACCAACAGTCGTGCACCAGCGTCAGTCCCAGCCACCCCCGCAGCCGGTGGCTCGCAAGCTTCGTGCCGATCGCGGCATCCCCGGCTATGCGGCAGCGTTGTTGGCAGCGGCAATCGTGGCGGGGTTACCGCTCATTGCTCAACATGTCGATGGCTCAGCCGACGAGTTCAGTGGCCGACAATTCGCTCTACTCCCGGCGCTCGGCTGGGCAGTGTGTGCCGCGCTCGTGGCAGTGATCTGCACCCGCCACCTGAAGATCGCGACCGATCGATCGGTGCAGGTCGGCTCGGGATTGGCGCTTGCGTACGATGCGCTGCCGGTGGTGTTGCTGCTCCCCTGGCTCATTGCTGTGCTGGCTGCGGTGAGCGGGCACCTGTTGCTGGCCGCCGTGGCCGCAGTGCTGTGCGTGTATCACCTGTTCTTGGTTGTTCCTCGGCTGATGTCAGCGCCAACTCCGGGTTGGGTGAAGCGCGCTGAGATGGTCAGCCTGGTCGTGGCGAACGTGTTTGTTGACAATGAGACACCGTCGGAAGCGGCCCAGCAGCTGGTGGCCTCAGCAGCCGACGTCGTCGTGATCGTGGAGAGCACGGCGGACTTCATGGCGACATTCGACGCGAGCGGCGGTGTCGGCGCCTACCCGAACCGCGTGGTCGACCCGGATACCGCGAGCGACTACGCAGTGGCGATAGTGACCCGTCGTCGCCTTGGCCCGCGTTCCAAGTTCCTCACCGTCGGCCCGCTGCGCGTCGTGCTCGCGGAGATCGAGCTCGAGGGCAGCAACCTCCTCGTTGTCGCACTCAACCCGATGGCCACATTGGACGAGGGTGGCCACGAGACGTGGACGGAGCAGCTAGAAGCGTTGGAGGGGTTCTTGCCGACTTTGGAGGGCCCGGTCGTACTCGCCGGCGACCTGAACAGCACGCGATTCCGGCCCGAGTTCGAGCAGATCATGGCCCTCGGCTACACGGACGCCATCGACGCACTGGGCAGGGGTCTCAGTGCCTCGTTCAAGCTGACTGCCAAGAACGGGCTGGGTGGTGTCGTGCGGCTGGATCACGCCCTCACCAACGCAGCGGTACATGGCGTCTCCATGCAAAACCTCGAGGCCTGCGGGAGCGACCACATCCCCTTCCAAGTGAAACTGGCGGTGCGTGTCAGCCACCAGAAGTGGGGCGGCGCTACGGGCACGGGGCGCCGCCCCAATCCTGTGGGGACATGAGGGGACATGTCTGGCGTGAGATACCCCAAGGCGGCGGAACGTATACCTCTTATTTCTGCCTTTTCGGAGCCGCGCCGAAAGCCGTTTGAGTGCACGCCCGGGAGGGAATAGGGGGCACGACGCGACGCGGGCTAGCCGCGGTGCCGATCGAGGAGAGGAACAACGCCGTGAACGACGTGGTCGTGGTCGCCAACACCGAGAAGATCCCCAAGAAGGACGTGCGCCGACTGGATGAGTCGCTGGCTGCAGCAGGTTTCGCCAAGTCCAAAATCGTGTCGGTGAAGCGTGGGAGCGATGCCAAACAGGCCGCCGCCAAAGCTGTCAAGAAGGGAGTCGACACGGTGGTCGTATGCGGCGGTGACGGCACCGTGCGGGCCGCAGCCGAGGCACTTGTCGGCACCCGTGCCGCCCTCGCTGTCGTCCCCAGAGGCACCGCCAATCTGTTCGCTTCCGGGCTGGGACTGCCGGACGATATTGATGAGATCGTCGGTCTGATCGTTCATCGCGAGCTGCGCACGATCGACACTGCAACGTGCAACGGCCGCACCTTCTGCGTGATGGCTGGCGTTGGCTTCGACGTTCGGATGTTGGACGGTGCCGAGGACGGAAAGGAGCGCATGGGCACCCTCGCCTATGTTGCTTCGGGCGTGCGCGCGGCGCGCCACCGAACCCTCTTCGCGGCGAGCGTCAAGGTCGATGGCGAAGAGCTCTTCGACGGCGAAGCGAGCTGCGTGCTGGTGGGCAACGCAGGCCGCCTGAAGGCGGGAATCGAGGCATTCCCAGGAGCGTCACCGACCGACGGTCTCGTGCACGTCGCGGTCGTGACCGCCACCGGGCTTCGCCAATGGGGCGGCATCCTGGCCGCTGCCGTGGTGCATCAGCCGGAATGGTCCCGAAATGCGATGTTGAGCGAAGGCAAGGAGATCACCATCGAGTTCGAGGGGAAGCAACAGTTCGAGCTGGACGGTGGTGTCAAGACCCGGGCGAAAAGCCTGGAGTTCAAGGTCCGTCCGCGTTCGCTCCATGTTGTTGCACCGGCGCAAGAGGCGTAGAAGCGGAGCGCGTGCCCTGGGGGTGAGCGCTGACCGGGTCGCCCAAGCGTTGGGCACGTCCGCCGAATGCGATGGCCACGATCGTGAACCAACCCCACCCGATCGCCAGGCCGGCGAGTACGTCTGTCAACCAATGAACGCCGAGTAGTGCTCGACTGGCGGCCACGGACACTGCGATCAGTGCCGCGCCGCCGGCAAGTGCCGCACGAACGCGACGGTTCCGATCTCGCCCCAGTACGAGAGCGATGGCGGAGAACGCCGCCGAGGCGGCAACGGTGTGCCCGGACGGGAATGAATAACCGTGGGCGCCAACCAGTCGGTAGACGGACGGGCGCTCGCGCCCGATGATCACCTTCAGCACGTTGCAGAGAACGAGCTGGCCGAGCCCGACGACGGCCATGAACACGAACACCTCGCGGCTACGCCGACGGTAGTAGTCCACGGCAGCGACGGCCAGGAGGGCGGTGATGACGAACACCGAGCTGCCCAGCTGCGTGACCCAACGCAGGACGACGACGGCACCCGAGCTGCCATGGTGGGAACCCCACTCGGCAACCCAACGGTCCGCGTGCGCCAGCCAGTTGTTGTTGTCGATCAGGCTGAGCAGCACACCCACGAAGAGCGCCACGACGAAAAGCACCAGGAAACTGGCGGTCAGCAAGAACCCGCCGGCTGTCTTGCGGTCCATGCGCTGCCGTAGAAAGCGGGCGACCTTGGGGTGTTCGAGCACCTTGCGGCGTACCGCCAGCTCCTTGGTCGCGGTATCGATGGGCTCGACCTGGACCTGTCGTGACGCGGACACGCCGAAGGCCAACAGGGCGGCGATGAGACCACACGACAGCACGACGAGAGCCAGGTTCATGTCGACCTCCTGCGGCGCTGGTCCGCGCGGCGCAGGACGAATGCGGTCACGGCGACGGAGGCGCCGCCGAGCATTGCTCCTGCGATGACGTCAGTGAAGTAGTGCATACCGCGATACATCCTGGCAAGCGCGACAAGGATCGGCAGCAAGGTGGCGACCGTGGCCGCCACCCAGCGAAGCCATCGCCGGTCTGTCCGCCAAAAGATGACGACCACGATCGCGCTGTAGACAACGGCGGCCGCAACGTGGCCGGAGGGAAAGCTGGAACCGACGGGCGACGAGTCGAGCCGGGGTACATCGGGCCGCGGCCGGCCGACGATGGTGGTCACGGTGATGAAGGACAACGCCTCGAGTACGAGCGGCACCACCACCATCAACGGTTCCAACCAGCGCCGCCAGCGAATCAGCATGATGGTCGCAACCGTCGCCGTCACAACGATCTTGACGACGGTGTCGGCCATCATCGACCCAATGAAGCTCAACGAGTTGAGCGCGTGAGTTCGATGGTCAACGAACCAGTCGGCGATCGACCGGTCGAGGTGCAGTACCCACGAATCGGAGAGTCGACGAGTCAGCAGCCACCCCGCCGCACTCCACATCGCAGTGAACAGCACATAGGACGAACCCAGAACTGCCGCCTCATGACGCCTCAGCAACCAGCTGCTGCGCAGGCCCTCGTGCTCAGTCACGGTGGTCACGTCGGTCACGGTGCTTCCAATCGACGACGGGTGAACGTCAGCAGGCAAAAGACGCCGTAGGCCACGAAACCGACGCCTACTACGCCCACCACAAAAACTCCCCAGGACTCGCCCGCGACGCGGCGCAGCGCGCCGTCGAGGCCCGTTGCTTCGCTGGCGACATATGTGATGGCCGAGCGAACGAGGAAGAAGCCCACCAAACCGAAGCCGATCCCGCGGCCGATCTCGCCTGCCGCGCCGATGCGCTTGGTCCACAACAGACGAGCCCGGGAGAAGCCCGCGAGATTCAGTTCGTCGTTGACGTCGAGCGTGAGGCCCTTCTTCGCCCGATACAGCCCTGCGCCAATGACGATGACGCCGATGATGCCGATCACGAGCCGGCCCGCCGTGTGTGACATGACCGAGGCGGAGATGTCGGTCACCTTTCTGTTGCCGTCCGGATCGACCGAGGAATCGCGCGCCAAGGCGACGGCGCTGACCGCGAACGCGATGTATGCAATGGCACTGACGACGTAGCCAACGCGGTGCACGATGGCCTCCGCGTCGGTGCCGCCGGGCAGGAAAGCCGAGACCAAGCGCCAGCCCGCGTAGAGCGTCATGCCCAGCGCCAGCAGCAAGAGCAAGAACGTGCCGCCAGAAGTAGAAGCGACAGTTTTGATGGCCCCGGTGGGGCTGGCCTCCTGCTGACCGCTGACCGGCGGGTCGCTCCACCCGGAGGCTCGAGCGGCGACGGAGAGGACGAGGATCCCCGCCACGGCGTACACGACGCCTTTCGCGCACCATCCCACCCGTCCCACCTTGACCACCGTTGGATGCTGGGTGCTCAGATGCCGGAGCGGATTGTGCCCCGTCACGTGCAGGAGTCCATGGGCTGGGCCATGGCGCCCCTGTTCCCCACACAGCAGACGAATAAACCTGCGCACGTCTGACGTGCCATGGTGTGTCAAACGATGGGGAGATCCATTCATGCACGAACACGACATCGCACTCGTCGACCTCGCTGTGGGCGTGGTTCGTCACGAGTTGACGACACACAAACCGCTGCGCCCACCTCTGCCCGCCGCTGAAATCTACGCGGCGCTGAAAGGCAGTCTCACCGCGGAGGGCATCGGCGCACCGCGGGCGGTGGCATTGATCACCGAGGTGGTGGGAGCGAACTGCATGAACGTCTCCAGCCCACACGTGTTCGCCTTCATCCCCTCGGCTGCGACTCCCGCCTCGCTAGCCGCAGACGTGATGCTCTCCAGCATGAACGTGATTGGCGATTGGTGGTTGGAGGGCGCTGGCGCCATCGCCGCCGAGAACCAAACGCTTGCGTGGCTGTGTGGCGAATTCGGCCTTGGCGAACACGCGGGAGGCGTGTTCGTGAGCGGGGCCACGCCGGGCAACATGGCCGGTCTCGCTGCTGCTCGTCGATGGTGGCGCTCGCACAATGTCGGCCACGCACGCGATCGGCTGACGATTGCCTGCGCGCAGCAGGCCCACTCGTCGATTCGGATGGTGGCCAGCGTGCTGGACTGTGACGTGCTGGTCGTCGACGGTGACCAATATGGTCGGCTGCACGCCGACGAATTGGCGACGGCGTTGGCCGATCACCGTGCCAGTGGGGGAACGCCTGTGTTCGCGATTTCGGCAACCGCGGGCACCACCAATCTCGGAATGGTCGACGACATCTCCGGCCTCGCCGATGTGGCCGAGCGCGAAGGCTTGTGGCTGCACGTCGATGGTGCGTACGGCGGAACCGCGATCCTGGCTGCGGATGGTCGTCGTCAGCTGGCGGGCATCGACCGCGTGCACTCAATGGTGGTCGACCCACACAAGTGGCTCTTTGCCGGCTACGACTGCGGGGCTCTGCTCTATCGCGACGTGAGAGTGGCGCGCGCCGCGTTCACTCAGACAGCCGAATATCTCGATGCGGTGGAGGTGAGCGCGGAGGAATGGAACCCCAGCGACTACGCCGTTCACCTCACCCGTCGGGCGCGTGGCGTTCCCCTGTGGTTCAGCCTTGCCACCCACGGCACAGACGCATACCGATCGGCAGTCGAGTCGTGTCTGACCAACGCCCGTCAGTTCACGGCCGCAGTCGAGGCCGCGCCGCACCTCGAACTCTTCGCCCCGACCACGCTGTCGATCGTGACCTTCAAGCGCTCGGGCTGGGGGCGGGCTGACTACCAACAGTGGAGCGACCGTCATCTCGCCGCCGGCGACTTCTTCATCGCAGTCAGCGAGTTCCGGGCTCAACCGTTTCTGCGTGTCTGCCTCGTACACCCTGACACCTCGACGGCCGACCTGCAGCACGTCATCGACTCACTCCGCTGATTCGGCTCAGCCGGGAACGGGAAGGGCTACTGCTGCCATGGCGATGGCGAGCGCGTGGCCGAGGTTCAACGAATCGACGCCGTGGTGCATCGGAATGCGCACGTCGAACTTGGTGGCGTTGCGGGCTTCGTCCGTCAAACCCGGGCCTTCGGCACCGGCGACGAGCGCGACCTTGTCGGGCATGCCCATGTCGAACAGGCTGTTGGCCTGCGCTGCGGGCGTCAGCGCCCACGTCTCGAAGCCGGCATTGTTGAGGTACTCGATGGGGTTCGGCCACCGTTCGCAACGCATCACTGGCAGGTGCAGCATTTCGCCCATCGAGACGCGCACCGCCCGCCGGGAGTACGGGTCGGCGCAGGTGGGGTCGAGCAGCATGGCGTCGAACCCGAGGGCACGAGCCGAGCGCGCCACTGCACCGATGTTCTCCTTGTCGTTCGAGCCCTCTAACACCAACACCCGTCGAGCGCCAGCGAGCACATCGGGCAGCGTCGGGTTTCGTCGACGCTTCACGGAGGCGAGGGCACCACGATGCACGTCGAATCCGGCGATGGCTGTCATCACCTCGCGGTTCGCCACGTACACCGGCATGCGGGTGGCTTCGACGGTGTCCTTCAATCGCTCGTAACGAGAAGGGGAGAGCAAAAACGACTTGGCCTTGAACTTGGACGTGACGAGCCGGCTGATGACCAGCTCGCTCTCGGCGATGAAAAAGTCGAGCGTGTCGGCAGCGTCACCACGATCGCGGAGGCCCAGGTAGTCCGCAACCCGCGGGTCGTCGGCGGAGTCGATCTCGATGGGCACGATGCGACTCTACGGTGAGTGGCGGCGGGAAAGGGTTGCGAACAGACGTTCGTTACGCCAAGATGGCGGCATGACGACGACCGATGCCGAACTGATCTGGCAGCAGTGCCTGTTCGCGTTCGAGGAACCCGCGGTCGACGCAGGCTGGGGCGGCCTCACCCGCACCTGGCTCGACGACACGTCGTGGGTCGACCATGTGCCGCGCTGGCTCAACGGCGCCGATCTGGTGTTTGCCGAGCTGGTGTCGAAGCTGCCGTGGCGCCAGCGCGAAGTCACCATGTACGACCGGCGCGTGCCAGAGCCGCGGCTCACCGCCTGGTGGGGGGCAGCGGCGGGCGACGACGAGCCGCTGCCGGTGTTGACCGCGGCGCGAGCGGCGCTGACGCAGCACTATTCGCGCCCGTTCGACTCCATTGGTTTCAACCTCTATCGAGACGGTCGCGATTCGGTGGCTTGGCACGCCGACCGCGAGCGGTATCACCACGAAGATCCCGTCGTGGCCATCCTCAGCACGGGAGCGCCGCGGGCGCTGCACGTTCGGCCCAGGCGTGCCGAAGCAACGAGCTCCGCAACGCCCAGTGGTGCATCGCGCACCTGGCACATCGGCCAAGGCGACCTGCTGGTGATGGGCGGCGCCTGCCAGCACGACTTCGAGCACTGCGTCCCCAAGGCCGCTCACGTCGAAGGCCCGCGGCTCAGCATCATGTTCCGTCACAACATGGCCGACTGGCAGCCCCCCGCTGCAGGCACGTACAACCAAGCCTGAACACCAACTGTTCACGGTCACGGCCCGGCCCGCGCGCCAACTCGGGGGCATACTGGGGCGATGTCCACTGATCCTGCGCGGTACGCCTTCCTGCCCGGGGCGCCGGTCTACCCCACCATCGTCGCCGGTGACGGAGTGTTCCTGATTGCGGACGATGGCCGGCGCATCCTCGATGCGGCGGCTGGCGCCATCGTGGGCAACATCGGCTGGGGCCGCAAGGAGGTCGCGCAGGCCGCCGCCGCCGCCATGGAGACCGGCTACGTGGTGCCACTGTGGCCAACTCCACACCGCCTGGCGCTGCACGACGAGCTGGTTCAGCACTGGCTGCCGGACGGTTTCAATCATGTGTTCTTCACCAGCGGCGGCAGCGAAAGCACCGACTCGGCTATTCGGTTGGCCCGCGCCTATCAGGTGGCTCAGGGGCGCAGCGACAGGTGGAAGGTCATCGGCCGGCACCCCAGCTATCACGGCATGACCACCGGCACGATGGCCGTTGCCAGCCACAGCGCTCGCCAACGGGGGTACGAACCGCTGCTGCTGCCCTTCCCCAAGGTGCCATGGGACGACCCCGAGCAGGTGCTGAAGGTGATCGAGCAGGAGGACCCTGCCACCATTGCCGGCTTCATCGCCGAGCCGATTACGGGGGCGGCCGGCGCCTGCCTGACCGCCGGCGACGAATACTGGCAAGTGGTCACCGACGCCTGCCGAGCGCACGACATTCTCCTCATCGCCGACGAAGTGATGACCGGCTATGGCCGAACCGGACTCAACTTCGGACACCAACACTTTCCGCTCGTGCCCGATGTCATTGTCGGCGGCAAGGGCTTGGGCGGTGGGTACGTGCCGCTCGGCGCGGTCGCTGCGTCAGACCGAGTTGCCGAGGCCCTGCGCGGCAGCGGCTTCATGTACTTCACGTTCACCGGCAACGACGGTGCGTGCGCGGCGGCGGTCAAGGTGCTGGAGATCATGCGCGCCGAGCAGCTGGTGCAGCGCTCAGCGACGGTAGGTGCTCACCTCGGTCGGCGGTTGCACGAGGAATTCGGTCAGCACCCCGCGGTCGCCGACATTCGCGGTCGCGGCATGTTCTACGGCTTGGAGCTGAACTGCAGCCGCGACGCGGTGGTGCAGGCCGCAATGGCGCTCGATATGTGGGTCTATCCGGCGGGCTCGGGGCCGGTTGCTGAGGCGGTGATGGTGGCGCCGCCATTCGTCATCACGGAAGCCGAGATCGAGTTGCTCGTTTCCACGCTGCGGTCAGCGATCGACGCTGTGTACCAATGACGTCGGTCAACCTTCCCGACGTCGGCAGCGACCCACGTCGACTGATTCGGCTCGACGCCGTTCACAACTTCCGCGACATGGGCGGCTACCCGGCAGCAGATGGGCGTACCACTCGTTGGCGCACACTGTTTCGTGCGGACGGGCTGTACCGACTTGCCGACCAGGATCTGGAGATTGTCCGAACTCTCGGTCTGCGAACGGTGATCGACCTGCGCAGCCCCACCGAGCTGGCCGAGCGCGGCACCTTCCCGCAACACTTGCATCCCGTCGACTTTCACCATGTCCCCGTCATCGACAGCACATGGCAGCACTTAGGGGACAACGCCGACGACGACACCGTTGGTTTCCTCGAATGGGCGTATCACGACATGCTGCGCGAAGGCCCGCAACGATTCGCCCAAGCGGTCGAACAACTCAGCCAGGCGGAGGCGCTCCCTGCCGTGTTCCATTGCGCCGCGGGCAAGGACCGCACCGGCGTGCTGGCAATGCTGGTGCTCGGTTCGCTGGGTGTGCCCCACGAGTACATCGTTGCTGACTACGCGCTGACGTCTGCCGGGATCCTACGGATGCAGGCGTGGGCGAAACGCGAGTCGCCAGAAATGTGGGCCCGCATGGCAGATACTCCGACCGCCTTCATGTCCGCGATTCCCGAAGCAATGCACCGGGTGATCGAATCGATCTGCGCCGACGGCACTCTTCGCGACTTCACGCTCAGCCTCGGCGTGGCTCCCGACGCGCTCGACCGCCTCGAGGCCCACCTGCTCGAGTAGGCCCCACGTGCGCCGACGGCGGCGTACGCTCGCCGTCATGAATGGCAGCAGCTTGAACGGCACGATTGCATTGCAGGGCGGCGGCCCTTTCGCCGCGAACGACGAGCTGGACCGGCGCCTTTTGGCCTCGGTGAGCGCCGACCATGTGGTGGTGTTGCCCACCGCTGACGCGTTCGAGCGCCCCGAGAAGTTGGTCGCGGCGGCCATGAACTGGGGCGAGCGGCTGGCGCTCGACGTCGAGGCGTTGATGGTGATGCGCCGCGGTGAGGCCATGGAGAGTGGCCCGGCCAACCTGGTCCGTCAGGCGAAGGCCGTGTATTTCGTCGGCGATCAGCCGATGCATTTGCGTTCGGTGCTCAAGGACACTCCGTTGTGGGATGCCCTGCGGGACGTGCTGACGAACGGTGGCCTGGTCGCCGCCGTTGGCGGCAGCGCTGCGGCAATGTGCGATCCAATGGTCGACCCCCGTGGTGGCGCCTTCACGTTGGGCCTCGGCCTGGTACCGAACTTGGCCCTTGTCACCGAAGCGGAGACGTGGTCGCCCGAGCGTTTGCACCGCACTCGCAAACTTGCCAACACTGCGTTTGCGGTGATGCGCAGCGGCGACGCACTGGTGTTGTCGTCAACTGGCTGGGAGACCGTGGGGACCACCGAAGTGCACGGCGAGCTGCCGAACGGCTGATCGATCAGCTGGTGACGGTAGCGGGGGCTGCCGGCGTGATCGACATGATGTCGACGATGAACGAGAGCGCACCCTCCGGGCGGCCCTGGGCGGCAGCGTTGGCACCGTACGCAAGGTCGACCGGAATGTCGATCTGGTAGCGACCACCAACTTTCAGGCCGAGCAGACCCTGCTCCCACCCCTGGATGACTCTGCCAGCGCCGAGCACCACGGGAATGGGTGCACCGCGGTCATAGCTGTTGTCGAAAACCACCCCGTCGACGCTGGTGTAGCCGAGGTAGTGGACCTCAACGGTGTCGCCCACGACGGCGCCGGTACCGGTGCCCTCTGTGATGGTGGTGACCTTCAACTCGGTGACCGGCGCCGCCGGGATCGACACTTCCGGCTTGGGCGGCGTGGTGGTGGTCGGGGCATTTGGGTCGACGGTCGTTGTTACGTCGCCGGCGACGGTGGTGCTGGTGCTGGCGCTGGTAGACGGCGAGTCGTTACCGCCGAACAGCGCGATGCCACCAACGAGCAGCACGACGGCGCCGACGAGCATGAGGATGCGCAGACCGAGACGCTTGGTCTTGTCGTTGCGCGCTTGCTTGGCAAGCTCCTCCAGTCGCAATTGGCGATTGGCCTTCTGTCGTTCACGCTTGGCGGTACCCACGAAGAGTGGAGGCTACAGGAGCGCGCGCCGACCTGCCTCGCCATCCGTTTCGCAAGGATTGCTCAACTTTGTGACGCGGGGTGCCGATATCTCGACACGTTGGTGGTGACGAAAGGGTCGCAAGGCATGAGGCGGACGGAGCATTTGGGGGCAAGAGCGCTAGCCGTAGTCGGCCTGCTGGCAACGCTGTGTTACCTCGTGTGGCGAGCCGTTTTCTCGATGAGCGGCACGCATCTCTGGCTGTCGCTTCCGACGTTCGCCTTCGAAGTTGTCGGTTTCATCGGCGCTGGCTGCCTGACGTGGGGGCTGTGGCCGATGCCGGGCAGCGGCTCCGACCCTGCACGCCCGGCGGTACCGGTACCCGTGTCCGTCGATGTGGTCGTGCGAGTCGACCAGCAGCCCGAGCATGAGGTCCGCTCGACCCTGCTCGCCGTCGGGTCCGTTCGCGGGACCCAGAACACGGTGATTGTCGACGTCAGCGGTCGGCCCTCGATCGCTGCCCTGGCCGCCGAGTTCGGCGCGGTCTACGCCGCGACTGACCCCGCCGACCAAAACGGTGTGCGGGTGATGCTGGCAGCGGTTCGCTCTGAGTCGTTCCTGCTCCTCGACGCAGGCGACATTCCGACCCACAACATCGTCGAACAGCTGAGCCCCGATCTCGTCGATCGCCGAACCGCGGTCGTACAGGGCATGAGCGTGTCGCTTGCCGAGGAGTCCGCGGAACACGGCCCGAACGGCCGCCATGAGCTGCTGTTCGAGCGCTCGTCGTTGAACCCGGCGCTGGGTTCTCGAGGCAGCGCGATCTGGTTGGGAACCGGCTCTCTCGTGCGGACCGAGTCGTTGCGTGACATCGAGTTCGAGATGGTCTCGGCGCTGGAGGCGCAATGGCGTGCGGGTGTCGCGCTGCTTTCGGCGGGTTGGCGCATCACTGCTCCGGGGCTCGTGCCAGTCGTCGCCCACCGCACAGTCCACTCCGAGCACGCCGTCGCCGAGGATCGTGTGCAGCGTGCTCGCGCAGCGAGACACATCGTGTTCGGACGCAGCGGAGTGCTGCGTTCTCGGTCGTTCACCGCTGGGCAACGGGTGGCGACCCTCGCGTGGGCGGTTCGTCCGCTGTCGGGCCTTCGTCGCGTGGTCTTCCTGGTGCTGTTGGGGTCGGCAATTTTGGCGGGCGCCGTGCCGTTCCACGCCTCTGCCACGGTGTTGGTCTGCGGCTGGCTGCCTGCGTTTCTCTACACGTCGCTCGGCCTGGCGCTGCTCAGCGGGTGGACGTTGCGGCCGGGCGACCGGGCGCGGTGGTCGCTGCACTCGATGGGCGCGGGGTGTCGCAGCCTGCGTCCACCGCACATTCGCCAGGCCCGCAGGGCGCCGATCGTTGCCATTCCCAGCCCGCAATACGGCGCTGGATTGGTCGTTGCGGTCGTCGGTTTGAGCGTCGTCCTCGTGCTTCGCGGCATCAGCGATCGGGTGACCCACACGCTGGGTGTCCTGCCGCAGCGGTCACTGATGGGTCTCCTGGTTGTCACGCTGTGGACGCTCGGAATGTCATTGGACCTGTTGCGCGTCCTTGGTCGCCGTGGGCAGTTGCGGCGCTCGGCGCGAGTGGTGTCGTCCCTGCCCGCCACGCTGGGCGAGCGCTCGGTCAGCATCGTCGACATGACACCGCTGGGAGCGGGCGTGGTCAGCCAGACGGCCGTCGACGTCAACGAGCGCCTGCTGCTCGACTCGGTCATTCCAACGCGGTCGGGTGTGACCACCATGCATGTTCCGTGCGTCGTTCGAAACGTCTCTCGACACGCGGACGGAGACTTCCGAATCGGTGTCGAGTTCGGCGACGTCAACGAAGGGACTGCGAACGCGCTAGCGGAGTTTTGCGTCATCGAGCCGGTCTGGGAACGCATGAAAATCGTGCCGCCGAGCGACGCTGTTCCCGCACCGCAGGTGATGTATGTGAACGAGCCCGTAGTTCCGCCGACAACGGGTCGCGTCGCGGTTCGATTGGTTTCGCTGTTGGCGTTGGCCGGCGCCGTTGCGAGCGCCGTTCCGGCGACCGCTGATGCGTCGGCCCCCAGCGTGCATCACCTCAGCGGGATTGTGGTGATGGTTGCTGATCCTCTCGGCGACCCGACGGCGACAACGACGATCCCGGGGGCGATCGCGGTCGAGACGACTGCCGCCACGACGACCGCCGTTACGACGATTCCCGTCACGACGATTCCCGACTCGACGGGCGCGACCACGGGCGAACCCACTGCCGTTGCGGGGGCCCTCGTGGTGGCGGTGTGCTCGCTCGAACCCGGGGCCGATGGCGAGTGGGGCACATCCGACGACGTGTACGACGCCCCGGTGTCGGTGCTGACCGACAGTGACGGCGGCTACCAATTGGACCTCGTGGGCGAAGCATGTTGGGCAACTGTGGCGCCGCCAGACGCGTTGACGGACCCCGACGGCGCAGAGGTGGCGGTCGAGGCGGTTGATGTCAGCTCGGCAACGACCACGAACCAACGCGTGGTGCTCCCGCGTCGCTCTGCCGTCGCCACATCAACCGGGCCGACCACCGAGGGAGCGTCGCTTGCTGTGAAGGACGGTCGCGGGCTGACGGTGGCACGAGTCTCCGGTGATGCCGTGAGCGGGCTGCGGTTCGAAGCGGTTGTCGGCAAGGCCTTGCCCACCCCCGACGCGACACAGCTTGCACACACTCAGGACGATCGGTCCACGATGTCGCTCTTCGTCCTTGCAATCGTTGCCGTGCTGGCCCTGAGCATTCTGCTTGGCCTGGTGCACCCCAGGGCCGTGCAGCCCCAACCACTACGTGACAGCTGAGTTCCCGCCACGCGACTGGTCGTCCTCGTGGCGGTCGTCCACGTCGTGGTCGCCGTCAGCGGACTTTGCGATCAGGTACCCGATCGCGCGTTCCGCCTTAGGGTATCGACGGGCGAGTCGCCAGAAATCGTCTCCATGACCGTTGACCTCGAGGTGTGCGAGCTCGTGAACGATCACGTAGTCGATCACCCAGTCTGGAAATCGAGCCAGCCGAGTGGAGATGCGGATGTGGCCCGTGGTGGTCGTGCACGAACCCCAACGGCTGGTCATGTCGTCGGCCCAACGGATGTCGCGTGGCCGTGGCAGTTCGTACCGGCGAGCAAGCGTGGTGGCCCTGGCGGAGAGGTCGATGCGTTCGGCGGACAACTTGCGGCGGTAACTGGCCGCCATGCGGGCAACCCACATTTCCGTCTCGGCACCACTCATCCACGTCGGCACCGTCACCGTCAGCACCTCGCCGAGCAACTGGGCGCCCACGGTCCTCTTGCGACGAGCGGAACGAATGATCTCGACGGTGAAGCCGAAGCTGGCGGCGGTCGGCTCGGATTCATGTGCAGGTGCCGGCTCAGGCTCGACCTCGGGGCCGAAGCCAGGCAGCTGCTGGACGCTGTTGTCGGTGCGCTGTCGTTGCATGGAGTGCTACAGCGTGTCGCCGAAGGATTGCGGGTCGATCAGATGAGCGACTTCACCAGCTGCAACGCGACCGTCGGCGTGCACCTCGAACCAGCAGCCACCCAGGTTGGTGAAGCGAACGTCGTCGGCACCCAACGCTCGGCGCAGGGTGCGCAGCAGGCCGGCGTGGGTGACGACAAGCACTTCGCCGCCGGGGTGCGCAGCGCCGATTCTGCGCAGTGCTGCAAGTGCACGTTCAGTGACTTCCTCGGCCTGCTCCGCGCCCTCTGGCCGACGGTGCTCTGCCAGGTAGCTCGGCCAGCCCTCTTCGATCTCGTGAATCGTGAGCCCTTGCCATGGGCCGAAGGCTTGCTCCATCAGACCGGGGTCCACCTGGACGGGTCCGATGCCCAACGCTTCGGCGATGATCGCAGCGGTGTAGGCAGCTCGTTGCAGCGTGCTCGCCCACACCGCATCGAAGGTGCCCAAGACCTCCGCGGCGGCAACTGCCTGCAGCATGCCGGCATCGGTCAGAGGTGGGTCGGCTTGTCCCTGCCAACGACCCACAGCGTTCCATTCGCTTTCACCGTGACGCAGCGTGAGCACACGGGTGACGGAACTGGCGGCGGGCGGCACTCGGTCGAGGGTAGCCGTCGCCTCGCGGATCGAGGCCACTACCATGCCCCCATGGCCACGCTTCGTCTCTTTGCTGCGGCCCGCGAGGCTGCGGGTACGGGCACGGCGCAGTTCGAGGGTGGCACAGTGGGCGAAGTGTTGGCCGCAGCGGTTGCTCGCTACGGCGAAAGGTTCCAGACGGTGCTGGGCAGCTGTCGGGTGTGGGTCAACGGCGATGCCGCCGACCCGCAGACAGTTGTCGGTGTCGAAGACGAAGTGGCGGTTCTGCCGCCCGTGAGCGGAGGTTCCACATGACTACTCCCATGCCGAGCGCCGGCGAATTAGCGCCCAGCACCCTGCCGTTGAACGAGCTGCGCTCGTTACGCACCGAACTGCAACACGAGGACGATGCAATCAGCTACGTACGTCGGCTTGCGCAGGCCCGACTCGACGTGCTGCGTGCCGAGCTCCACAACCGCGCGGCCGGCGATGAGAAGAACATCACCGGCGAGCTGCCCGCGATTCTGGGTACGCACCTCACGGGTGGCTCTCCGCGCCCGCCTCGGCCCGCCGACGACTTCAGCGATCACCCGATGGCACTCGCCCTCGAGGAACTCTGCAGCGACGCGGGCAGCACCGACCTGCCGTCGATGAGCGGCGACGAATTGATCGACTATTTGGCTCGTCTGCACGAGTTCGAGCAGCTTCGTTCGCAGGAACGCAAGGAACTGTTCGTTCGCATCGATGCACTCAGCGCCGAGCTGGTGCGCCGCTACCGCGACGGCGAGGCAGACGTCGACGGTCTGCTCGCCTCGGACTGAGGTCGGTGATGGCCGACCCGCGAGACGAGATCGACAAGCGTCTGGCCGACGTCGGCGAGTTCATCCGCGCTCAACGCGAGGTGGCGCGCATGAGCGTGCGTCGCCTAGCCGAGGTTGCCGGTGTAAGTAACCCGTACTTGTCGCAGATCGAGCGCGGCCTGCGCAAGCCGTCGGCCGAGATCCTGCAACAGATTGCCAAGGCGCTGCAGATCAGCGCCGAGACCCTCTACGAGCGCGCTGGCTTCATGGACGCCGACTCGTCGGCGCGGGGCGTGAGAGCGGCCATTGCGGCCGACGTGTTGCTCACGCAAGAGCAACAGCAAGCCTTGCTGAACGTCTACGAAAGTTTCATCACCCAACATCGCGGGTAGTTGCGAGCGCAACCGGGGCTTCCCAGATTGCTACGTAACGAACTGGGGCTGCCCGAATCGACGTGGATCTACGCCGGGCGGCGGCGGGAGCGCAGAACTCCGAAGGCCAGGAGGCCGCTCACCAACGAGGCGATGAGGATGGCCATTTTGGCGTCGGCTTGGTGTTGTTCGGTGTCGAAGGCCAACTCGGCGATGAAGATCGCCACGGTGAAGCCGATGCCCGCTGCGTGGCCCGCGCCCAACAGTTGGCGCGTCGTCGTGCCGGCAGGCCGATCAGCGACGCCGGACTTGGCGGCGAACTTCACGGCCAGCATGACGCCGAGCGGCTTTCCCACCAGCAGGCCGGCGAGCACGCCCCACATGATTGGCGACTTGGACGCGTCGCTCAGAGAGTCGGTGCTGACCTCGATGCCCGCGTTCGCGAACGCAAACAGCGGCACGATCAAGTAGCTGGTCCACGGGTGCAGCAGATGCTCCAACCATTCCACGGTGCTCACGCTGTTGCGGGCAATCTCCACCGTCGCCCGCGCATGCTCGATGGTCGACACGTCGGTCAGCTCATCGATGTCGATCAACTCGTGCACTTGTCGCGGCTGTACAGGTGTGAGGAGCCCACAGATCACGCCTGCCAAGGTGGGGTGTACGCCCGCCTCATGGAGCGCGAACCACATTGTCGTGCCGAGCGCGATGTAGATACCCAACTGCGACACGCCCCACTGCCGAGCAGCCAGCATGATGACCAGCGTCCCCGTAGCGATGGTGAGCCACGCAAACGACACGCCCCGCGAATAGAAGACGGCGATCACGACGATTGCCCCGATGTCGTCGACGACGGCCAAGCCCAGCAGGAAGGCGCGCAATGTTGCCGGCACCCCGCCACCGGCCAGTGCCAGCACGCCGACGGCGAGCGCGATGTCCGTGGCCATCGGCACGCCCCAACCCATTGGCTCCGTCCGACCCGCGATCGCCAGGTAGATGGCAGCGGGCACGAGCATCCCGCCAACCGCGGCTGCGACGGGAAGCGCTGCGGCCCGTCGCCCGGCCAGGTGGCCACTGGTCATCTCGCGTTTGATCTCGAGGCCAACGATGAGGAAGAAGATGGCCATCAGACCGTCGTTCACCCAGCCGCGAAGGTCGAGCGACAGCCCATGCCCGGCAATCTCGATGGTCGCGGTGCTGTGCCACAAAGAGTGATACGACGCGGACCACGGCGAGTTGGCCCACACCAACGCCGCGACTGCGGCGGCCACGAGCAGCGCGCCACCGGCAGCCTCGGTGTGCAGGAAGTCGCGCAATGGGGCGAGCGCGCGCACCATCGGCGATTGCTTCTTGCGGGGAATCGGCAACGGCACGGGCGCGAGTCTGCCACGGACCACCCGGGCCGACTTTGGCCGCATACGGAATGTCGACCGGCTAGATAGTGTTTCCAACCGTCGTGCAACGCGTCGCAGTGCTTTCACTCCACACCTCGCCGCTGGCCCAGCCAGGCTCGGGCGACAGTGGCGGCATGAACGTGTACGTGCGCGAGCTGGTGTCGGCTCTCTCGCAGGCTGGCGTCGAGTGCACCACGTACACCCGTCGCACCAGCGCCGAACAGCCTGAGGTCGTGCTGGTCGAGCCCGGCCACCGCGTCATCCACGTTCCGGCCGGCCCGTACGAGCTGGCAAAGGAACAGCTGCCCTCGGTCCTCGAAGAGTTCGGCGACCGGGTGATCGACCATTTGAAGAACGACTCTCCCGCCGACGTAGTACACGCCAACTATTTCCTCAGCGGCTTGGTGGCCCACCGCATCAAGCACGAACTGGACATCCCGTTCGTCAGCACCTTCCACACACTCGCCAAGGTGAAGGCCGAGGGAGGCGACCACGAGCCCGACTGGCGACATCAGGCCGAGCAGGAGATCATCGCTTGCGCTGACGCAATTTGTGTCAGCTGCACCGAGGAGGAAAGCCAGTTCCGCCGCCTCTACGGCAATCCGAAAGGTCGGATCGAAATCGTCGCCCCCGGCGTCGAACACGCCTTCTTCGCGCCCGGGGAACGCAGTGGCGCCCGACGTGCACTCGACCTTCCCAACGATGCACCGGTGCTGCTGTTCGTCGGCCGCATCCAACCGTTGAAGTCGCCCGATATTGCGGTGCGCGCGCTGGCCCACTTGCGCCGCCCCGACGCACTGCTGATGATCGTCGGCGGTGCGAGCGGTCTGGCAGGCGACGGCGAAGTCGCTGCGTTGGAAGCGCTGATCGATGAGTTGGGCGTACGCGAGCAGGTTCGCTTCGTCCCGCCTCAGCCGCACCATATTCTCAGTACCTATTACCGTGCCGCCGACGTCGTCATCGTGCCCAGTCGCAGCGAAAGTTTTGGCCTGGTCGCCCTCGAAGCGTCCGCGTGCGGGATCCCCGTAGTGGCCGCTGGCGTGGGCGGTCTGTTGACCCTCGTCGACCACGGCGAGACCGGCTACCTGGTCCCCGATCGCGACCCGGCACTCTTCGCGCACTACCTGCGCGAAATCATTGACCACCCTGCGCATGCGGCAGCGCTCGGCCAGCGTGGGGCGGAACGCGCGAAGCGCTACACATGGGGTTTCGCCGCCGCCCGCCTGCGTCGTCTGTACACAGACCTGGGTGCACGCGAACTGGTCGCTTGCGTGTGAGGCGCAGGTGACCGACTACCACCTGCCGCCATCCTTGGAGACGCTCGAAGCGTCAATTTCGCAGTGGCTCGCCGCGTTCGCAGCCGAGAACCCTGCCTTCGAGGCCATCGACCGTGGCGAAGTGGGCGAGCCCGAGCCGCGCTGGTACGTGCGCCTGCGTGGCGAGGAGAAGGACCACATCACCATCTGGATCACGCTCGGCCAACGCACCCTGTGTTACGAGGCGTACGTGTTGCCCGCACCCCAGGAAAACGTGGCCGAGGTGTACGAGATGGCGCTGCGTCGCAACGACAAGCTGGTCGGTGCCCACTTCGCGATCGGTGTCGAGGACGCGCTGTTCTTACGCGGCGAGATTCCGCTGTCCTGGCTCACCGAGCCCGAACTCGACCGCATCATCGGCTCGCTGTACACCTACACCGAGCAAGCGTTCCCCGGTCTGATTCGCATGGCCTTCGCCAGCAAATTCAGCTGACTTTGCCGATTCCCGAATCTCACCATGCCCAGTACTAGTGCCGGGCGGGTGGCCGTCGGGGAAGTCGAGCCACCCACCCGGCGCCACGTTGACGCCCGAAGAAGAGGCGTGGGCCGACCGCGTGACGGTCCCGGCCGGCGCGTTGGCGCAAGCAGTCCGTCAGCCTGAACGACAAGCCAGGCTCTCGCGGCTGATCCGTCAGCCCACTACCGATGTAGTCGCGCTCGATCGAGTCGATGCCGTCAGCGTAGGACGCGCAAAAGGCCGTTGTCACCTCCGATGGTGGGGACCTCTCCCGCCTGGATCCGGATCTCGAGATCGTCGCTCTGTAGCCGCAGCCGGACGCGCCTCAACTCAGCGCGTAGCCTGACCTCATGACGACGTATCGATTGGCAGTGGTGGGCGGCGGCAACATGGGGGCGGCGCTGGTGGGCGGCCTTTTGCAGTCCGGCTGGGCTGCCACTGACATTGCCGTCGTGGAAGTGCTGGCTTCTCGCGTCGCCCAACTGCAACAGATGTTTCCCGGTGCCACCATCACCGACGAGATCCCTGCTTGCGAGTCCGTACTCATCGCCGTAAAACCGTACGACGTTGCCGCAGCGTGCACTTCGGCCGCGGCCGCAGGCGCCACGCGGTTGTTGAGTATTGCTGGCGGCATCGGCATCGCCGCGCTGCAGGCAGCTGCCGGCACCGAGGTCGCAGTGGTGCGCGCGATGCCGAATACACCCGCGCTGGTCGGCCAGGGCGCAGCCGCAATCTGCGGTGGGCCGACGGCCGACGAAGCGGATCTTGAGTGGGCTGAGTCGATTCTCGGGTCCGTCGGAACGGTGGTCCGCGTGCCCGAATCGCAGCTCGACGCCGTCACCGGTCTGGCCGGCAGCGGGCCGGCGTACCTCTTTCTTGTGGCAGAAGCACTCACCGAAGCGGGCGTGCTCGCGGGCCTCAGCCGTGCCAACAGCGAAGCACTGGTGACCCAACTGTTCGTTGGTTCGTCGGCCCTTCTGCAGCAGCGTGGCGAGCCGGCCGGGTTGCGCGCAATGGTCACCTCACCAGGGGGAACGACTGCCGCTGGGTTGCGCGTGCTCGAGGAGCACGGCGTGCGATCTGCGTTCCTCGAAGCGGTGATGGCGGCCACAGCACGCGGCGCCGAGCTCGGCCGTCCGACATGAAATGTTCAGCGGCCGTTCACCTCCGCGAAAGAAATCTTGCTGTGACTCTTTTCTCACCGGCATTTGTGTGCCTATCCTTCGCATGGGTCGCAAGACCAACCAAGTGATTCGTCACTCGGGTGTCGCGCCCCGCAAGGGCTGCGCCGCAGAGGGCTGGTGCCATCGGGGGGTTGGCATTGGCCCTCTTCGCATTTTCCGGCTCGGTCGCATTTTCAGACTCGGTCGCATTTTGCAGCCCGCTAGCGTGAGCCGCCCATGGGCCGCCGCTACGACACCATCTCGTTCTTGAGTGATCTCGGCACGATCGACGAACACGTTGGCGTCGTGAAGGCAATCGTTCGCGACCTGGCGCCGCACGCGCACATCGTCGACCTCACCCACGGCATCACCGGGTACGACGTTCGCGCCGGCAGCCTTGCGCTCGCTCGCGCGATTGGTTACGTGCCGGCGGGCATCGTGATGGCTGTCGTGGACGCGGGTGATCGCCGCGGCGTCGCCATCGAGGTGGCCGACGGCGCTGGTGTGGTGATCGGACCCGACAACGGCTTGCTCGCCTCCGCAATCTCGATGGCGGGTGGCTCTGGCCGCGCCGTCGTCCTCGACAACCTCGAGTACCAACTCGCGAGCCCAGGTGCGCTCGTCGCCAGCCGCGATGTGTTCGCACCCGTGGCTGCACACCTTTGCAACGGGGTCGACCTCGCCGACCTCGGAACCCTTGTCGATGCCGACGAACTGCTGCCCGGAGTGGTCCCATTGCCGCGCGACGCCGACGGCGGTGGCGTGCATGCCGAAGTGTTGTGGATCGACCACGCCGGCAATTGTCAGTTGAACATTGGTCTCGACGATGTCACCCCGTGGGGGGTCGCCGACGGCACCCGCGTGGAGATCTCCGCCGGCGACGTCGTCCGTGTGGCGCAACGCGCGTCGCGCCCGGGCGGTCTTGGTCCCGGTTCGATCGGCTTCGTGGTCGACGGTTTCGGCCTCCTGACGCTGGTGCTCGACCGACGGTCCGCCGCCGACGAATTGTCGCTGGCAACCGCCGACCAGGTCACCGTGCGACCGCTCGGTGAAGGTTCGAACGGCCCGGGCATCAGCGTGCCCGTGTCCGTCTCCCGGCCGTCCAAATAGCCACGCGCCGGTATCGTGATGGCATGCGCCCCGCGACCTCGCTGACCCTCGGCCTGCTGCTGCTCGTCATTCTGACCGCCGGCATCCTCTCCTTGCTGCGCCTCTAGATCTCCCACCCCGATGTCAAACAGCGCCCAACGACACACGGGCCGGTAACCGGCGGGTAACATCCTCTGAGCCGCAAGAGGGGGCTGGCATCACGTGAATTTGGCGCACATCATTGATCCGCATCCGGCCGACAAGGTGGCCATCATCAGCCGCGGTCGACCCACGACATACGGGGCGCTGCGCGACCAGGTTGCGCATGTTCGCGGCGGTCTTGTTGCGCTGGGCGTGGGGCAGGGCGACCGTGTAGTGCTGCTGTGCAGTAACGGTCGGTACTTCGTCGACCTGTACCTCGCCGCGCTCGGCTTAGGGGCCGTCACGGTGCCGCTGAACCCTTCCAGTCCGGCCCCGGAGATCGAACGTGAGGTGTCCACCGTCGGCGCCAAGGTCGTGGTTGTCGAACCGCAGGCTGCCGCCGCATGGGCGCTGATCAACCGTCTGAACGTACCGAGCGTCGAGCACGTCGTAGGCACCGAGCCCGGCACTGTCGCTGGCGCGGACTGCACGTTCGACGATCTTCTTGCCGGCCAGCAAGTGCCAGTGGTAACGGTCGACGACGACGACTTGGCGGCGCTGATCTTCACCTCGGGTACCGCTGGTGCGCCACGGGCCGCCATGCTCAGCCATGGCAACCTGCGCTCGAATTTGGAGCAGGGCCGCAGCACTGACGGGATCTGCGAAACCGATGTGGTGTACGGGGTACTGCCGATGTTTCACATCTTCGGGCTCAATGTCGTGCTTGGTCTGACGCTCATCCGCGGCGCCACCGTGATTCTTGTACAGCGCTTCGACCCGTACACCGCGCTGGAGACCATCGCCGAGCGGGGTGTCACGGTCATCCCCGGGGCGCCGCCGCTCTGGCTGGCTTTCAGCCATTTCGACGACATGCCAGCCGACAGTTTCGCAACTGTTCGACTGGCGCTCACCGGCGCGGCGAAGATGCCCGAGGAAGCAACTCGTCACCTCGAACAGCGCTTCGGCATCGTCATGCGTGAGGGCTACGGTCTCACCGAGGCGTCGCCCGTTGTGACGTCGTCGGCTGGCCTCACGCCCAAGACCGGCTCGGTCGGCAAGGTGCTCGATGGCATTCAGGTACGCCTGGTCGACGAGAACGGTGACGACGCGCTGGAGGACGATGCGGGCGAGATTTGGGTCAAGGGGCCCAACGTGTTCAAGGGTTACCTCAACGATCCGGAAGCCACCGCCCGCGTGCTCACTGCGGATGGATGGCTGCGTACCGGTGACATCGGCATGGTCGATGCCGATGGCTTCCTCTACCTTGTCGATCGCGCCAAGGACCTGGTGATCGTCAGCGGTTTCAACGTCTATCCAGCCGAAGTCGAGGAAGTATTGATGGAGCACCCCGACGTGTGTGAGGTGGGTGTCGTGGGTGTTCCGCACCCTCATACCGGTGAGGCGGTAAAGGCGTTCGTGGTGCTCAATCCGGGGGCGACGGCGCACGAGGACACGCTCATCTCGTGGTGCCTGGACAACCTGGCGCGCTACAAGTGTCCGGCCAAAATTCTTTTCGTCGACCAATTGCCTCGCAATGTGAGCGGCAAACTGCTGCGTCGCAGCCTCGTGTAACCGTCCGAGCCGCGTGGTGCGGCCATCCGAGCCGCACGTCACACCAGAGTCTCACCGTGTGGGCTTTGTGAACGTGTGCACGAATGCCTAACGTGTGAACGCCATGAGTACCGACCGCAACCGTCGCCGCATCCCTGACGCCACAGTGTCTCGGTTGCCGGTATATCTGCGCCTCCTCGGAGAGCAGAGCGCCGAAGGGGTCGACAGCATTTCGTCGGAGCGGCTAGCCGAATTGGCCGGTGTCAACGCGGCGAAGGTGCGCAAGGACCTGTCGTATCTCGGCAGCTACGGCACTCGTGGCGTCGGGTATGAGGTCGACTACCTCGTCTACCAGGTGCGCCGCGAACTCGGCTTGACGCACGATTGGCCGGTCGTCATCGTTGGTGCCGGCAACCTCGGTCAGGCACTTGCCGGGTACGGCGGTTTCGGCGAGCGGGGCTTCCCGATCGCAGGAGTGGTGGATGTCGACGCGTCGAAGGTTGGCTCCGTGTTGGGTGGCGTTCGGGTTCGCCACATCGACGAGCTGGCGCAGATCGTGGCGACGAAGCGGGTCAACATCGGCGTCATTGCGACGCCGGGCGCCGCCGCCCAGGAAGCGGCCGACCGTCTCGTCGCCGCCGGTGTCACCAGCATCTTGAACTTCGCATCGATCGTGCTCACCGTTCCGCGCGCGATCGAGGTCCGCAAGGTCGATCTGGCGGTCGAGCTGCAGATCCTCAGCTATCACGAGCAACGCCGTGCAGGCGGCGCGATTCATGCGGTTCCCGGTAGCCCACCCCGCTCGGCGACGGCCTAGATTGGGTGCCGCATGAGCATCGTTGTCATCGGTGTCAACCACCGCACGGCTCCTATCGAACTGCTGGAGCGCGTGTCGTTGTCGGGCGTCGAACTTCGTAAGGCGGTCACCGGGCTGGTCAGTCGGGCCAACATTCGCGAGGCTGCGGTGCTCAGCACGTGCAATCGCACCGAGGTGGTCTGTGTGGCAGAGCGCTTCCACGGTGCCTACGCCGACATTCGCGATTTCTTCTGCGAGCTGGGCGGGTTGCAGCCCGACGAATTGCATCAGCACCTGTACAGCCAGCACGACGAGGCCGCGGTGGCTCACCTGTTCGAGGTTGCTGCGGGGCTGGATTCTGCGGTCCTGGGCGAGAGCGAAATCCTCGGTCAAGTACGCGGCGCGTGGGAGATGGCTCAGGTCGAGGGTGGCGCGAAGGCGACGCTGAACCTGCTGTTCCGCCATGCAATCGAGACGGGGAAGCGGGCCCGCACCGAAACCTCGATCGGTAAGCACACGGCGTCAGTCAGCCATGCAGCTGTGGAGATGGCCCGCGAACGGCTCGGGGGCATTGCCGGCCGACGCGTTTTGGTCGTCGGCGCCGGCGATATGGGCGAAGGAATTGCCGTGGCATTGGTGGGCGCGGGCGCCACCGACATCACCGTGATCAACCGCACGGAGTCACGTGCGTCCCAACTGGCGCAGCGCGTGGGCGGGCGAATCGTGCCGTTCAGCCAGCTGGCAGCGGCGCTCGGCCAGGCCGATGTTTTGCTCACCTGCACCGGCGCAGGCAGCATCATCATCGACCACGATCTGGTTGCGGCCGCCCGCGAAAACGTGTCGTCGCCGTTGCTCGTGGTCGATATTGCGGTCCCTCGCGATGTGGCCTCCGACGTCGAGTTGTCCGACGATGTGACGTTGCTCAACCTTGACCACCTGCGCGATTGGGCCGCACGCGGGATGGCCTTGCGGGTTGCCGAAACTGACCGGGTGCGCAGCATCGTCAGTGAAGAAGTCGAGCGGTTTGGGCTGGAGGCAACTGCCCGCCAAGCCGCGCCGCTGGTCGCGCAGTTGCACGAAAAAGCCGACCTGGTTCGGCTCTCCGAGCTCGAGCGCTTCTCGAATCGCCTTGCCTCGCTCGAGCCTGCTCAGCGCGACGCGGTCGAAGCGGTCACCAAAGGCATTGTTGCCAAGCTCCTGCATCAGATGTCGGTGCGGCTGAAGGACGATGCCGGCAGCCCGCAGGGCGAGCGCAACGCAGCTGCCGTGCGCGACCTCTTCGACCTCGGCTGATGGTCGTCTCGCCGGCTCGCGCCGGCCGCACTCTGCGCCTGGCGACACGTGGGAGCGCGCAGGCCACCGCGCAGGCGACGGCTGTTGCCGACGCGTTGATGGCGGCTCATCGAAACCTCACGGTCACGTTGGTCTTCGTGGAGACGCTGGGTGATCAGCGCGCGGACGTGCCACTGCACACCATTGGGGGCCAGGGCGTCTTTGTCAAAGAGGTGCAGCGGGCAGTGTTGGACGGCGCAGCAGATATTGCTGCGCACAGCGCCAAGGACCTTCCGTCGACCGAGGCCGAAGAACTACTGCTGGCCGCGTTTTGTGAACGTCGCGATCCGCGCGACGCCCTCATTGGTGCCTCGCTCGAGCAGTTGCGCCACGGAGCGACCGTCGCGACAGGTTCGGTCCGACGTCGGGCGCAACTGACCGCGGTCCGCCCGGATTTGAGGTTCGTCGAACTGCGCGGCAACATTCACTCCCGCCTGTCGAAGCTTCCGGTGGAGGGAGCGTTGGTCATGGCCGTTGCTGCATTGCAGATTCTGCAGCTGACGGACCGAATTGCCGAGGCGCTGCCCGTCGAACGCTTCGTGCCCTCCCCGGGGCAGGGTTGCGTTGCAATCGAGTGCCGGTCCGACGACCTCGAAGTCGCAGGCCTCCTGACGGCGGTCGATCATCCCGCAACGCGTGCGGCCGTGCAGGCGGAGCGGGCCTTTCTCGCGGAGCTGGGAAGCGGGTGCTCGCTGCCGGTGGGTGCCTACGCCGTGGGCGACGTGCTGACGGGTTTCCTTGCGGATCCCTCGACGAACCTCCACGTGACGAAATCGCTGACGCTCCACGGAAGCGGCGATGGGCGGCGTGCGCAGGCCGCCGGTCTCGCCCGTGCGTTACAGGCAGAAATCGGCTGAGGCACCTGGCCGATGAGCGCGCTTTCAGGCCGACGAGTTGTCGTCACCCGCTCCGGCGAACAAGCCACCGCGCTGGCCAGCTTGCTCGCCGCTGCAGGTGCGATCCCCGTGATTGTTCCGCTGATCGAGATCGTGCCGGTCGCCACCGAGGTTGCCGCACTCACCGCGATTGATCCGGCCCAGTTCGACTGGCTGGTGGTGACGTCACCCAACGGGGCGCATTCGTACGCTGCTGTTCACGGCCGAGCGCCCACGCAGCCGCACCGGATTGCAGCGGTTGGAACCGCAACAGCCGCCGCGCTGATCGCAGCGGGTCTGGTGGTCGACCTGGTACCACACGAGCAGAGCGGTGCCGGCGTGGTGGCCGAGTTCGCGCCCGGCGATGGTCGCGTGCTGTTGGTGCAGGCGGTGGCCGCTGATGCCGCACTCGCAGAAGGTCTGACGGCCAAGGGCTGGCGGCTGACCACGGTCACGCCGTATCGCAGCGCACCGACGCGCCCGACGCCGGGCCAGCAGTTAGAGGCGCTGGCGGCCGATGCGGTCATGTTCGCCAGCGGTTCTGCGGTGCAGTCATGGGTGGCCGCCTTCGGGGCGACGACGTCGCCGATCGTGGTGGCGATCGGCCCGCAGACAGCCCAGGTCGCCACACGTTCGGGACTCAAGGTTGCGCTGGTCGCCGCCGATCATTCTTTGTCGGGAATGGTGGACGTTCTGGAACGTCACCTCGCTGGAACCGAGTAGCCTTTTCACCTGTTCACAACCCACTCTGGGCGGAGTTCGAATTTCGATCATGCAGTACACGACGTCCACTCGGCGCTGGCTCCTCCTGGGGAGCACGGCGGTGGTGCTCACGGCTCTGGGAACGCACCCAGCGGCCGCAAACGGGCGCGCGGTTCTCGTGCATCCGCAGCTGCCCGCGGCAGCCGTGGAAGAGACGTCCTCGCAGACTCCTTCGGTTTCTGCTGACGGTCGGTTCGTGGTGTACGCCGGTGCTCCTGAGGCGACCGACGACCCACGCACCAGTACCACATGGATCAAGGATCGCGCCGATGGCACGGTGGCCGAGCTCACCGTTCAGTCACCCGATATCCGGCCCGGCGAGTCCGTGTGGCCCGTGCTCAGTGCTGACGGCTGTTCGGTCACGGTGATCACGCAACTGGCGTACGACCTGTTCAGAGACGACGACAGCGGCTCTCGCTGGGACGTCTACCGCCTGTTGCTTCCCTCGTGCGGCGGAACCTTGGGCGACTGGGAGCTGGTGTCCGCGTCGCGTGGCGCAGGTTTTGATTCGTCGGCGGGCGACAACGTCAGCCCGCTGTACCCGCCGGCCGTTTCGGGCGAGGGCGGGGTGGTGGCGTACACGCAGCAGTTCAGCGTGACCGCTCCGGATCTCACCGGGGTGACCGTGGTCGACCTGTCCATCGCGATCGGCGACGCGGGTCGCTCGGTGCCGGTCGCAGGTACTCCCGCATCGGCGCCCGATAGCACCTACCGCTATGTCGGCCTGCGCGAACCGTCAATCAGCGCCGACGGCGCGGTGCTGGCCTTCGCCTCCGATGCCATCTCGTCGGCCGTTACGGCGGATTGGGGCTCCGGCGCCGAACCCGGTTCGTTCGCAGTATCGAATGTGTATGTCTGGGATCGCCTCAACATCGACCGCAACACCAACGTGCGACGAGCGTCGCCGACGTTGAACGGCGACTTCGGCAACTCGTTCAGCCCGGCGGTATCGGGCAACGGTGCGTTCGTGGCGTTCGTGTCCACGGGCACCAGCCTCGTCGCGGGAGCCGTGTTGCCGGCGTGCAACCCGCTGTGTTCGCCGCAGGTGTATCTCCTCAATCGCGCTGACGGGTCATTGCAGTTGGCCAGCCGCCAGGCGGCTGCACCGAAGGCCGCCGGTGCCCCAGACGCACCGCCGATTGCGGCCGACACGGGCGCCACCCAGCCGGCCTTGAACCACAGTGGCGACGAACTGCTCTACGTGTCGCGCTCCAGCAACCTGTTCGAGACGCACAGCAGCGCTGCCGGCGGCCACGACGACGGCGACATCGTGTTGTTCATCCCGTCGTCGGGAACGGTCGATCGCGTCAGCGTGCTGGCCGATGGTGTGACCCCTGCTCCGGCCGCCAACTCGCACCCCAAGCTGTCCGCAACCGGGCGCGTCGTGGTGTTCGACACGCTGGCAGGGGCGGCGTACGGAAATCCCATCGCCGCCGGCCGCCAAGTGGGCGTCGTCGACCACCCACCTCAGCTGGAACTGGCCGACCTCGACGTTGGTACGGTCGCCGTTGGTTATCCAGGGCCGGAGTGGTTCTTGGTGCTCAGCAACCGCGGGCCGTCGTCTTTTGTGCCAGCGCACCTCGAGTCGTCGAACCCCGACTTTCTCATCAGCGGCGGGAGCTGCTCGGCCGTCTCGGCGCTGCCGGTGCCGCCGGGCGGTACGTGCACGGTCAATCTGATGATGATGCCCAGCGTCGCTGGCCCACTGTCGGGCACCTTGACGGTCAGCGAAGCCGGCTTCGACGCCGTCTCGATCACCACCCAGCTTGCGGGTCTCGGTGGCGAGCCGGCCTTGGCGCCAACGCCGGGCGGCGGGTACGGCGGTTCACTGGTCGTCGGATCACGTGGCGAGCCGATGAAGTTCACGCTCACCAACGTCGCGTTCAACCCGGTGGGCATCACCTCGGTCAAAGTTCTGGGCTCGAATCCCGACGACTTCCAGGTGAACCTGGATGAATGCACTCGCAAGTCCGTCGACGCTGGAATGGCGTGCGACCTCCAGGTGATCTTCAGCCCCACCGGTGCAGGGCGGCGCACTGCGAACGTGGTCGCCGTCACTGATGGCGGCGTGTACGCAACGCTCTTGGTCAGTGGCGACGCTCGTTACGAGCCGAAGATGGCTGCCAGCAACACCACCATCATCCCCGGCTCTCGCGTCACGCTCACCGGTATCGGCTTTGCGCCGAACGTGCCGGTCACCATCTCATGGGGCGACGGCAGCGGTGCCACGCTCGATGCCGTCACTTCGGGTTACGGCACGCTGGATCTTCAATTTGTGGTGCGCCCCACCGAGCGTCCGGGCAACCGGACATTGGTTGCGCAAACGTCCGACGGGCAGGCTGCAGTGGCCGAAGTACTCGTGGTCAACCGCGCAAGCGGTCGCTCTCCCGGCTCGGCCAACTGGCCCGGTCGATAGATACTGCGTCGGCGTGTCTACGCCGGCAGCAAGACGCCGCTGGCGAAGACGTTCTGAAAGCAGGTTGTCAGCGTCTGATCACCCTGGCTGGTGCAGGTGACCTGCACGATGAGTTCTTCGCCGGCGAGGAGCTCGATGGGAGTGACCAGCGGAGCGCTGATGTCACCGAAGAACTGGGCAAGCGAATAGGTGAACAAGGGCACGTCGCCGCGCAGGATCAGGAGAGTTCCTTGATCACTGTTGGGATTCTGGACAATCAGGTCGGTGATACGCAGACGTTGGCCGACGGGCACCTTGTAGGCCGCGGTATCGGACTGTCCGACAGGCACGGACACCGACAGCGGGATGTTGATGATCGTGCCCTTGTCCTCTGTCGGGACCGAGGAGGAAACCGTGACACCGGTGAGCGAATCGATGGTGGGTGTGATGGTCGTGGTGGTCTCGGGAGTCGCTTCGCGCACCGCCGTCTCGGCAGCGTCGCGAATGGCGGGCTTGACGACACCGAACCATCCAGCGACGCCGACCGCGGCGATCGTACCGATGGCCACCAGGCGTCCGATGAGCCGCTCGGGCACCATCGGCGTCTGTACGAAGGTGGCGTTGGCAGTGGCGGTCGGGCTGCCCGGCTGGTCTGCATCGATTCGGAACGGCACGGTACGCGCGCGGCGTTCCCATTGCAGTCCCTTGGTGCGCACCTTCATTCGAATCAACGTGCTGGCGCCCGGCTCGACGCCGGCTGCTGGCGGGTCGAATTCGGCCTCGACGCGGCCCGACGGGTCGATGAGATGGAGCCGGCAACTGGCCTGTGTGTTGCCGCGATTCTCCAGCATCATCTCGTAGGTGGCGCCGCGGCGGCCGCGCAGAGCGGGCTGCAACACGTCGAGGCGGCGGTCGAAGCTGCCCGCGATATTGAGCGTGGTTTCCGCGCTTCGCACGTCGTCGGGGTCGCTGTGAGGTACTACGCGGATCGACAGTGAGGTTGGCCCGGCCGTCGTGCTGGGCAACAGAGGCGGGAAGACCTCGATCTCGACCAGCTGTTGCGTGCCGCCGAACAACGTGAGGGAGGCCGGTTTGATGGTGCTCCATCCCGCGGCCATTCCGGCTGGTGTGAGCACGAAGCTGTCGGTGTTTTCGCTGAGGTTGACGACCGTCAGCTGCAGGACCGCAACTGAGCCGGGGGTGACGTCAACGTCTCCGAGAGAGAACCACGCTTGTGCTGCCATCGCCGAGACGCTACCGGTCCAGCACCGTCATCGGAAGGTGACGCGGTCGCGACCCGACTTCTTGGCCTGCTGCATTGCTGCGGTCGCGTCGGCCAGAACCCGGGCCGAATCAATTGCGCCGCTGCCCACCGAGACGCCAACGGAGGCAGTGATGGCGACCGTGCTGGGGATGCCGTGCCAGGTGCGGGTGGCGATCAACATGCGGACCCGCTCGAACACGACTCTGGCATCACCGGGCGACGTCTCGCGCAGCACCATCACGAACTCATCGCCGCCAAGGCGCACGACGGAATCACCACGCCGACACACGCGCTCCAGCAGCCCAGCGACCTCTTGCAATACGCTGTCGCCTTCGAGGTAGCCGAAGTCGTCGTTGACGCGCTTGAAACCGTCGAGGTCGATGACGCCAACGCAGACCGGTGCGTGCTCCTCGAGCACCTCGGGAAGCAGGTGGGCGAGATGTCGCCGGTTGGGCAGTCCGGTGAGCGGATCACTCTCGCTGATCGCCTCGACACGAAGGTGCTCCACGCCCAGGCGCACATGCTCCCAGCGCGCAGTGCGTTCGTCGTACAGGCGGCGGTTGGCGTCGTCCAGGTTGCGTTCCAGTGCCGCGCGCGCCTCGTCGAGACGGCCCATCTTCCACAGCACCTCCACCTCCACCTGCAGGAGCGGTGACAGGTATTCGGTGTAGTTGATCTCGGCCGCCAATGCGATGGTGTCACCGATCAGATCGATGATGTCGGTGCTTTGGCTGGCACCCCACACCGCCATGGCCTCACCGGCCATCGCGATCACCTGTTCCTCGCGCATACCGTGCTCGGTCGCGAGCTTGCGGGCTGTGCGAGCGTCGTCCAGCGCAGCGTGGTAGTGGCCAATCTCGGCGAGCATCATCGAACGGTGTGTCATTGCCTGACAGGTGGCCATGATCTCGTGCCCGCCCTCTGGGTCCAGCGCGGCAGTGGCGGCGTAGAGGCCGTCGTGGATCAGTCTGCTGCGTTCGGCCGGGTCGGGTTCGCGTTGGGCGGCGTAGTGGTAGGCGCCAGACATGCTGGAGTATGCGAACTGGCGGTCGTCGTCGTTCTCGGCCAGCCGCAGCGCCCTGTCGTACAACTCCAAGGCCGCCTCGACGAAACCGCACTGCGCGTAGGTGACTGCCATGTTGTGCATCACCTGGTAGTTGGCTGCCTCGTTGGGCAGACGATCCAGGATGTACACCGCCTCGGAAAGAATGTGGGCGGCCTCCGCAAGCTGATTCGAGCGACTGTGATGATCGACGAGTACGCCGAGCGCGTCGGCCAGCTCGGGGAGGTAGCCCTCAGAGCGTGCCTGTTGCGCAACGACCTGCGTCAGCGCCGCGGCATCGGCGTAACGCTCGATGGCCAGCAGGCAGCAGGCTTGACGGATCTGCAGATTGAGCTGTGTTTGCAGGCTGTCGGAGGCCGCCGCCGCCAACGCGAAAAGCTGTCCTGCTCGGTCGAAATCGCCGGCCTGCCGCGCTTCAACGGCGCGCTGTTCCAGCGATATCAGCGTGTTGGTGACGCCGTCTGTGGCTGTATCGGACACATCCATCAGAGGGGTATCGGCGCGTACCGGCTCGAACCTGAGTAGATACGATGCCTGATCGTGCCTGGAACTTTTCCCGCCTCGCGGCCTCGGCGCCTCCGTAGCTCAGGGGCGATGCGCGATCTCGTCGCTGAAACACGGCTGGACGTTGGCCACATGGTGGCTCCGCTGTTCGTCCGCGAAGGCATCGATTCGCCGCAGCCGATCGTGTCGCTGCCGGGTGTGGTGCAGCACACTCGTGCCAGCCTGCGCGCCGAAGTTCGTCAACTGGCCGACCTCGGCGTGAAGGCGGTCATCCTGTTCGGCGTGCCGTCCGTGAAGGACGAGATCGGTTCGGGTGCCTTCGACCCCAACGGCATCGTGCAGTTGGCCCTGCAGGACCTCAATGGCGACGTTGGCGACCGGATGGTCGTGATGGCCGACCTGTGCGTCGATGAGTACACGTCGCACGGTCACTGCGGTGTTCTCGACGGCCCGGCCGGCGACCCGCGCACGTCAGTCGACAACGATGCAACGCTGGAGATCTACGGACGAATCGCGGTCGCGCAGGCGAACGCCGGTGCACACATGGTGGCACCCAGCGGCATGATGGACGGCCAGGTCGGCGCCATTCGGGCGGCCCTCGACAATGCCGGGCATGGCAACACCTCGATCCTCGCCTACTCGGCAAAGTACGCCAGCGGGCTGTACGGTCCGTTTCGTGACGCCGTTGACTGCGCGATTGTTGGTGGCGGGGACCGAAAGTCGTACCAGCAGGACTGGCGCAATTCTCGCGAGGCCATTGTGGAGGTGCAGGCCGATATCGCCCAGGGGGCAGACATGGTGATGGTCAAGCCTGCGCTCAGCTACCTCGACATCATTGCCGCGGTCAAGGCTGCGGTGAACGTGCCGGTCGCGGCGTACCACGTCAGCGGCGAGTACTCGATGATCAAGGCTGCCGCCGCCAATGGCTGGATCGACCACGACGCGGTGGCGACAGAGCAGCTCACTGCCATCCGCCGAGCCGGTGCCGATGTCATCCTGACGTACCTCACGCGCTGGTACGCCGAGACGTTCTCCTGAGGAGCATGCACGTGACTTCCAGTCCTTCGAATGCTGAGTTCTTTGCTCGTTCGTGTGCGGTGATACCCGGTGGCGTGAACAGCAGCATTCGCGCGTTCAAGTCGGTCGGTGGAACGCCCTACATCGTCGATCGTGCGGAGGGCCCGTACGTGTGGGACGTGGAAGGCACCCGCTACCTCGATCTGGTGCAGAGCTACGGCGCCATCATCCTCGGGCACGCACATCCGGCGATCACCGCCGCCATCACTGCTGCGGCCGCCGGCGGTACCTCCTATGGCGCGCCGACACCCGGTGAGATGTTGCTGGCCGAGGAGATCGTTGCCCGAGTGCCCAGCTGCGAGCGTGTGCGGCTGATGAACTCTGGTACCGAGGCCACCAGCACTGCGGTGCGCTTGGCACGCGGCTTCACGGGCCGCGACCGCATCGTCATCTTTCACGGCAACTTCCACGGGGCCACCGACGCGTTGCTGGCCGCCGGGGGCAGTGGCGTCGCGACGCTTGGCTTGCCGGGTACCGCTGGCGTGCCCGCCAGTGCGGTGGCCAACACGTTGGTCGTGCCGTACAACGTGGTGCCGGTGCTCGACGAGCAAGTGGCCGCAGTGTTTGTCGAGCCGCTGGCCGCGAACATGGGTGTCGTTGCGCCCACCCCGGGTTTCCTCGAGGGTCTGCGCGCGGAGTGCGATCGTGTCGGAGCGCTGCTGGTGTTCGATGAAGTCATCACCGGCTTTCGGCTCGGCACGGGAGGCGCGCAAGAGCAATTCGGCGTGCGCTCGGATGTCACCACCTTCGGCAAGGTCATCGGTGGGGGTCTGCCCATCGGCTGTGTCGGCGGCCGCCGCGACATCATGGAGAGCCTTTCGCCGCTGGGCCCGGTGTTCCACGCCGGCACCTTGGCGGGCAACCCATTGGCAACCGCAGCCGGCCGTGCCGCGCTCGACCTGTTGACTCCGGATGCGTACTCGTCGCTGCGTGGTCGGGCCGCTCGGCTCTCCGCATTGCTGACGGAGGCGTGTGCTGCGGCAGGCCTTGCGGCAACCTTCCCGGTCGTGGGCACGCTGGTTGGCATGTACTTCGGCGACGCGTTGGGCGCGGGCGTGGCGCCGACCAACTTCGCCGAGGCGAAGACAACCGACGAAGCGATGTTCCGGGTGTTCTTCCATGCGATGTTGGCGCAAGGCGTCGCGTTGGCCCCGGGCGCCTACGAGGCACTGTTCGTGGGCCTTGGTCATAACGACGAAGTGCTCGACGACATCGGTGCTGCGGCGCGGCGTGCGGCGTTGGCGACTGCTGCCGCTCTGCGCGCCGACTGACCTACGCTCTCGCCGTGCGCCAGTTCTTCACCCTGCGCTTTTGGATGACGCTGGTCGCACTTGGCGGACTGGCGTTGGTGGTGATTGCGTTCGCGAAGAGCCGTGAATCCGACGCCGGCACTGTTGCGCACGACGTGGGTACGGCGACGGCTGATCGCACTGTCGACCTGGTGTCATGGGTCTACGTCATCACGCCGCCACCTGGGTTTGCGATGGTCAACGGTCGTGCAAACAAGGACATTGCGCTGGTCCTCGATGGCACTCGCACGATGATCGTCACGGCCGGTACTCCCGGCGAGATCAACTGTCCGCGCCTGACCGAGATTGGGCAATGCACCGTTGCCGCCGACCTGCTGGGTGACGGTGTGCTGTGGTTTTCCATCATCGAGGGCGTGCCCGGGGCGACGGTCGAGCTGCCTGCGGTTGCGGAGTTACTGGACGGCGGTTGGGTGCGTTTGGAGAACGGCTGGGTGGTACAACACGCCCCAAAGGTGGAGCGCAGGTGCGCGGAAGACACGGCTTCCCTGACCGACTTCATCGAGCACTTCGGTGCTGCGGCCAAATCGACCTTCAACTTCGAGCAGCAACAGATCGTGAAGGTCACGTGCCCCGGCGACTCCAGCGCGACCACCACTGTCGCGCCGACCACCACGCTTGATCCGAGCGTGTTCGACCCCACGGCCACCACGCTCGAACCGATCACCATCGATACCACCGAATCCGGCTGAGCCCGGCGCAACGGATTGCCCGCAAGGCCGTCAACGTTGTCACCGAATGTCGCCCAGGCGTTGAGATTCCGGACCAGCGTTGACGTTGCGGCCCAACTGGCGTGACGTCCGCGGCCGGTCAGCCGGGAGGGGCGAAGAATTCGAGGGCGATGTTGTCGGGGTCGCGGAAGGAGAGACCCGAGCCGTACGGAGCGTCGACGATGCCGCCGTGTGCGACGCCCAACGAGTTCAGCTGCGCTTCCCACTCAACCAGTTCGGCCCGGTTAGCGCAGCCGAACGCCACGTGGTCCAGTCCGGGTCGCAGCTCGTCGAACGGCTCGGAACTCGATGGCGACGAGTGCTGGTGAATGCCCAACAGCGTCGAGCCGATCAGCCAGACGACGTGGTGGAACGGGCCGGTGTCCTCGTCGAGCACGGGTTCGGCGCCGATGAGCGCCGTGTACCACGGTCGACTTCGACCAAGGTCGGTGACCGTGACGGCGACGTGGGCGACGGCAGGAAATGCAGGCATGTCAACCTCCTGAGTTGATGTGTGCTCGCGGACCTTAGTCCCGCCGCCGGTGCCACTTGAACGGCGTCGACACCCGTCGCACGGTCCGCCAGTCTCTATTGCTGTGACGGAGCCGACGGCCGCTGTGAGCAGCCCGCATGCCGACCTCTTTCGACGGCTGGTCGGGTCTGACGCCAAAGCTGCAGCCGTTGCGTGCGGCCGCCGGGCTCGCAGTCGTGTCGGTGGCGGTCAACGGCGAGCGGGTCGACGTTGTTGCCCGAGCGGGCGGGCGTGAGTGGCGTGTCGTGTTCGGCACGTCCGACGCTGTGAAGGTCGACTGGCTCAACGTCTACGAGCGACCTGTGTCATTCAGCGGAGTTGGAGGAGGGCGAGCGATCATCGTCAACGGCCCCTCCAGCGCGGAAAGTCGACAGTGCTGCGGGCGATTCAGTCGACGAGCTCACTTCCGTGGGTGGTGTTCGACGAGCCGATGTTCGGAACCGTGAACGTCGAGTACCTGATCTGGCGCGAGACAGCTGAATCGCTGCACCGAGGCTTCCTCGACGGCATCGCCGCGTTGGCAAGGGCCGGCAACTACGTGGCCGTGGCGAGTGGCGGTCATCCGGCGGCGCTGTTCGATGCGGTGTTCATCGAAGTGCCGATGGTGCGAATCGGCCTTGACTGCGACACGGACGAACTCGAGCGGCGCGAGCGTCAACGCAACGACGTCCCAGCAGGCTTGGCCCTCGCCTCACCCGCGATCCACGAAGGCTGGCAGTACGACCTCCGTTTCGACACCACCAAGACCCCAGCTGACGAGATGGCAGCAGCAGCGCTCGCCGCCATCGAGCACCTGCACTAACTCGACTCATCCGTTTGAGTGGGGTCGGCCACGTAGAGTCCTTCGGCGAGCGCCGCCTGACACAGCACGCGGTCCGCGCTCGTCAATACGTCGGCGCCAACGTGTCGTGCTGCGGCAAGGTGCACGGCGTCGTAGCCACGCAGGCCTCGCCGTTCTGCTAGCTCCGCCGCGCGACGGACCAGCGCTCCATCGATCTCAATGACGACCAGTTGAGACCACAGGTCTTCGAAGTCAACGACGGCACGGCGATGCTGAGTGAGCGTCAGTCGTCCCGCTCGTTGCGCGGCGGCAAGGGCTGCCCGCGCCTCGACATACAAAATCCTTGCGCTAGCCAGAACGTCGGCGCCGTCCCAGATGTCGGCGGCCGCGACCGAGCCGGACTCGCTGACGATCAGCTTGATCATCGTGGAGGTGTCGACGTAAGTGATCACCTGCGTTGTTCTGCGACTAGCTCGCTGACCGACCCGGACGACTTGATGCGACGAGCTGGTCGGCGTCGAATCGTCCCGCTCGGGGCTTGGACCGCACCGGATGCGATGAGAGCGGCAAGGCGGTCCATCGAGGGTTCGAGCCCCGTCAGCCGAGCCACAGGCCGGCCGTGCTCGGTCACAACCACCTCCTCGCCCTGAGCGATCCGTGCGAGGTAGCGGCTGAGGTTGTTCTTGAGGTCCCGAACCCCGACTTCCGTGCGGGTCACCATTGTAGCTACATGCATATCGCAAGTATAGCTACAAGTCCCGCGGGAGTTGTAGCTTGGCAACGTTGGGTGTGCGGAGGGGTTGACACTTCACGCTTCATCGGAGAGTCTGCTGTCGTGGTGAGGTGCAATACGCAGGGCAAGGGCTGACCATGTTCGTGCCC
>JANLPB010000213.1:0-2525 GCA_031366885.1 Ilumatobacteraceae bacterium
CGGTCAACCATGGGTCCGATGGCTCTCTCGTTCGACAGCACTTGGGTACACATCGTTGCCCACCCTTCATCTCTTCTGAAATCCAGTCTAGAACCCCCTTCGTCAACGGCGGGAACAAGTTCCTCACTACGAACGTTGATCACTGCCATGCCGTGTGATGTCACTCAAGCCGGGTTCAAAGCCCTGAATTCCTTGCTCCTGCCCGCTGTCCGAGGTGGCTTGGCAGGGCCGTTGCCGGTGGGGCTTGGTCTGGTCGTCGTAGAGACCACCGGCCGCAAGAGTGGGTTGGTACGACAGGTGCCGGTTGTGGCATTTCGCTCAGGAAGCAGGGTGACCGTCAGCACAGTCCGTGCCGACTCGCAGTGGTTGGCCAACCTGGAAGCCAATCCAGTGGCGGCCGTGTGGCGCAATGGTGTTCGCCGCGAGGCGACGGCCACGGTTCAACGCGGCGCGCTGAACGTAGCGGTTCTCGACGAGAGCTAGCTCGCGTTGGGGCGGATCAGGAACTTCTGACCGGTCGCCTGCTTGGCGTAGGTCTGTGCAGCCTCCACGCCCAACACACCGGCCAGTGAAACTTCGTCGGTGTAGTGGCTGGCGAAGGTGGTGGTCAGTTCGTCGGAGACCCGCTGGCGCAGGCGCAGCATGCCTTCCAGGCCCAGCTTGCCCAGGAACGGGGTGAGCAGCCATCCGCTGAGGCTCCACGTCAAACCGAAGTTGCGAGTCAGTTCGGTGGGCCCGCGATCCAGCCCGCCGTAGATGAAGACTTGCTTGAACACATCGCTGCCGTAGCGGCTGTACTCGACGGCTTTGGCATTAGCGGCCGCCTCCATACACGCGAGTATTTGGCCGGCCAGCTTGCCGCCGCCGATTGCGTCGAACGCGATGGTCGCGCCCGTGGCAATGAGTGCCTGAGTCAGATCGTCGAGGAATGTGGGCGAGCTGGAGTCGACGATGTGCTCGGCGCCGATCTCGCGCAAGATGTCGGCCTGTTCGGGACGGCGCACGATGTTGACCAGCGGCACACCGTCGGCCAGGCAGATGCGGTTGAGCATCTGGCCGAGGTTCGAGGCTGCGGCGGTGTGAACCAGCGCCGTGTGCCCATCCATGCGCATGTTCTCCACCATGCTCAGCGCGGTCAGCGGATTGACGAAGCACGACGCGCCCTGCGCTGCGGTTGCGCCTTCGGGCAGTTCCATGCACATGAACGCGGCGGCGGCGCGGTACTCGCCGTAGCTGGCACCTCCCACGAAGCCGACCAATTTGCCCAGCAGGGCCTGAGCTTCAGGCGACTCGCCTGCCGCGACCACCGTTCCGGCACCCTCGTTGCCGACCGGCATTGGCTCACCGACGCGCGCCGTGAGACCCTTGAACAAGGCCGGTGGAATGGGCGCGGTGACGACGGTGTCGTCGCCGCTGCCGGTTGAGGTTGCCTGGGCCACATCGGCCATTCCGAGTAGCAACGCGAGGTCCGATGGATTGATCGGCGCAGCCTCCACGCGGACCAGCACCTCATGGGCCGTTGGCACTGGCAAGTCGACGACGCCGATGGACAGCTCCAGGCGGCTGTCGCTGGTCACCAGCGAGTGGATCTGGCGCATCGTGGTGGGGAGATCGGTCATGACGGGTCCTCCTAGAGAGTGGTGATGAATGCTTCGATTGCGGCGGCGACGTCGGGGGCGTGAGTGGTCTCGTGCATCGAGTGCTCACCGTCTTCGATGACCTGCAGCCGTGCCGACGGCATCTTTCGTTGAAGGTACTCGCCTGACGACGTGTACTCGGGCCGATCGGCGGAACCCGCCAACACCAGTGTCGGGGTGGGGATCTCGGCGAGGCGATCCATGACCACCGAGTCGTGCTGCTGGTTCAGTTCTGTCACCTGCACCGGCACGCCGAAGCGATGCGCGTTGCGGCGAGACCGCTCGTTCCAACCCTCGCGCTTCTCCGGGTCGCGGTAGCCCGGCCCTGTGTTGAGCACGACGATGCCACGGTCCACGCCTGGTCGAGTTGCCGCGTGCGCAAGTGCGAGGTAGCCGCCCAGCGAGTGCCCCACGAGCACGGCTGGTTCGCCGAGCGTTGCGAGCACTTCGTCGATGTCGGTGAGTGCGCGGTCGCGGGAGTATTCGGCGGGGTCGTCCGGGACAGGCGAACCCCCGTGGCCGAGCAGGTCGATGGCGACCACACGATGGCGGTCGCGCAGCAGGGCCATGCACGTGGACCAGGTGGCGGCCGACATTCCGAGACCGTGCAGGAACACGATCGGCGGACTGCCCTGCCCCTCGCTCACCACATGCAACCGCGTCACGCGCACTCCTCTCGACGAACGAGCGCCCAGCTTGCCACCGCGCCGCCGTACTGACGCAGCCCTAGCCCGCCGCGGCCGGGCACGGCCCGCGGAACAGAAGCGTCGGAGTCGAGAAGATGTCGCTACCCGATTGCCTTGTCTACGCTGCGAGCGTGCGTGGTTGGATCTGTCCGACGTGTGGCCGCCTGTTCGAGCGGACGCAGCAGTCGCACGATTGCGCGCC
>JANLPB010000214.1:0-16553 GCA_031366885.1 Ilumatobacteraceae bacterium
CGGCACCACCGAGGGTGCGAAGCTGCGCGTCGCGCTGAAGGAATCGACGCGGCTCACGAGTGGACGACGACTGCGCATCCTTGTCGTGGTCTCCGCGGCGTTCACCGGGCTGCTCTTGACCGCGCCGCTCGTCGGGTTGACCGTTCTACTGCTCAGCGAAAAATCCTTCCCGCTGATGAACGTGGTCGTCGGCCTCGTCAACGCGGTGACGCTGCCCTGGCTGGCGGCGCTCCTCTACATGCTCTACGCGGACCTCCGAGTCCGCGCCGACGTCCCACACCCCGTCTCAGATTCCGGCTGAGTCACGGCACAGACGGAACCCCGTTCTGTGCCGTAACACGGACGCTGGAAACAGCGTGACTATGCGAGGAGTTTGGCTTTGGCGGCGCTGAACTCGGCGTCGTCGAGGATGCCGGCATCCTTCAGTGCTGCCAATTCCTTCAGCTGATCCATCAGGCTGGGGCCGCCAGCGTCTGCGACGGGGGCTGCGGCCGCAGGTGCCTGGGCCGCAACGGCCTGGGCGACGGCCGCGTCGATGGTGGCCTGCTGCTGCATGTCTTGATACGCGGCTGCTTGCGCCTGCGCGTTGGCCTGTGAGGCCGCTTTCTGCTGGCTGTTGTTGACGACGGCCGAAGCCGTGCCGGCAACCACCGCGGTGCGTGCCATCGTGCCCAACAGGCCGGGGCGGCCACCTCTACCCATACCTCGACGCATCATGATGCGCTCCCTTCGATTGCTGCGAAAATTTCGGTCACTACTTCATGCGGGATGCGGTGGCCAGAAATGATCTGCCCGCCCGACGCAAGAATCTCGGTTGCGAGCGGCTTCGCCCACAGGTCTTCCCACACGATCAGCAGTGTGGAGGAGTTGAGCTCCAGCTCTTCGGCAGCCGCCAGGATGTCTTCCTCATCGAGGAAGCCGTCAGCCTCGCCATCGATCTCGCCGTATGCGGCGGTCTCGGGCAGGTCGTCGTATTCGAAGCTGAGAACGTTGCCCTCGGCATCTTTCTGGATGAACACGAGGTCGATGATGCGGACGGTTCCGTTATCGACCAACTGCGCGAGCGCGGGCGCAATACCGCCGGTGAACTTGTTGTCGGGGAACCCGATCAACATGTATTCGACTGGACCAAGTGATGTCATCGGGAGTGCCTCTCGTGCGCGGTGGAACGCGCGATGTGATGGATAGGGCGAAGGTACCAGTGACCGGCAAGAAGCTCAACCGCCCGATGCGGGTGATTGTGGTGCCGACCAATACGCCAGATCTACAGGCCGAGTAGCTCGTTCAACCGCTGTGTATCGGCATTGGTCCATCCGTCAGGTGGAAAGATTGCGGCCCAGGCCGCTGTCAGGTTGTTGCGGTAGTCGTGGCCGAAGCCGGGTGAGGCAGAGAAGCCGTTCATCAAATCGAACACTTCCTGCGTGACGCTGACGATGGGAGTCCAGCGGGCGGCCCCGGGAATGTCGTAGGCGTGCGGGTCGTCGGCCCAGCCGGGCGCACGCCACAGGTTGGCAACTTCCCATGTGCCCACCGCATCAGAGGGGTGGTGCAGGTACAACACCCGCGGCTGGGGCCAGTTGCTGTTGTCGGCCACGATGTCGGAAGTTTGGTTGGCCACTCGCAGGTTGGGGACCGCGGCGAAGGCTGGGTCCCAGCTGGGACTACCCGAGTCGCGGTTGTCGACCAACGGTCCATAGATCTCATTACCGCGTGTCGGCCCAACGAAGAGGGCCGCGTCGGTGCGATCGACGATTGAGTCCAGCGCCGCCTGGAAGTTGTTGCCGTCTTGGGTGAACGCCTGCTCACCGGCAAACGAACCGAGGCTCTCGCCAAAGGCGAGCAGCGCCGGCCGTGCGCCTGTCGGCTTGGCGCTCCACGCGTCGTAGATCCCATCGAACAACGCAACGCCCATCTCGGGCGCGCTGGTGGTGTCGACCAGCGTGGCCACCCAACTTGGCAGGAACGAATACTGCACGCCGACGATAGCCGTGTCACCGCTCCACATGTACTCCAGCGTTCGCGCTGCGTTGGGGTTGATCCAGCCTGTGCCCGTCGGCGTTGCAACGACGAGCACCTTGCGGTCCCACGCACCGGTGCGATCGAGCTCGGCCACCGCCAGCGCGACGCGTGCCTCGACGGAGCCCGCCGAGTCCAGCCCGACGTACGCCCGAATGGGTTGCTTGGGTTCGGTCGCCCCACCTAACTCACGGATGTCGTCGACGGTGGGCGTCTCACCGACGAACGTCCGGCCCTGGAAGCCAAGTTCGTCGAACTTCACCAGTGAGCCCGGGCCACCAGAAATGAACTCGGATGTCGGCTGCTCGATCCCGTCGGCGGTGCCCTCGTCGAGCGCTCCGAAGTTGGTGTCGGCCCACTGTGCGAACTTGTTGGTGGCGAACCCGCCGCCGAGGAACACGACGACGATGATGCCGGCAATGACGACAGTGCGCGACCACTTTTCGGGCAGCCGCTTGGCCGCAGCGCGATCGACACGCAGCACGAGGTGCTTCACCGTGCGGGCGATGGTCAACAAGATGAGCGTGAGTATTGCGGTGGTCAACAGCATCGGACCGATCGACCAGAACGTGACTGACGGCAGGTGGATCAGCGTGCGGTGTTCGCGCTGCCAACTGAGCCAACGCAACGAGCCGATCACAACGGTGAGGACTCCGAGCGCGAGGACGGCCCGCCCGACGCGAACCCGAGCGGCAACCGGAATGACGATGTTGCGCCACTGCAGCACGCGGCGAACCAGGCGGTACAGGAGGCCACCGATGCCCACACCGAAGCAAATGCACAGCGCACCGGCCGCGCCTTGCAGCAGCCACGATCGCGGCAGCATCGAGGGCCGCAATGACTCCCACCACATGAGCATCGCGAACGTCACCGCGCCGAGGTTCGGCCAGGCGGCGAGGCGCCGGCGAAGGGTGGGAAAATCTTGCGCGGTATGTTCGAGCGACTCCACGTCGCGCACGGTACTCCAACCGCATTGTGTCCACCGTCGACCACGGTTCGTGCTCCGGGTGATACACCCGAATCGGGTGTGGTGTCTCGCACAGAGCGCTGGATATGGTCGAATAGGCCCTAGTCGTCGATCAGAAATCAGGTAGATCATGGATATCAGCGTTCGATCGGGAGATGCCTTGCAGGAGGCATCCGAGCTGACGGTGCTCTTCGGGTTTGATGGTGAAACCCTCCCCGATGCCGTCGCCCCGTTGCTGGAGGCCGCCGACTTCACCGGCAAGCCCAACCAGACAACTCTGCTGTATGCCCGTGGCGCGGTTGCCGCGAAGCGCGTGCTGCTCGTCGGCATCGGTGCACGCGCAGACGTCAATGCGGAGAGCATTCGTCAGGCCACTGCCACTGCCATCCGTCAGATCCGCACGCTGCAGGTGTCCGACGCGATCGTCGCGTTGCCCGACCTGCCCATCGACGCGGCCGACGCCGGCCAGGCTGCGGCGGAAGGTTTGCTCCTCGGTAACTATCGCTTCCTCCGCTACCGCACAGGCATGCCTGAAACCGAAACCTTCGAAATCAGCAGCATCGCCCTGGTCGCTGCCGGCGATGTTGCGGCTCTTGCGGCCGGCGTCGAAACCGGCACCGTCATCGGTAATGGCGTGGTGTTCGCTCGCGACCTGGTCAACATCCCCGGCGCCGACAAGACCCCGCCGATGCTGGCCGATCAGGCCGTGGCGTTAGGTGAGCGCGAGCCCAAGATCAGCGTCACAATCTTCGACGAGGTCCGCCTCGAGGAGGAGGGCTTCGGCGGCATCCTCGCCGTCGGCAAGGGCTCGGACAGCCCGCCGCGCTTCATCATCATGGAGTACGGCGCACAGCTCACTGACGTGCCCACCATCTGTATCGTCGGCAAAGGTCTTACGTTCGACTCGGGCGGGCTCAACATCAAGCCCGCTGAGGGCATGGAGACGATGAAGAACGACATGGGCGGCTCGGCCGCGGTGTTCGGAATCATGCAAGCCGTGGCCGGCCTCGGGCTGCCGTTGCACGTCGTTGGTCTCGTGCCTTCCGCGGAGAACATGCCAAGCGGCCGTTCATACCGCCCCGGCGATTGCGTCAAGACGCTCAGTGGCAAGACCATCGAGGTGCTCAACACCGACGCCGAGGGTCGCGTCATTCTCTCCGACGGTCTGTTCTACGCGCAGCGTTACGAGCCCGATGCCATCATCGAACTCTCCACCCTCACTGGCGCCGTCATCATAGCGCTGGGCAGCTTCGCCACGGGCGTGATGACCACCGACCAAGGCCTGGCCGATGGCCTGCTGGCCGCTGGTCAGACCACCGGCGATCGTGGCTGGCAGCTGCCGCTTTGGCAGGAGTACCACGACATGGTCAAGAGCGACATCGCCGACCTGAAGAATCTCGCTGGTCGCGCCGCAGGCAGCATCACGGCCGGCGCCTTCCTCGCCGCGTTCGTGGGCGACAAGAAGTTTGCGCATCTCGACATTGCCGGCACCGGCTGGGTGGATGCACCCAGCAAGCCGTATCTGTCGAAGGGCGGCACCGGTTCCGGTGTGCGCATGGTCACCGAATACCTCCGCAACTACGCCAACTGAGTAAGGGGCACCCAGATGAGCGCAACGGCAATCGTCGCACCAAAGCGCAAGCGCAGCGAGCGCATGCTCGACGGCATCGAGAACCTGGGGAACAAGGTTCCCCATCCCGTCATCATGTTCCTCTACTTGATCGCGTTTGTCGCGCTGTTGTCAGCGGTGCTGGCGGCATTCGACGTCAAGGTGAGCGAGGACGTGGCCATCCCAGTCAACAAGGCGGAGCTGGCGCGAGTGCAAGACGCGCTGGGCGGGTCGGTCGTCCCCTACGACACGGTGACGGGCGAGATTCTGCAGGTCCCCGATGTGATCATCGAGGAGCAGACCTTCGAGGTGAAGAGCCTGCTGTCGGTTGATGGGCTGCGGTTCATCTTCTCGTCGTTCGTCAACAACTTCGCCGGCTTCGCGGTGGTCGCAGTGACGTTCATCGCCATGGCCGGTGTGGGCGTCGCGGAGAAGGCCGGAATGATGGGTGCCCTCATCCGCAAGCTGGTCAAGGTTGCCCCACCGAAGTTGATTGCGTTCTTCATCGTGATGGTCGGCGTGCTGTCCAGCGTCGCCTCCGACGCCGGCTACCTGATCCTCATTCCGTTGGCGGCGGCCGCGTTCGTCACCTTGAATAGACATCCGTTAGCGGGCTTGGCGGCGGCCTTCGCAGGTGTGGCGTGCGTCTTCGCGGTCAACATCTTGATCACGCCGGTGGACAGCATGCTCACCGAGATCACCAACGAAGCGATCGGTCCGACAGGCAAGCACCTGGAGATCACGGCCAACCTCTACTTCGGTATCGCGTCGTCGATCGTGATGGCCATCGTGGCGGTCATCGTCACCCAACGCATCGTCGAGCCCCGGCTCGGTAAGTGGGACCCATCGTTGGGCGATCCCTCGTACAACGCCGCTGCCGAAGGCGACGAGGTCGCTGCTGCAGCCGAAGCGAAGGGCCTCAAGTACGCCCTGTATGCCTTGATCGGAATCGCCGTTGCGATGCTGGCGCTGACGGTTCCGTCCGGCGCTCCACTGCGTGACCCGCTGAGCGGTGACCTCATCGGCAACACGCCATTCATGGCCAGCCTGATCTTCATCATTTCGCTGGCCTTCCTCATTTGCGGTATTGCCTACGGCAAGGGTGCCAAGACCATCAGTGGCAGCGGCGACGTGATCAACGCGGTGACAGCCACCTTCGCTGGGCTGTCCGGATTGATCTTCATGCTCCTCATGATCAGCCAGTTCATTGCGTTCTTCAACTACACGAACCTGCCGCGCGTTGCAGCGGTGGAGATGGCGCATCTGCTCGAACGGGCCGGTCTTGGTGCACTGCCGCTGCTGATCGGTCTGATTCTGGTGATCGTGCTGCTCGACATCATCATCCCCGGCGTGGTGCCCAAGTGGGCCATCTTCGCTCCAGTGTTCATTCCCATCTTCGTGCGCCTCGGTGTGGCGCCACAGACGGTGTTGGCCGCCTACCGCGTGGGTGACTCGCCGATGAACGCAGTCACGCCGCTGATGGTCTACCTGCCCTTCATCGTCACCGTCGCACAGCGCTACGACAAGAAGGCCGGCCTGGGCACGATCATCTCGTTGATGGTGCCGTACGTGTTTGCGATCCTCGGTGCATGGCTGCTGCTCTTCACCGGCTGGTGGCTGCTGGATATTCCGCTCGGCCCGGGTTCACCGATCAGTCTCTGACCTCACGGGTTCTTGTCTCCATGCGCGGTCGGCTTGGCACGCGTACCGCGCTGCTCACGACACTGGGTGTGCTGGCCGGCTACCACGAGCTTCGTCGGGAGGCCATCCCCGACCATCTCCACTTCGCTGCCAATACAGCGATGATCGGTGTGGTCTCCTCGATAGCGGTTGCGTCCGCGCTCACCACCGACGAATTGGGGCTGACGCGCGCTGCGCTCCCAAGGGGGTTGCGCTACGGCGCGGTCGCAGCGACCGTCATCGGTGCGGCCGTCGCGGCCGCTGTACTGGTCGGTGTCGACCCCAGCGGAACAATCGGCGATCGCGCAGCCGTGAGTGGGCGCGAAATGCTCTTCCAAGTGTTCGTCGAGATTCCGATCGCGACCGTGCTGCTCGAGGAGCTGGCCTTTCGTGGCGTGCTGGCCGGTCTGCTTGCGCGCATCGCGTCCCCCGGTTGGGTGTTGGGGTTGACGTCGCTGGCGTTCGGTGCGTGGCACGTCTCGCCCAACCAATTCACCTCATTCGCCGATGCCGGTGGCGCGCTGGCAACGGTCGCCGGGACGGCAATTGCGGGTGCAGCCTTCCTGCTCCTGCGCCGTCGCAGCGGCAGCCTGGCCGCGCCAATGCTTGCCCACTGGGGAACGAACGGTGTGGCGTTTCTGGTTGCGTGGTTGACGGTTCGTGCGACGAGTTGAGCCGAACTGCCTTCACAATCGCACGTGTCATCGCTCCACCGGATCACACCGAGGTCACGATGTGACACGTGTGATTGTGAAATGGCTCAGGCCTTTGACTCGTCCCAGGCTTCGCGCATCGTGCCGCTCGCGCGTTCGGCCGCTGTCATTTGCGCAATCAGGCCGGCGACGACCAGGCCGCCCCAAATGGCGTACCACCACCAGTCGTCGTGCAAGCGGTCGGTGACCGAACCCGACGAGGTGATGGACTCGCTCTGCAACTTGTTGGTGAGCAACATGATGCCCCCCACCACGGTGCTGGCACCGGATGTGACGGTGAGCAGCGTCAGCAGCACCATTGGGAGGTTCCCGGCCAGCGCCACGATCGCCAGCAACAGACCGGCCGCAACACCGACGATCAAGATCAGCCAGGACCACGAGACACCGATTGCGACCATGGCGCTGACGCCCAGCGAGAAGCCGATTGCCGCCATTGCCATCACGACCGAGACTTCGAAGTAGAGGTACGCGAGGGCGCCGAAGATGAGGCCGACGACGGCACCGACAGCCCACGACAAACCCGTGCGCAGAAACCCGTCACCGCTGGATGAGGAGACGATTGCGGCGCCCAGAACGAAGCCTGCGAACATGCCCCAGATCGGGATGATGAACCGCATGGTGAGGTAGCCGCGGAAACAAAACAACAGTCCGACGGCCACAGCGATTAGACCAAGTACGACGTCCTGCATAAGTCCCCTCTCAACGACATCGGCGAGTGCCGAAGTATGTCAGTTCGCTGTGCGCTGCGGCGTGAGCTCGAAGTTGAGCCACAGGTCGAACGGCAGCGCGGTCAACTGTTCACGGACGATCTCGCGTACTTCATCTTCTTGCGCAATCGTGGCGTCGGGTCGCACCGCGGCGTCGATTTCCACGTAGAGCTTCGGCCCGACCTTCGTCATGCGCACTTCGGGATTCTCAATTTCGAACTCTGCGCACACTGAGCGAACGATGTCGAGAACAGGTCCCTGAATCTCAGGCGACGGAGCGCCCTCGAGCAACTCCCGAACCGTCGCACGGACCATCTTGATCGGCGCCGGAAGAAACGCGGCGCAGGTGATGATCACCATGACGGGGTCGACATAGGGCGCTGCTCGTGACCACGACGAATCGGTGAGCGCAAGCAGCACCACGAACCCCAGCAGCATTCCCACTCCGCGAAGTGCTGCGACGCGCCAGCCCGTGGACTCGGCGATCAGCAGGTCCGACGTCTTTGCTTGGCGCAGCAGCCAGCGCCAGAAAGTAATCGATGCGCTGGCCGTGACCGCCGCATACGCAATGGCAGGACCCGGCGCGACCTCGCTGCCGCCATCACGGATGGTGAACACACCCTCCGCGAGCGCGTAGACAAGTGTGGCCAACAGAATGAAACCCTGCACACCAATGACGAGCGGGGTGACGGCCTCGCGCCCGTACGGGAATCGGCTGGTGGGACCGGCCTCGGCCATTGCCGACGCCTGCAACAGCAGCCACGAGACGATGATGCCGATGATGGCGTAGACGCCGTCGAGCAGGATCATTTGAGATCCGCTGATGATGCCCCAGACGACACCGATGGAGCCGAGTGCCGCGGTGACCGCTATCGAACGCAGCAGCGCCTGACGCACCACTGCAGCGCTTGGCGCGGCCACTCAGTTGTTGTTCGCACGGGCGGCCTGAACGCCGCGCTTTACCAAGATGATCGGGATGATGACGGCGGCGAGCAGCGACGCCAACCACACGATCAGGGTGGCAAACAACCACGTGTCGGCACCGCGGATCTGCAGGCTGTCCGACAGGATCTTGGTCACCAGCAGCCCAACAAATGTCGTGATCAATGCTGACGCTCCGAGCAATGCTTGTGCCTTCTTCATCGTCATCTTCATGATGAATGGATTGATGATCGCGGTGGTGACCGTGAAGATCACTACGGCGATGACGAAGCCCGACATGCCGACGGACATGTCGTCCAGAACCCAGTCGGCGACGAGCAGACCGATGGCGCTGGCGACAAGCGCGATGGCAGTCGAGATGAGGAACCTGATCATGTGCTGGTCTCCCGGGTTGACCTGGTAGCGGCGGATGCTACGAGCGCGAGTGTATGCACTGACCCGTGCCCCGGACGGCGACTGGGTATGCCGCGGTGGTGTGGCACAATCACGATCAATGGGTGACGACGGGCAGATCGACGGTGGGCGACCCGCATCACGAGAGCCGGAGTTCGAACCGCGCCCATCGCGACGGCTCTTTGCGACTGCCGCCAGCGAGCCGCGGGCGCGCCGCCTGACGGACGTCTTACTGCTCCTCGCAGCGCTCGTCGGACTGTTGGTGGTCAGCGCGGCCGAGTACCCCGCGCCCGGATTCATCGACGTCATCACCGTGTTCCTGCGCAGTGCGCCCGGCTTCCTCGACACTGCGTGGCAGATCAGCGCCGACGTGCTGGTTCTCTTTGCTCTGGTGTTGCTGGTGGCAACGTTCGTGCGCCGTCGTTTCGACGTGGCTCGCGACCTGCTGTTCGCGGTCGCGCTCTCGGCTGCGGGATGCCTCGTGGTGGGCCGGTGGATGCAGGGCGACTGGCCCGCAATCACGCGCTCCTTGCGTTCGGCACAGGCGCAACTCTGGTACCCATCGCCGCGGTTGGCGCTGCCCGCGGCGGTCATCGTCGCCATCGCCCCGCATCTCACGCGGCCCATCCGTCGCATCGGCCGTTGGTTGTTGACGTTGGCCTCTGTGGGAATCGTGGCGCTCGGGGCGAGCTCGCCGTTGGGTGCGGTCGCCGGCGTGCTTGTCGGTGCAGCTGCGGGTTTCATCGTGCACCTCATCGTCGGGTCGTCGGCGGGCCGCCCCAGCCTCGACGATGTGGAGCGGGCGCTGTTGAAGGTTGGTGTGCATGCCCGTTCGCTGGCGCCTGCAGATCGCCAACGCGCCGGAGTCTTCGAGGTGATGGGTGAGGACGTCGACGGGCAAGGGTTGGTGGTCAAGGTCTACGGTCGCGACGCCCACGACTCGGCTCTGGCCACCACGTTGTGGCGCACACTTTGGTATCGCGACCCGGGCTCGCCGCTGCGCATCGGTCGTTTGCAGCAGGTGGAGCACGAGGCGTTCGTGACACTGTTGGCAGCCCAATTCGGAGTGCTGACGGAGCAGGTTGTCACCGCCGGAGCGACGGTGGATGACGACGCCATTTTGGTCCTACGCAGCCGCGGCACCCAGTTGTCCGAGATCGACGCCGACCAGGACGTGAGCACGACACACATCGTCGAGCAGCTCTGGGCGGCACTCGCCGAGCTGCATCGGGGCGGCATCGCTCACGGCCAGATCGACAGCACAACGATTCTCCTCGACAACGGTCAGCTGGGCTTCGCCGACTTCGGCGGTGCCAGCGTCGGCGCAACCGATGGTCGCATCGGCGCCGACAGGGCCCAGGCGCTGATCGCCACGGTGTTGCTCGTAGGGGGCGGGCCAGCCGTTGCCGCGGCACGCGACGCACTGGGCGCTGACCGGTTGGCTGCGACCTTGCCGTACCTGCAGCGCGCGACGCTGACCCGATTGCAACGGCGTGAACTCAAGGATGCCGAGCTCGACATGGACGAGCTTCGTGAGCTCGCCGCGCAGGCAGCGGACGTTGAGGCACCCGAGCTGCAGCAACTACGTCGCATCACGGCGGGCAGCGTGTTGCGTGTCGTGCTGCCCGCTGTCGCGGTGTTCGCGCTGATCACGGCCATCTCCGGAATGGACCTGGATGGCGTGTGGGATCACGTGCGCACGGCCACCTGGTGGTTGCTGCTGCTCGGCTTCGTCCTCGCCCAACTGGTTCGAGTCTCGCAATCCGTGTCGACCCTGGGGGCGTCGCCGAAACCGCTGCCGTTCGGCCCGGTGTATGGCCTGCAGCTGTCGGTTGGATACGTCACCATCGCGATCCCGTCGTATGCCGCCAGAGTTGCGATGAGCGTGCGCTTCTTCCAACGCCAGGGAGTGCCGGCCGGCGCCGCCCTGGCCGCCGGCGCGCTGGACACGATGACTACCTTCTTCATCGAAGTGATCGGCATCAGCTCGCTGCTGCTCTTCACCCCAGCCTCGCTGGACCTGGATTTCAGCGGCACCGGTGAGAGGGCGACTCGCCTCTTGATCATCGCAGGAGTTTTGCTGGGGGTGATCGTGCTGGCCGTCATCCTTTTCGCCAAGCTGCGGCGCTTCGTGGTCGACTGGGCCAAGCGACTCGGCACCGAGTCGATGGCGGTGATCCGCGGGCTCCGCTCACCGCGCCGATTGGCGTTGCTCATCGGCGGCAACATCGCCTCTGAGGTTCTCTTCACGCTCGCTCTTGGCACCTTTGCGCTCGCGATGGGCTCGGCGATCTCGTTCGCCGACCTGCTGCTGATTCACCTCACCGTGTCGCTGCTGGCAGGCCTGGTGCCGGTGCCCGGGGGCATCGGCGTGTCGGAAGCCATCCTCACGATGGGCTTGATCCGCGCCGGGATGCCCGACGACGCGGCGTTCGCTGCGGTCATCTGTTACCGCGCCTCCACGTTCTACCTGCCGCCGATCTGGGGCTTCTTCTCGCTGCGTTGGCTCGAGCGCTCCCGTTACCTGTGAGCGCGCTGATCTGCCAGGATCTGTGAAGGATCTGAGCGAGGACGAACTCGACGACGTGTTAGGTCTCGTGCGCCGTGAGCGCAACAAGTACAGCAAGTTGTATCGGCGCCAGTCGTCGTCGCTGGTCGATGCAGCGTCGTTGCGCGCCGGTACCTCCACCTCGAATCAGCGGACCCGACGCAAGGCAGAGATCTTCGAAGACACACTCGCTCGCGTGGCGCGTGCCCTCAGCGTCGCAGCGCGCAACTCGGCGAATGAATTGAAGCGCGAACGCTTGCAGGCAGCGAGCGACGCGAAGGGCAACCCGCGAACGAAGACTCACGCGACCAAGGCCGCGGCATCAACCGGCGTCACCACTCGTGACCGTGGCCGTGCAGCCAAGGGTGGTGCTGCCACGGCGGCGCGTCGTGGCTCTACCAAGTCGCAGGGAGCCAGCCGTCAGGCCAAGCGCGACTCGAAATAGCGCCGCCACCTTTTGATTCACCCAATGTGGGTGGCGCAGCTTTGTCGCGCAAAGGGCTAAATTGGGGCGAAATGACGGGCGTCGACGATGTTTGGCGAGCGCTGGCGGTTGTCAGCATCCGTCCCTTGAGAGGAGCAAGTGAATGATTGGTGTTTTCGGGGTCGGTCAAGTGCTGTGGTCGATCATGTGGTTCTTCCTGTTTTTCGTGTGGATCATGCTGTTGCTGCAGGTCTTCGGCGACATCTTCCGCAGTGACGATCTGGGCGGCGTCGCCAAGTTCATCTGGGTGCTGTTTGTCATCGTGACTCCGTACCTCGGCGTGTTCGTCTACCTCATCCTGCGCGGTGGGAAGATGAGCGCACGTCAGATGGCTGCCGCCAGCGAGCAGCAGGCAGCCATGCGTGACTACATCGCCGGTGCCGCCGGCACGGTCGTCAGCCCCAGCCAGGAACTGGCCCGTTTGGCCGACCTGCGTGACAAGGGCGTCATCGACGACAGCGAGTTCGCTGCCCTGAAGTCCAAGGCACTTCAGTAGTCACGCTGCCGTCGCGACGACGGCACGTTGAATTTCACAGCAAGAACGTCACAGCGCCCCGGCCAGCTCGACTGGTCGGGGCGCTGTCGCGTCTCGGTGAGCGCGCACGTTGCGTGGCGCTGCCGTGGTCAAATGGTCCCGTGGGCGTGAGGGGTGGGTCGTCGTGGTCGGGTTCCTTTCCCGTCGGCTTTGCCATTTTGCTAGCTGCCTTCTGTGCCGCTGGATCGTCGTTGTTCGTGTCGTCAGCGGGTTCGGCGGCGATGCGCCAGCAACTCGACGAGACCTGCCGCAGCGACGCGGCGTTGGTGCTTCCCATCCCCCGAGGTGTGGCCGATGATGTGATCAGGCCGACCGGTCCGCCAGGCGCGGTGCTGCCAGAAGTGCCATCAACGGAGCTGCCCGGCTCGCGTGAACAGGTTGCCACAATCGGAGCTTCAGTCCCTTTCACCGACTCGCCACGCCTCGGTGCGCAAACGGTCCCCCTCCTCACCACCAGCGACGGAGTCGCGCGCCGTGTCGTGCTGGTGTATCTGGAGCGGTTGAACGAACACGTGGTACCAGTGATGGAGCCACTCGCACCGGGCGAACTGGCGCTGTCGCGAACGAACGCCGGTCAACTCGGCGTAGATGTCGCCGACGAGCTGTTGACCGAGGATCACAGAACGCTCACCGTTGCCCACGTGTTCGACGACATCCCGATTGCTCCTGTGCCCGATGCCTGGTGCGGATTTCGGGGGCTCGTCGAGCCATCACCGTTGGGTGATCTGCCCCCGCTCTCCGCTCTGGTCTCGGAGGCGACCGTGGCGCAGTTCAACAATCGCAACGTCAGTTACATCGAGTACCGCATCACCACCGATCCGGTCACACTCACCGATATCTCCGCGTCGCTTGCCGCCTACCAGGCAGCAAACGAAGCGTGGCGCGCAGCGTTTCCAGACCAAGTGTTCACTCCTGGGCGGAGCGAACTGCCGAGTGTCTACGCACGGGCGAAAGCCGTCAGTGTCACCGTCGAACGATCGTTGGCGCCGGTGCGTCTGACCAGCTTGCTGAGCGTGGCTGGCGTTCTCGTTGCCGCCGCGGTGTTGATGGCCCGCGAGCGGCGGCGGGAGTTGCGACTGTTGGCGGTGCGCGGCGTGCATCCCGGCCGCATCGCGTTGGGGGCCACACCGTCGGTTCTGACCGTTGCTGCGCCTGCTGCGGCGCTTGGTTGCGGATTGGCATGGCTGACGGTCACCCAGCTCGGCCCAGCTTCCTTACTCGAGCGTCACGCGGTCGTGAGCGCCGCGGTTGCGACAACGTTGTGCCTCGTCGTGGCTCTCGCGACGGTGGTCGGGACTGTCGCGTGTGTGGCCGACCGGTCGGTCGATCGTGATGTGGGCCACCGCTCCTTTCGATGGCTGCTGCCGATGGCTGGCGTCTGCTCGGTGGCGCTGACGGCGTGGTCGTTTCATCGGCTTGATTCGAGCGGGGGCATTCGCACATTCGGTGTGGAGGCGCGCGGGGGCGACCTGCTGCCATTGGGATTTCCACTGTTCGCACTGCTGACCATCACAGCACTCGTGGCTTTCGGGCTTCGCTGGGTGGTCGTCGCTGCGCGCTTGTCAGGTGCGTGGCTGCCCCGTGCGTTGCGACTCGGTTGGCGGCGCGTCGTCATGGAGGCTGGGCCCACGGTTGCCACCATCGCTGCTGTGTCGCTCGCCTCTGGCTCGCTGATCACCGCCACTGCGCTTTCGGACGGCGCGCAACGCCAACTGGTGGAGAAGGCGCAGGTGTTCGTGGGAAGCGATCTCGCGGTCGCTGTCTTCGATGACCCCGTGCTGGCGCCCGAGGTGGAGGCGCGCTCGACCTTGGCCCTGACGGCGCGCGCGAAGTATCACGGTGATCGCGTGGATCTGTGGGGCATCGACCCGGACACATTCACCAACGCGGCGGTACTGAGGTATGACGCGTCGAACCTGTCGCTCCGAGGCCTGGTTTCGTTACTCGATCCGCCATCGGCTGACGGCCTGCCGTCGGCGATCGCGTCCGGAGGAACGTGGGTGGTGGGGGACGTGGTGTCACTTGAGCTTCCGGGTGCGACGCTTCCACTCGACGTCAAGGTGGTGGCTGTGGCCGACTTCTTTCCCGGCAAGGCCAGCGGCGCAGCGTTGATTGCCGTCGACCGGTCTGTCGTCGCCAGCCAGGTGAAGTTCCCGCTTCGCAAATTGCTCGTGCGCGATCCACCGGCAGATTTGATCGAGTCGTTGCGCGCTGCTGACGTCAGAGTGGGAGTGGTGCTCAATGCGGGCAGCACGTTCCACGCCTCGAACTTCAGCGGACTGCGGTGGGCGTATCGGCCGTTGGCGCTGCTCGGCTTGCTGTTCGCTGTCATGGCGGCCGCAGTGCAGTTCCTCGTGGTCGCAGCGCGGCGCGACACTCGCCGCGCTGCGTATGTGGTGATGCGTCGGACAGGCTTTCGAAAGCGCTCGCTCTGGTTGGCGGCGATTATCGAGGCCGCGATGCCGCTCGTTCTTGGGGTGGCGCTGGGCGTCGGCGCCGCGCTCGGGGCGTCTGCACTCGCGGTTGTCCGGTTGGACCCCATGCCGTTGCTGACTCCTCCCGCTCGCTTCGTGATGCCGTGGGAGACGGTGCTCACAGTGCTCGCGGTGGCCCCGGTGTGGGTGCTGATCACCGCGTTCATCATCGTCCGTGCGACAGTGCGTGCCGACCCGATGCGGGCCATTCGGGGTGACCAGTGAGCGCTTTGGTCGCGTCCTGCCTCAGCGTGTCGCGGCGCTTCGAGGTGCCGCAACGACGGGGTCCAGGATCGTCGGTGCTTGCGCTCGACGACGTCAGCGCCGACATCAGCGCCGGGCGTCTAGTGGTGCTCAGCGGTCCGAGTGGCTCCGGCAAGTCGACCTTGCTGGCATTGCTCGCGGCACTCGACCGGGCGACCGCGGGCAGCGTCGTGGTGCAGGGCCGCGAGCTTGGCGGGCTGGATCGTGCGGCCCGGCGGCGTATCCGCCGGTCGACGGCAGTGATGGTGCTGCCGCAGCCTGCTGACAATCTGCTGCTCACGGGTACCGGCCGAGAGAACCTGCGTGGCGTCGCCCGTCTTCGCGACGTCGGCGAAGGTACCGAAGCGGTCGTCGATGAAGTGATCACGCTCCTGGGCCTCAGTCGATTCGTGGATGGTTCGACCGGTGCAATGAGCGGCGGCGAACAGCAACGGGTGGCGGTGGCGTGTGCGTTGATTGGTGCACCTCCCCTGGTGCTGGCGGACGAACCCACGGGCGCTCTGGACGCCAACAGCGCCGCCACCGTGATCGAGGCGTTCCGTGCCGCTGTTGACCACGGTGCAACCGTGGTGGTCGCTACTCACGACCCCCACATGATCGCTGCAGCCGACGACGTGATTCGGCTCGACCACGGCCGGAGGGTGCAGTGAGCTCGATCGTTGCCGTCGAGCTCACCAAGATGTGGTCGGCACAGACCGGGCTACGTCCTGTGACCTTCACGGTCGAACCCGGCGAACTGGTGGTGGTGCGGGGCCGGTCCGGGAGCGGCAAGTCCACGTTGCTCGCGTTGCTCGCCGGATTGTGTGCCCCCGACGCGGGTCAGGTTGCGGTCGACGGAGAGGTGCCCTCGCTCGACACGCTGTGGTCACGGGTGGCCTTTGTGCCGCAGGCATTGGCGATGGCGCTGGAGTTGTCGGTACGCGAAAACATCACCGACGCGGCGCCCAACGCTGCGGGTGACCAGCTGCACGAATTGTTGGAACGCCTCGACCTGCACGAGTTCGCAGATCGCTGCATCGACGAGATTTCCATGGGGCAACAGCAACGCGCGGCAGTCGCGCGTGCTTGCAATGCGCGGCCGCGGGTGCTGCTGGTGGACGAACCATCCAGTTTTCAGGACGGTCACCACGCGGCGGCGGTCATCGCGGAGTTGGCTCGACTGGCCGCGGCAGGAACGGCCGTGCTCGTCGTCACGCACGACGAAGCTGTCGTACGGGCGGC
>JANLPB010000217.1:0-7784 GCA_031366885.1 Ilumatobacteraceae bacterium
CCGAACCACACCCCGTCGATGCCGGCCTTCTGCACCGTGGGCAGGATCACGCCCATCGTCAGCACCACCATGCTGATGCCGTCGAGAAAGCAGCCCAGCACGATGTAGAACAGCATCAGCACGGTCAGCAGCGCCAGCGGGCTCAGCCCCAGCCCGCCTATCCATTCGGCCAGGTGGCGCGGCAGGCCGATATAGCCCATGGCCAGCGTGAGAAAGCTGGCGCCGGCCAGGATCAGCGCGATCATGCAATACAGCCGGGTGCCGCCCATCAGCGCCGCCTTGAAGCTGGCCCAGCCGAGCGAGCCCTGCAGGGCCGACAACACCAGCGCGCCCAGCACGCCCACCGCAGCGGCCTCGGTGGCGGTGGCCACGCCGCTGTAGATCGAGCCCAGCACCGCCCCGATCAACAGCAGCACCGGGATCAAATGGCGTGACTCGAACAGCTTTTGCCGGAATGTCATCGGCGCATCGGCCGGCGGCACCCGGCCCGGGTTGAGCAGCGCCCACACCACCAGGTAGCCCGAAAACAGGCTGGCCAGCATCACCCCGGGCAGCACCCCGGCCATGAACAGCCGGGCAATCGACACGTCGGCACTGACGCCGTAGACGATCATGATGATCGACGGCGGGATCAGCAGGCCCAGCGTGCCGGCGCCGGCCAGGCTGCCGATGGCGATGTCGTCGGGGTAGCCGCGGCGCTTCAACTCGGGCAGGGTCATCTTGCCGATGGTGGCGCAGGTGGCCGCGCTCGACCCTGAGACGGCCGCGAAGATGGTGCAGCCGATCACATTGGTGTGCAGCAGCCGGCCCGGCAGGGCCTGCACCCAGGGCGCCAGGCCGCGGAACATGTCGTTGGACAAGCGGGTGCGGAACAGGATCTCGCCCATCCAGATGAACAGCGGCAGCGCGGTCAGCGTCCAGCTCGATGACGAGCCCCAGATGGTGACCGCCATCGCATCACCGGCCGGCCGGCTGCTGAAGAGCTGCATCGCGATCCAGGCCACGCCTGAGAGCGTCAGGCCGATCCAGACGCCGCTGCCCAGGATCAAAAACAGCGCGGCAATCAGCAGTGCGGTGATCGCAAGATCGTTCATTCGTTGTGCAGCATCTCGTCACTCTGGGCGGGCTGGCGCAGGCCGCGCCACTCCAGCAGCCATTCATCGGCCAAGGCCAGCCACAGCAGCAAAGTGCCGGCGGCCATTGCCAACTGCGGCAGCCACAAAGGCGTGGCGTCATTGCCGGTGGAGATGTCATTGAAGGCGTGTGATTGCCAGGCCAGCCGCACGCTGTAGGCCGCCAGCAGGCCGGCCAGCAGCGCCGCTGCGCCCAGCGCCCAGCGCCCACAGCTCCAGCGCGCGGCGGGCCCGGCCGCTCAAGCTGGCCAGCAGCAGCGTGACGCGGATGTGCTCCCCGCGCTTCAAGGTGTGGGCCAGCGCCGGAAAGCCGCTGGCCGCCATCAGATAGCCGGCATAGGCATCGGTGCCCGGCAGGTGAAAGTGCATCAGCCGCCCGGCGATGCCCAGCACCACCATCACCAGCAGGCCGACCAGGCAGAGCGCGGCCAGTGCGGCGGCGCCGTCGTACAGGCCGTCGAGCAGGCGCCGCATCGGTGTCAAGCCCGGCTCAGCGCGCAAAGGCGTCGACCAGGGCCTTGCCCACTGGGCCGGCTTTCTCAAGCCACTCCTTGAGCATGGTGTCGCCCACCTTCTTCATGTCGGCCTTGAGCGCGGCGCTGGGCTGCAGGATGGTCATGCCGCTTTTCTTCAGCAGGTCCAGATACTCGGTGTTCTTGGCCTTGGACACTGCCAGGCCGCGCGTCTCGGCCCCGGCCCCGGCTTTCTGCAAGGCCGCCTTGGTGGGCGCGTCCAGCGCATCGAAGGCGGCCTTGTTGACGCTCACCGCGTTCTTGGGCAGCCAGGCCTGGGTGCCCACGTAAAACTTCAAGTGCTCGTAGGTCTTGGTATCGAAGCCAGTGTCAGGTCCCATTTGGTTTGGGCTTGGGCGAAGGCGGGCATCAGCGCCAGACCGGCGATCAGGGCAAGGCGGCGGGTCAACATGGGCAACACTGCTGTGGGCGGGCAGAGAGGGGTGAGGATAGCGGCAAGGCATGGCATTGCCGCATGCTGGCGCTTTGTCTTGGCCGCGATGTCGACGCGGTCGATCTGCCTTCCAGGCGCCGGGATCGGCAGGCCATCTTCCCGAAGCCCTTCGCTCAATCCCGCGCCACCACGGTGTCGTACAGCCCGACATGCGTCAACCCCTGGTGGCTCTCGACGCCGGTGTACCGCAGCGAAGCATCCTCGTAGCGCCGAAATGCGAAAACGGCCTGGTTCATCTGCTCGGTGTTGAACACCTTGAGTTGCACCAGCAGGTGGAAGTCCTTCACCGTCAGCCCGGTGACAGCCAGGAACAGGGCCGGCTCCAATTTGGTGATCACGTCTTGCAGCGTGTCTTCGCGGAAGTCGGTCAGGTACATGAAGACCGGAATACGGGTCGCGAACTTGATCAGCTTCTCCTGCACAAGCTTACGCTTGGACTTGTATTCCTTCTCCTCCTCAGTGAGTTGCTTCTTCTCCTTGGCTGACAGTTCCGTTTCCTTGGCTTTGTTCTTCAGTGCCTTGACCTTCTCGCTCTTGTTGATGATGGTTTCGATGATGTTGTCGCCAAGCGCGCGCCAACCCTCAATGCGCTCCACGGCAGCCATGGCATCGGGGCTGTCCATGATGCGGCGCAGGGTGTCGTTGTCGACATTCACCAGTAGCGCGCTTTCCGGACGCTCAGAGTTCACTTCGTGGCCGCTATTGCGGACTCCAGTGCATCGGCGGCAGCGTCGTTAGCTTTGTCTTTCAGGGCCTTGGGCGCCCAAGAGCGGTACTCGACCAGAGACGGCGCGCGCTCAATTGCTCCAAGCGGCTCGATGCCCATTGCAGTCAGTCGGTCTAGAAGCTCCTTAAGCACCTCGTCCTTGCGCATGGACCACGTGGATGCGAAGCAGCGCCAGAACGTCCAGCCTGCACGCTCCAATACGCGCTGACGGCTCATGTCGGCTGCCCAGCGGTCGGGGCCGTGGAACTCGTCGCCGTCGCACTCGAGGGCGAGCCTCGCGTCGTCCGCGCCTTCAACGACCATGTCGATTCGGAACGAGCCGGCCTTGACCTGCGGCACGACGCGGTAGCCTCGGCTGAACAGAGCCGTGTAAACGTCCTTCTCGAAACCGGATTCGCACTCCTCAATGAGGCTCTTGGTCTCATCGACACTGCCGTCCATCGGTTTGCTGAAATGCGAAAGCAGGCCGCGCCGAAGGTCCAGATGTGAGAGGTCTTTGAGCTGGACCGAGCGAACCAGATACATGCGATCCCGCGCTCGGCTTGCCGCAACATTGAAGCGCTGTTCGAACATGTTTCCCGACAGCGCCCGACAGTTCGCTGGGTCTGCAACCATCGACAGGAACATGATGTCGCGCTCGCTTCCCTGAAATAGCCGAGCGTCGCCACAATCGAATCGCCGTCGAATCAGCTCCATTGCATCGACGCGGGAGCGGACCAGCGCGTCAATGTGTTTGGCTTGCTCCGGCCCCAACAGGGAGACGACCCCAATCGTGCGACCAGCGAACTTCGGGTCCGACAGCAGCGTCTCGATTTCCTCCGCAATCGCGAGTGCCTCCAGCTTGTTCTCGTCCTTGACACCACGCATGCCACCGGTCACATGGATGTCGACGAGTGGAGGGTCTATACGCTCGGAGGCCTTCGGAATCCGAAGCGGCTGGATGAACCCGTCATAGAAGGTGTTGCTGTAGGCGATGATGGGCGGCACACAGCGGAAGTGCTCGCGCAACATGACCTTCTGAGCCGCGAACACCGTAGACGCGATGTCGTATAGCGATTTTTCCGGTGTCAGAACCGCCGAGTACGGCTGGTCAGCGAGGAAGCGGTCCTTCAGCTCCTGAATGCGAACCGCAGAGATGAAGCCACCGTCAGGCGACACCTGCTTGTCGTCACCCACGACGAGAATCTTCTTTCCCCGCAGTACTGCCGGAAGTGCCCATAGGTCGGACTGGCTGGCCTCGTCAACGATGACGAGGTCGAAACAGCCAAGCTGTGCTGGCAGCGTCTCGGACACCTTGGCATGGCTCATGACCCAGCAGGGCACTGCGCCCTGCGCATCGTTCATGGCCTTTTGAGCATCGCGCCGATGTCGTGTGGCGTTCGGGCCGGTCCCTTGGCCGATTCGACGAACTGCCGTTCGGTAGGTCTCAAGGGCCGACAGCACCCTCGGAGAGGCACCGAGCTTCGTAGACAGCCAAGCAGCCTTGGAAACCAGGTCTTCGTACAGCTTGGCGAGACCGGCTTCCAGGTCGCGCCGACGCGATGCCAGCGTCCGAAGCTCTTCGCGTGCCTCAATGGCCTCAAGGTGGGCTTTCAAGCGAGCCCAGTTCCAGGCATCACGCCACCCGACCGGGAACGCCGCGTCCTCGCCTGAGGAACCCACAGCTGCACTGCGAACTCTTGCCGCCAACTTAGCGCCACCGGCCCGCTCGAGCCGTGCGGCGAGTTCGTTGACGATGCCGACGTCGTGTGCGAGCGCCTCAACGCGGCGGACCTCGCTGACCTGTTCCGCATACCGCGCGACCACGCGCTCGACCTGCACAGAGTTGCTTCCAAGCTCGTTCTCGACGAATTTGCGGAGTCGAACGGAAATCGGCCCTGAGGTACCTGCGAGCTTTTCCTGGAGGGTGGCGAGCCGTGTCGCGGCCAGAGCCAGCTCCACGCGCGTCAAGTGGCTGCGTAGATGTTGCTGGACCTCGGTCAGTTGCACGAACGTGCCGCGAACCTGCTGCAGAGGCGGCTTGGCGAATACGCGTTCGGCCAGCACTGGCAGGTATGTGTCGTGGTTGGTCGCCAGTCTATGCGCTTTGCGCGCGCTGACCGACACCAGTTCGATTTGGCGAAGTGCGGCGACGCCCCCCTTCACCTTGGGTACGGACAGCAGCTCGGCGAACTCGTTCCAGCGAACACTGAACGAGAGAACTTGCTCATGGAGTCGCATGTAGCGTTGAACGTGTTTCCAATCGTCGGGCGAAGCAGGTGAAAGCCCGGCGACCTTGATTGCCGCGACCTGTTCCTTCGCGTCACCGGCACCGAAGCTCATCATCCCGAAGGGCTTGCCGGCCTCAGCCCCGCGGCCAATAGCTTCTCTCGCCTTCTGTGACGCGAGTGCGGGTTCGGGAATTTCGACGGGCCGCTTCAGAAACTCGGCGCGGGCTTCAATGAGCGAGTCGATTTCGCCGAACAGCGCCTCCAGAGCACCCCTCTCGCTGACGAACGATGGCTGTCCACATTTCTTCCGAAGTTCGGCCGTCCATACATCGCCGGTGTCTTCGATCTCCTTCGCAAGCGCTGCGGCGGCCTCAATCTGCGCGAGCATCTGTCGCGCGTCGGCCAGCACCTCGGGAGTCGCCGCGCGCAACGCGAGCAGCCCACCCTTGGCTTCCGCCGCCTCGATGCCACGCATGTCGACCAGCACCTCGTGTAAGCGCCCCACATCCTCGGACGGGAGCAATGCTGCACTGGAGGGAATATGCGACGACGCATAGACCAGGTCCTGGCCCAGTCGACGCCTGGCTTCTCGCAAATGGGCGGCTTCAGCGCCGCTCAGCGGAGGAGCGTGGGCCGCGTCTAGAGAGAGTTCATCGTCGAACCACGCATGCCTTTCTGCGCCGGAGAGAACCAGCTCCGCCATCTTCTGCGCGCGCATCTCGATGCCGTCGACCTCAACATCCGACAGTTGCAAGTGGGCAATTTCATCGACGCGCCTGTCTATGGAAGACAGCTCCATGTGCGCGCGGTCGATAGCGCTGTGGCAAGTGCGAATCTGCTCTCGCACCACTTCAGGATTCAGCTGCGAGACGTTATGGATGATGGCTTCGATGGAGGACTGAAATTGACGCATGCCCTCGCGGTCACCAGAAAGCAGCGCCACCGTAAGCGGCTGCACCTCTTTTGGAATTTTGGACTGCAGAACTTCGAGAGCTTGCTCTCCCTTCGCGGTCACGAGCACCTTGCGGCCAGTGGCCAAGTAGTGGCACACGATGTTTGCAATCGTGTGTGTCTTGCCGGTGCCAGGTGGGCCTTGGACTGCGACACCGTTTGAGCGCTCCAACTGTTCGACGATGGTGACCTGCTCATGGTTGTATGGCAACGGAAAGAACAGTTCGCTCGGTGCGCCCTTGGCGCCGCTGCCGCCCGACAGCCCTGACAGTCCTCGGAAGGACACCGGTTCGTATCCGATCGCTTTGTCAGTCGGCGGCGTGACCAGGGCAAGTGGGCCAAGTGGAACTTCGACACCGTCGCCGAGCCTGCGCTTCAGCCGCTCAATGTCCTCGTGCAGGTAGTTGTTCGAGCGAGGCCTCGCGAGCACGACCCACGCATCGGAAATCAGAAGGTCGTCACCCGGAGTCGGGAACGTCGTGGCACCAGGAGTGAATCGGCCCTTGTCGTGCAGATTGCCGGCAATGAGCTTGAGCAGGTGTTCATAGCTGCCGGGGTCGAACGGGTTGACCGGCCTGTCAGCGCTTCGAGCAAGTGCGTCTCGGGCAGCCTTCTCGACATCGGCCGTGCTTGGCAGCAAACATGCTGCGAATGCATCAAACTCGAATTGCGGGTCTACCGCGCGCGGGCGCAGTTCGATGGCGAGGGTTTTCTCGTCCAGCGCGAGCTCGACTGCCTGCGTGAGCAGCGGATACTGGAAGTCGACCATGGAATCGCCCAAGCGCTCTTCGTAGCGCAGCTTCCACGCGGCGACGCCAACACCCCACACTAGCTCATGCGGCTTGGCTGTCTCTTCCGATTCGAGTTGGTGCTTGATGGCGAACAGGTCGCCGTAGAGGTCGATGGTCCGGCGACGTGGCTTCTCGCCTTCTGCCCAGGCGCACCAAAGCGGGCTGTAGTCGGTGAAGGCCATTTGCGCAGCGGCCCGAAGCTGAGCTTCAAACGCCGGCCGCTCCGATGCAGGCTCTAGTTGGAGCGCTAGCATCAGTCTCTGCTTGAGGAGCGCCTCGTCGAGGCGCGGCGCTGTACCGTTCGGGTCGTCTCCGACTACGATGACGCCAGCCCACCGGCTGTCCGACATAGCTGGTGGCGAGTGTGCCTCCAAGCGTGCGATGCGCAGCCAAGTGTGGTCGCCTTCGACCTTGATGTCGAAGTCGATGCCGGGCAGACCTTGCAGGTCAGTCTTCCTCTTGATGAACCCCTTGTGGGTTGACAGCCTGAACCCGCGAGGGTCAATGTCCTTGTCTTGCTCCAGCACGTAGTCCAGCAGCTGGCTCAGCAGTTGCCTGGGGCTCATCAAGCCTCCGTTTTGTTGTCTTCTTCGCCGATGGACCTGCCGGCGGAACCCCAAGCTGTCCCGACTTCGCGCACGGATCCAGGAACTTCACCGACTTGACCGCCCAGAGGTTTGGCGAACACCGGCGGCGTGAAAACTTCGTCGTTGGAGAGGTTGGCGATGCAGGTCAGCACGTCCGGGTTGCGGCCCCGCAGGGTGAAGGGGGACTGCTCCATCAGGCCTGCGCCCCCAGCACGAAACGCGCTTGTTCGATGCGCAGCATCTGGTAGGGCGTCATGAACCGCACGCCCAGGCCCACGCAGGCGTTCGGTATCTTGATGCGCCCCGGCGAGTTGGAATGGACCTCGTGGGTCACCACCACATGGTTGCCGGCCAGCCCATGGGCAAGCAGATAGAAGTCGGCGGCCTGCAGAAACGTGTTGATGGCGGCCGGCGTGTAC
>JANLPB010000229.1:0-2589 GCA_031366885.1 Ilumatobacteraceae bacterium
ATCCGCGAGCACGGCGGCGTCCCGGTGCGAACCAAAGTCGGCCTCAGCTTCATCAAGCAGCGCATGGCCGAAACGGGTGCAGTGTTCGGCGGTGAGCATTCGGCCCACTACTACTTCCTCAAGAACTTCCGGGCTGACAGCGGCCTGATTGCCAGCATGTTGGTGCTCAACGAAGTCAGCCGCGCTCACACCGATCTCTCGGTCATCCGCAAGCCTTTCGAGCGGTACTCCTCCAGCGGGGAAATCAACACGCAGGTCGCCGACACCACCGCTGTCATCGACATGGTGTCCGCGCACTTTCAAGGTTTCGATCAAGACGACCTCGACGGATTGACCGTCGACTGTGGGCCATGGTGGTTCAACCTGCGTCCATCGAACACCGAACCGTTGCTTCGGTTGAACCTGGAAGCTCCGGATCGAGATTCATGCGACCAGCACGTCGCCGAACTGCTCGCCCTCATCACCAGTTTGTAGAAAGGTCGTTTCAACATGGCTCTGGATCCTCGCCTCGTGGCTGTACTGGCCTGCCCGGTCGACAAGGGACCGTTGTATTACCTCGGTGACGACAGCGGGCTGTACAACCCGCGCCTGCGCCGTATGTATGTCGTCCGCGAGGGCATTCCTGTGATGCTGCCCGACGAGTCCGAGCAGGTTGCCGACGCCGACGCGGCAGCACTCGACGCCCGCATTGCCGCTGGCGAGCTGCAGCCCACGTTTGCTGCCTGAACGGCGCTGCGCGACGCACGCTGGTAAGGTGCCGATGGGCGTGAAGGTCAGTCGTATGCCAACAGTTGCTGTCGGTGAACGTTTGAGGAGATTGGTGTGGACATGAGGCGTGTGAAGCTGGTTCGTCGGGCGACGGCGCTTTTCGCTTCGGCCGCTGTGTATGGCTTCGTGGCTATCGCCATTGTTGCCGTTGCGCCGCTCGTGCCAGTTGCGCCGGCCTCCGCCGCAGGCCCATGCCTGTGCGCCGGCGGCGAGTACCACCCCATTACGCCCGCGCGAATCTTCGATTCACGCGTCACCTCGCCGATCAACGACGTGGCGCCGTTGGGCGCCAAGGTGATGGGCCCGACAGAACCGTCATTCGATCTGCAGTTGTTGGGTCTCGGGGGAGTACCCGCGTCGGCGACAGATGTGTTGGCGGTTGCCATCAGCATCACCATCGACAATCCGGGTAGCCCTGGCTATTTGTCCGCATATCCGGCTGGCTCGCCAGGCACGTCCTCCCTGCTGAACTTCACGGCCGGCCAAACTGTTCCGAACCTCGCCATCGTCCGCGGAGGTGTCGGCGGCAAACTCACCGTCTCCATTTACGGGTCGAAGGTCGCGTCGGCAAATGTGCTCGTCGATGTGCTGGGCTGGTTCTCTTCCAGCACCTATAACGCTGGCACGATCGACGACTTGACCGACGAGCGCGGTGCTCGCCTCGTTGTCGTCAACCCAGCTCGAATTGTCGACACTCGCAACGGCGGGGTGAACCCGACCCCGCTCGGCCCCAACTCGCAATTGACGGTCCCGTTCCGTGGCGCCAGCGCTGCGGGCACCACCATTCCGAATGACCCCAGCGTTGTTGGGGCATTGGTGAACCTGACAGCCGTCGAGCCAACCTCCGGCACGTTCATGGCGGTCGTGCCCACCGAACCGGTCGGGCCGCCGGCCACATCCAATCTCAACGTTGCGGCGGGTCGCGTGCAGGCGAACCTCGTGCTCGTGCCGGTCGGCCCTGATGGCGCGATTCACGTGTACAACTCGGTTGGCAACACCAACTTCTTGGTCGACGTCATGGGGTACTTGCGCACCGGCGACCCTGAGAGCACACGCGCCGGCAGGGTGATCCCGCTGACGTCGCCGTATCGCGCGCTCGACACGCGCCAGGCTGCGTGGGGCGGTGTTCCGCTCGGGCCGGCACAGGCCGAAGATTGGAGCTTCGCTGCGTTCGCAGGCAGCGTCAATATTCAGGGGGTGGCGGTTGGCAACCAGTCGGCGCTGCTGGGCAACCTCACGAATGCGTCGACGGCACGGCTGTACCCCACCGTCCGGGTCGAACCCAGCTTCCTCACGGTGTATCCCGCCGATGCGGCGTCGCTGCCGAACATCTCCAACCTGAACACCTACGAGACAGTGGCGGTGCCGAACATGGCGCTGATCAAGTACGGCGCCAACCAAACCGTCAGGGTGTTCAACGCCGGCGGTTACTCGCACTACATCTTGGATGTCAGTGCCGTTGTGCTCGCCGACTGACGCACGCCCACGTTCTTTGCTATCCGAGCGGTTCGGCTCCGCGTCGCCTAGGCTCTTTACCGCTTCGGGCTGATTCGAGACTGCCAGTTGGCATCTGCCCGGTTGCCACCACGTTGCGGCACACCTGCCGCTCCTTTCTGGGAGTAACCACCATGTCATCACTCGCCGAGCGTCGCGATTTCCGCGTCGCCGATCTCTCGCTTGCCCCATTCGGTCGCAAGGAGATTCACCTTGCAGAGCACGAAATGCCCGGTCTGCGCGCACTCCGCAAGGAGTTCGGGCCGTCGAAGCCGCTGAAGGGTGCCCGCATCTCGGGCAGCCTGCACATGACCATCCAGACTGCCG
>JANLPB010000314.1:0-2408 GCA_031366885.1 Ilumatobacteraceae bacterium
GTGCGGCGCCCCCGTCCCGAACATCTGATGTCTGCTGACTACGATGTCGCCATGGCCTCGCCCCTTCACGACATGCCGCTCCTGCCTCACCTCATCATTCGTAGCCTCAACGCGCACGATGAGGCGCCGTGCATCTACCTCGCTGGGAGGGTCGCGTCGTACGCCGAGGTCCGCCAGCGGACGAGCCAGATGGTGCAGGCACAACGGTCGGTCGGTGTGCAGCGGGGGACGCGACTGGCAGTGTTGTCGAAGAACAGGCCCGAGGTGCTCACCAACCTGACGGCGTCGTTGGTCAACGGTTGCGTAGTGACCCCACTGCATCCGATGGGCTCGCTCGCCGACCATGCGTACGCGATCGGCGACGCAGAAATCGAGTGCCTGGTGTTCGACGCCGAGTACTTCAGCGAGCGCGCCGCGGCGCTGAGCGCTCAATACCCCCACCTGATCTTGCTCGGATTTGGCCCTAACGAAGTCGGTGAGGACTATCTGGTGCTCGCCGACACGTTCGCGCCGGCCCCACTCGAGCCGCCGGACGTGCATCCCGAAGACCTCTGCACGGTCGTCTACACCGGCGGCACTACCGGGCGACCGAAGGGCGTGTTGATGACCCACCGCGTGTGGCAGGCAATGACATGGATCCAAATGGCGGAGTGGGAGTTCCCCGACGATCTGCGGCTGGCGATTGCGACGCCGCTGTCTCACGCCGCGATGTCGCTGGTCGCTCCTGTACTCGTGTCGGGAGGAGCGTTCTACGTCATGGAGGCGTTCGATCCCGACGGGTTCTTCGACCTTGTCGAGCAGCACCGCATCACTGCCACCCTGATCGTGCCGGTGATGCTGTACGCGCTGCAGGGCAACGCGCGCTACGCGACGGCCGACATGTCGTCGATGGAAACGATCTTCTACGGCGCCTCGCCGATGAGCCCCACCAAACTCATCCAGGCGATCGAACAGTGGGGCCCCGTCTTCTTCCAGTTCTTCGGCCAGACCGAAGCACCGATGGTGCTGACCCACCTGAAGAAGGGCGAGCACGATCTCGCTCATCCCGAGCGACTCGCGTCGTGTGGACGGCCGGTGCCGTGGATGCATATTGCACTCCTCGACTCGAACAACCAACCCGTTGGGCCGGGCGAATCTGGGGAGATCTGCACTCGTGGCCCGTTGGTGATGAACGGCTACAAGGATCTTCCCGACGAGACGGCGGAGGCGCTGTCGGGCGATTGGCTGCACACCGGCGACGTTGGTCGCTTCGACGACGAGGGCTTCCTCTACATCGTCGACCGCACCAAGGACATGGTGATCACTGGTGGTTTCAATGTGTTCCCACGCGAGGTCGAGGATGTGATCAGTGCACATCGCGCCGTCAGCATGGTGATGGTCATCGGTGTTCCCGATGACAAGTGGGGCGAGGCCGTCAAGGCGGTTGTCGTGCTGCAGAGCGGTCACGAGCCATCCGACGCGTTGACCGCCGAGCTGCAATTGCTCGTAAAGAACCAGAAGGGTGCGCAACAGTCGCCCAAGTCAATCGATTACGTGCAAGCGCTTCCGCTCACGCCCGTCGGAAAGCCTGACAAGAAGGCCGTGAGGGCCCAGTACTGGGGCGGCTCCGAACGAGCCGTGTCGTAACGCGAAGACGTGCTGCGGCGCCGACCGGGCCGACGACACTGTCGGCCCGGTCGTCGTCACGTGTTGATCAGGGCGCCTTGCCGATAGCGAGGTCGCTGACATCCTCGAACTCGGTGGTCAGCGGTACGACCTTTCCGTTGTCCAGCTTGCTCAGGATGACGCTGCGGTTGAAGAGCCGGTTGTAACCCTCCAGGCCGCCTGTCCACTCCTTGGTGAAGTCGAGCACCGGCACCATGCCATTGAGATCAAGGGCGGTGGTGGTGTTGGCTGCGTTGTAGAAGGACTCGGCGGTGATGTCCCCGGTGATGGTTTCGGCGATCTGGGCGAAGCCGGTGAAGGCTGCCCACGTACCCATGCCACCCAGCGAGTTGTAGTCAAGCGCTGTGGTGTCCAGCCCGGCCTCATCGAGTGCAGTCCGGAATTCCTTCCACGGCTCGGTCGAGATGTCGGGGTACATGCCGACGATGACGTTGCCGTTGGTGGCTTCTTCGTTGCCCTTGGCAGAGATCTGGTTGAGGTTGCCCTGCGGACCGTACTGCTGCGCCTTGGTGCCGGACTGTGCCCACGCTGTGTTCCAGGTGATGAACGGCGTTTCGGAGATGATGCTGATCACGCAGTCGGCGTCGGTGGTGGCCTGGGCTACCTCGGCCGAATAGTCCTGCGCTGTTGGTGGCAGGATTATCACGTCCCCGAATTCCATACCGAGGGCCTTGATCGCATTCTCCATCGGCGGGATGAAGACCTGTGCGCCATCGATGATCACTGCATTGATGCTCTTGCAG
>JANLPB010000320.1:0-6086 GCA_031366885.1 Ilumatobacteraceae bacterium
CACGGTCTTCTTGGCCGTCGCCGTCGCTGGTGGCATCGATGACACGGCCAGGCCGCCAAGTGCGAGGACCGCGACGAATCCGGCCAGCATTCTCTTCGGACCATTCTTGTTACTCGTCTTGCTCATCGGTTTCCCCATTCAGGTGGCGTGTGCAGAATCATCAGCTGTTGCCCATGAAACAAGCTCGGCAAACATGCCGACATCGAACTCGGGTGACGCACGGTGGCGTTTGACAGCAGGATTCGTTTGACCGCTGGATTGGTGGGTATCGAAGCGATCCACACCCTGCCTTTTTCCGGGAGAGGAACCGAAGAGATGACCGAAAACACGATCCCACCCCTCGACTCGCGCTTTGCCGAGTTGAACCAGCGCGTTCGGGCCGGTGACATCGGGTGGCTCCGCGAGCAGCATGCGCGTGGTGACTTATCGTGGTTAACGCCCCACCTGGGACAGGCCGGTTATCGAGATCTCGCCCTGGCCATCGACGCCGGCGACGTCGACCTTGTCGGTCGCCGGATCGCGGTTCTCGGCGACAGCACGACCCTCATCGGCGAGCGGGTCGCCCGGGTGGCAACGGGCCCGGACGTCACCACGGTCGCGCCGCTCACCAGCGTGGCGGGCGACCCGCTCACAACCGATATCGACGACCCGACCCTGCTCGTTTCGCGCCGTGGCGCCGTTCTCCCGGCGAGTGCCGTACGCCGCGAGCGCAACACGCTCGTGGTCGTCGGGATCTTGCTCGCGGTCATCGCCGCGGCCATCGTCGCGTTCCTTCTGCTGCGCAGCAGCGACGACAGTTCGGACACAACGGTTGTGGCGTCAGACACCACGCTCCCGACGGACACGATCGCCCCTGATTCAGTAGTGGACACCGTGCTCGAAACGATCCCGGCATCGTCCGCAGCCCCCGCTTCATCACCTCCTTCCCGCGCGCCGGTTGCCTCGTTGCCCGCTTCGCCGTCCAGCGCACCGGGCACCGTGCGGCCGGCGGCCACACCCTCGAACGTACCGGCGCAGTTGCCCTCCGCCACGACCCCGCTGGCCGACGCAATAGCCACCGCACAGCGATCGGCAACCTTCGGTCCGTACCTCACGATGATCGAGGCGGCCGGTCTCACCAACGAGCTCCGAACCATGAAGAACGTGACCGTCCTCGCGCCGACGGAGAGCGCCTTCACCGTGCTACCCCCCGACGTGCAGATCGCATTGCGGTCGCCCGCGAATCGGGCCGTCCTCGCACGCATCGTCCGGTACAGCGTGCTCACCCAGACCCGCACAGCCGCACAGCTGACCCCAGGGAACTACCCGACCGCAGAGGGAACGCCGGTCAACGTCCAGTCCGTCAACGGGGCCATCCGCATCAACGACGCCACGATCACCGGACCAGATGTCAAGGTGGCCAACGGTGTGCTTCACGCCGTCGACCGCCTTCTCATCCCGCCGACTGTCGATCTCAACACGATCGTCGCGAAGCTCGGCACACCAACGCCATCGCCCACGACGGCCGCCATACCCCCCACCAGTGCGGTCCCGACACCCACAACGAGCCCAGCCGCCACGGCAGCACCCGTGACCTCTGCGCCCTCTACCCCACCGGCAACCGTGCTGACGGTCACCACCGTCGCGACGACCTCCCCGGCCTCGACCTCGCCGGCCAGCACAACCGTGGCGACGACCCTGGCTCCGACAACCGTCGCATCGACGACCCGACCGACGACGACGATCGCCTGAACCAGACCACCCCGGTGCTCGAGGAGCACCCCCCCTCGTTCGGCGACGGCTTCTCGTCGTTGAGCACCCGGGGTCATCTGCCGGGTCGGAAGCCGCAGCGACTACCGTCGCCGCAGCCGTTCCATCCAGCTGTGGCGGGACGGCTCGACGGGTTCGTCATCGCCGCCGATCACGACGAGGTCGCGGTCGGCTAGCGGTCGCTGGCGCCACAGCTCTTTCACGACGACGCTGAGCGCGCCGGCGAGCGGAACGGAGAGCAACGCGCCGACGGCACCGAACAGCTCCGCTCCCAGCACCACGCTGAGGAGCACGCCGAGGGGGTTCACCTTCACGGTCCTCGACATCACCATGGTCTGCAGGACGCTGTTCTCGAACTGCTGATACACGACGAAGAAGACGAGCGTGACGATCCCGACGGTCGAAGACGTCAAGAACGCCGCCGCGACGGCCACCACGGCGCCGAGGGTTGCACCGACGAGTGGAATGAGATCCGCGAACGCGACCCAGATCGCGAGCACGAGGGCGTTGGGGACACCGAGGATCATCAGCAATCCAAACGCCGCTACCCCGGCGCACAAGCTGATGAGGAGGTTGCCGATCATGTAGCCGCTCACGGATCGTGCAGCGTCGCGAGCGACGGAGCGGAATCGTTCGCGGTGGCGGATCGCCAGGGCATGGGTGACCGTCTCGGCAAGGGCAGTGGATTGCGCCAGCATGAGCGCCGTCATGACGGTCACGGTCACAACCGCAAGCGCACCCCGCAACGCCGCTGCGGCGTAGGTCGGCATCGAATCCTGCACCGACTTCGCGGCGTCCGTGAGCGAAGGCTGATGGTCTTGAAGAAGCTGCTCGAGTCGAAGCCGTTGCACCACATGTCCGACCGGTCCTCTGCCGTGGGCGGCCTGCTGGACGGTTCCGGGTAGGTCGGTGAGGATCGCGACCAGCTGTGTGCGCACCGGCAGGATGAACAGCGCCAAGAGGCCCGCGACCATGACGAGGACAGCCAGGAGCACGGCGGCGATGGCCATGCCGTGGCGCAGGTGGGTACGACTCTGCAGCCAGGCGACGGGACGGGCGAGCACGACCGCGAGGAAGCCGGAGATGGCGGTGAGGATCAGAACGTTCGACGCCCGGTAGATGACGACGGCGAGCAGGAGCGCACTGGCGACGAGGGCGATGCCGGCGACCATCGAACGCCACGGGACGTATGACCATGGGCTTGCCGCCGATCGGTCCGAACCCTGCCCGTCGCCACCAGACATCGTCGAGCTGACGCCATCACCAGGCACGATCAGGCTTCCTGGCGGACGTGAGGGCGACGACTGGTCGGGGGTGATCAACGGCACGTCGGGCGCATACCCGAATGGTTGCCCCTGAAAACGACTACCTCATCGATCGCCCGGGTCAGGGCGCGCTGAACCAGGTGCGCGTGCGGTTTGTTCACGTGATTGATGAGACCAGCGGGGCCTTCGCCACGTTTTCGGCCTGTTCGACGGGAGCGCCGAAGCGCATCACGCGGCCGCCGAACGCGACGGAAAGGAGCGTGAACCAGGTCCAGCCGACCAGCATGCCGGCGATGACGTCCGTGAGCCAGTGAACGCCGAGCAGGACCCGGGTGCTGGCGACGGCAACAGTGATGCCGGTCGCCGTCGCGCCAAGAAACGCCTTGGTCATGGTGCTGCGCCGACGCCCCAAGATCAAGGCGAAGACGGCGTACGACGCGGCGGACGCAGCTGCGTGGCCCGACGGGAACGAGGTGCCGGCGAATCCGGTGAGCTGACCGATGTTCGGCCGGGCCCGGTGGACGATGAACTTGATGAGGTTTGTTATGGCGAACTGGCCCCCGACAACGAGCACGAGCAGGGGCACAACGGACCGTTGCATCTTGCGGCGGAACTCGATCGCGGCCACCACCGCGGAGAGGGCGACGACGCCCGCATACCCACCCAGCTGGCTGATGATCTTCAGGCCCTGCGTTGACGAAGCTGTGGCGTTGCGTGCTCCCCATGTTGCGAACGAGAGGTCGTACCCGGCGAGTCCCCTATTGGCTCGGATCATCTCGGCCACGATCCCGAATGCCGAGACGGAGACCACGACGATGCCGACGGCAGCCGTGAGCAACAGCCCGGTCTCGCGAGCAGGGTCGAGCCGTGATCTGAGCAGTCTGCGAAACCGTGGGTGTCGGCGCACCTCCTCGACAACGGTCGTCGCGGTGACGTGCGGCGCGGCAGGATCTCGATGCGGCCACTTCCGAATCGCGGCGAACGTCAACGCGGCGGGCGGAAGTGCAACCAATGGAACAACGAGCACAGGAGTCACAGTCGTTCGTTTCCCCTTGAATGGGAGTGGGTAAACGGCGGCAATGACCACTTTTCGGGCGCCCGCGCAACCCACTTCACGGAACTCGTTCGATTCGAGTCGATACGAACGCGGTGCACACGAGCCCGAGAGCGGCGCGTTGGAGTCGCCGGACTCGGCGCACAATTCGAGTTGGAGCTGGCGCAACTTCGCCATCCGCGTCGTGGTTGGTTACGCCGTGATCAGTGCGGTGCTTATCGCCGCCGGCCTGCTGATCGTGCACCCCCTGGCGGGGTCGGGCGTCGTTCATTGGGATGAATCCGTGGTGCGTTGGTTTGCTGCCCATAGAACCCCTCGGCTGACATCGCTCTCGGCGTTCTGGTCCAAGTCGGGCGACGCGCCGTCCATCGTCGCCGTGGGTCTGGTGCTGGCCGTCGTGCTCTCGCTGCGTCGCCTTTGGCATGAGGTCATCGTTCTCGCTTCCATCTTGGCGGTCGAACTCGCGACGTTCCTCACGATCTCGTACACCGTCGGCCGAGCACGGCCCACGGTCGCACACCTCGGATCGGTGCCCAGCACGGGGAGCTTCCCCTCGGGCCACATAGCGGCCACGATCGTGCTTTACGGATTCGTGGTCGTGCTGCTCCATCGCTTCGCCATGCCCGTGCTGCTGCAGGGTTTCGCTGCGGCCTGGGCGATCGTCGCGGCGCTCTCGGTCGGGTGGGCGCGTATGTACCGCGGCATGCACCATCCGCTGGACGTGATGGCCGGCGCACTGATGGGCCTGGCGCTGTTGGCCGTGTTCGGCGCGGCGCTCGTCGCCGCGTCGCACGACCGCACCCGTTCCGCCCGTGCGGGTCGCGTGGCGGAGGTTGCGTCGTGAAGGATGCAAAGGAGGACAAGGATTCCAAGCAGATGCACGATTCACCCAGCGATCCTCGCGTGGCTGTTGTTGCGCATACGGGGAAGGTGCTCGGGGGTGGTCTCAACGAGCTTCGGGCCGTGCTCGGCCAGTTCGGTGTTCGTCAGCCGATCTGGTCGGAAGTCGACAAGAGCAGCAAGGCGCCGAAGCGCGTGCGCGCAGCGTTGGAGGCGGGCGCCGAGTTGGTGCTGGTGTGGGGCGGCGACGGGATGGTGCAGCAGTGTGCAGGTGTGGTCGCAGGTACTGGTGTTCCCATGGCCATCCTGCCGGCCGGCACCGCAAACCTGCTCGCGACCAACCTCTCCATTCCGGCGGACATTGGAGAAGCGGTGAAGATCGCGCTCCACGGTGTCCGCCAGGCCATTGATGTTGGGACGATGAATGGCGAGACCTTCGTCGTGATGGCCGGTGCCGGTTTCGACGGGTCGATCATGGCCGACGTCGATGGCGCGACGAAGGAACGCTTAGGTCGGGTCGCCTACGTGCGGGGCAGCGTGAAGGCGATGGCGGCCAAGCGCATCAACGCCAAGATCCGGGTGGACGGCTCCGCGTGGTTCGACGGTCCTGCGAGCTGCGTTCTCGTCGGCAACGTCGGCACCGTCATTGGGGGTCTACGCGTCTTTGAGACGGCCACGCCGTTCGACGGGCTCCTCGACGTTGGCGTGGTGAGCGCCGAAGGCCGGTTCCAATGGCTGCGTGTGCTTGGGAGGGTGGTCGGCCACGGCGATACGGACCGGTCACCGCTGGTGCAGTCCACCAAGGCCCGCAAGATCGACGTGCGCTTTGCCAGCAAGGTGCGCTACGAGCTCGATGGCGGGGCTCGCACGAAGACGCGCGATCTCAAAGTGCGCGTACGGCCGGGGGCGCTGATCGTGTGCGTTCCGCAGCCGCCGATCGAGGTGGCGCCGATCAACCAGTGATCGTGGGCGGCACCACCGGACGCCGGTGTCAGAGGTCGGTGTCGATGACCGTTTCGAGGATCGCTTGACCGTCGGCATCGCTGCGCGCTCGTTCGATCACCACATGGATGCTGCGTCCATCGATCGTCAGCACGCCCATTTCATTGGCGAACTCCGGTCCTTGGGTGATCGTCCACGACGCCCGCTGGCGGGCGGCACCGATACTGCGCGTCATG
>JANLPB010000323.1:0-4843 GCA_031366885.1 Ilumatobacteraceae bacterium
GTCGATTGAGGAGAGCCCATTGCGAATGGCGCCTCATACTGCCGAGGACCTGTTGGGCGAATGGGATCGGCCGTACTCCCGAGAACTTGGCGCCTATCCACTGCACTCGGTTCGCGCCTCCAAATACTTCCCTGCGGTCTCACGAATCGACGCCGCCTACGGTGACCGAAACCTCGTGTGCAGCTGCGAGCCCCTCGAGTCGTACGCCAACCTCTGATCATCGTCGGTGCGCTACGGTCCAGCCATGGCAGAGAGCTCTACACCCGGGCTGGGCGACCTGATGGGTCTGTTCGGCAGCAGCAATCCCTTCGCGGGCATCAGCAAGTCGATGTCGCAATTCCAGCGCGGGGTCACGCAGTTCCTCGACAGCGTCGAGAAGTTCAATGACACCATGGACCAGTTGAACGGCGTGGCCACGCGGGTGAACGGTTTGTTGGACACCGTCGAGGAACCGATCAAGGCGTTCGTGCCACAGATCACGCGAACCATCAAGACCGCTGATGCGTTGGTCGAGCAACTCAGCGGACCCATCGACAAGGTGGCGCCCAGCCTTGTCCGCTTCGCCGAGACGATGTCGAACCCGATGCTGCTCTCCCTTCCCAAAGAGCTCGGCGACTTCATGCAAACGCTCGGGGAGCTCGCCCAGCGATTGCAACCACTGGGCCAGATGGCAGAGACCGCAGGGGGTTGGTTCGGTCTTCGCCCGCTGGCCGGGCTGCGTGGCGGTAGTGGTTCGTCACGCGCCGCCCAGTTCTCCAGCGGCAGCACTCCCCCGCCAGCGCCTGCGGCGGTGACGACGGCGCCCGCAGCGTCGGCAGCGCCCAGGAAGGCCGTTGCCAAGAAGGCGGCCCCCAAGAAGGCCGCTCCGAAGAAGGCTGCGGCGAAGAAGGCTGCGGCGAAGAAGGCTGTTCCGAAGAAGGTCGCCCCGGCCAAGAAAGCCGCTCCGAAGAAGGCCGCTACCAAGCGCACATCGGCCACCACGCGGCCCGCCAACAAAGCGCGCTGACCGGGGCCTGCGCCTACTTCTTGGCGACGAAGGGCAGGGGCACGATTCGGCCGGCAAGCTGCGAGCCGCGGACATCGATGCTGACAGCGCTGCCATCGGGAAGGTCGGGCGGCAAAAACGCCAGCGCGATCCCGTGCTCGAGCACCGGCGAAAAGTTTCCGCTGCTCACTGTCCCGATCTGCATTCCGTCGTGAAGAACCGAGCAGTCGGCGCGGGGCGGGCGGCGGCCATCGGTGGCGATACCTCGAAGCAGGCGGGCGACGCCCCTCTCGCGCTCCACGGCCAACGCGTCGCGACCGCGAAACTCGCCCTTGTCCCACGCAACGACCCAGCCGAGTCCCGCTTGCAGCGAGGTGATTCCGACGCCCAGTTCGTGACCGTGCAGCGGCAAGCCAGCTTCCAGCCGCAGGGTGTCGCGAGCGCCGAGGCCGGCAGGCATCACACCGCACGACATGATGGCGGACCACAGTTCGTCGGCGGCTTCCACCGGCACTGCGATCTCCACGCCCGCCTCACCCGTATAGCCAGTGCCGGCGACGACGCACTTGGCGCCGTGCCAATCGAGTTCCTCGACACGAAAGCGACCAACGGCTGCTGCCGCGGCGAACACCGCTGCCAACCGCTCCTTCGCACGCGGCCCCTGCACTGCAAGCACCGCGCGCTGGCCGGTGGTCTCGGTACCGCCGATGGCCGACCGAACACGATCCGTGTTGGAGGCATTTGGCATGACGTCGAAGACGTCGTCACGGATCCACCACACAATGATGTCGTCGAGTACCGAGGCGTCGGCCTCATCGAGCAGGTGTGTGTACTGGGCGCGCCCCGGGGCAACTTTGTGCAGATCGTTGGTGAAAGCCCGCTGCAACCGGGTCAACGCATCTGGTCCCTCGACACGAACCGTGCCGAGGTGAGACACATCGAACACGACGGCGTCGTGACGGCACGCAAGGTGCTCGTCGAGCGTGCCGGCCTGATACGCGACCGGCATCTCCCAGCCACCGAACGGCACCATTTTGGCGCCGAGTTGACGGTGGAACGCGTCGAGCGGGCTGAGCTCAAAATCGGGCATCACACCGCCCGAACGGCAAGCAGCAACGCACCGTCGGGGTCGCTGAATTCCAGCAGCGAGGCGTCGAGATCGGTCTTTACGCTGCCGATGGCCAGAACGTTGAGAACACCTTGCCCGCCGCGACGCACGATGTCGATCAGCATCTCGCCGTCGCACAGCAACACATCGCTACCGCTAATCACCAGGGTTGCGGTTGCAATGTCGGTCTCTGCCTGCTCGCGCAGGTACGTGAATGCCTTACGGACGGATTCAAGCTTGATGCCCGCGTCGAGCAGGCTCTTGATCACGCGCAGCTCGAGGAGGTCTCGATAGCTGTACAAACGACGACTTCCGCTGCCGGCAGCGTCGGTGAGCGAGGGACGAATCAGGTCGGTGCGCGCCCAATAATCCAGCTGCCGATAGGAGATTCCCACCACGTTGGCGGCCTTGGTGCCACTGAAACCGACTTCGCTCATCGTTGCCTCCGGCTGGTGATCACACGCGAGTAACTACGCCTGTGTAACAGGGTTGCCATCGTAGGCGGTGCGTCACCCTCCGTCAAGCACGCATCGCGCGATTAGCTCGCGCGCTGCGCGCGAACTAACTGGCGAAGTCGTCGGGGCTGATGTCGTCGAGGAAGTCGCGGAACTCGTCCAGAATGGCCTCTTCGTCGCCTTCGTCAACGTCGACAGGCGCCTCCACCGCGGCCTCGTCGAGCAGCGCTTCTTCGGCAAAGATCGGCGAGTCGGTTCTCACTGCGAGTGCAATAGCGTCGCTGGGCCGGCACGACACGGTCTGCTCTCCCGAGGCCGTCAGCAGGTGCAGTTGCGCGTAGAACGTGTGGTCGCGCACCTCGGTGATGACAATGCGTACCAGCGAGGCTCCAAGGGTGCGCAGAACCTCCACAAGCAGATCATGGGTCAGCGGCCGGGGCGGAACAACCCCTTCGACGGCACTATGGATCGCCGACGCCTCGGGACCACCGATGAGTATCGGCAGCACGCGCGGTCGGTCGGCTTGCTGTTCGCGCAGCATGACCACCGGCGTATTGGCCGGCAACTCCACACGCACCCCGATCAATTCCATGCGAACCACAGCGTGATGGTACCGCCGCTACAGCGATCAGACGTCGAGGTGATGTTGTAACGCAGCGCTGAGGATGGCGGCGCGAAGCTGACCGCCCTGCTGGGCGAGTTCGGTGAGCAGCGCCGACGCCTGCAGGCGGCTTTGCGGGTTGCGTTGACGAATGAGCGGCAGCACCAGCTGCTCGAACAGAGCGGCCTCACGCTCGGCAGATTGCCGCCAGGCGCGCAGGTGTCGTGGCTGGATGCCATGTGCCAAGAAACCGGCGGCGGCACGCGCAATCGCGAGATCCGACGCGGAGTACAGGGCTCCGGTGCCCGAGCCGCGACCGGCCAGTAGCCCGAACGATTCCAGCTCAGCAAGCTGCGCGGCGGTGATGCCTGCACTGGCGCACAGCTCACTGGCAACGTACGTGTCGTGCGACGTGTCGCTTGTCGTGTCGCTTGTCGTGTGGTGTGACGTGTGGTGTGACGTGTCGCGTGAGGTGTCGGCCGCACCGTGCTCCGAAGCAGTGGCAGCGAAGAACGCAGCGGCCGAATGCGAGTTGGTCGACGATGGCGCTGCCGGGGTTGGGGGAAGGGCGGAGAGCACCGTCATGGGAGCCGCCACCCGAAGTTGCGCAGCCGGATGATGCGACGTGGACACGGCGGCGCCGGCTGTCGGAGACATCTCGCCCGTCTCGTCGAACCCGTTGTCGGCGCTCGCGCGCTCGAGCAGCGTGACGTTGCGCAGCCCGCGAGGTGGTGTCAGGGAGCCGGTTTCGTCGATCTCGCCGCTCTCCAGTCGGTCACGGATGACCCGCAACGGCAGGAAGTTCTCGCGCTGCTCGCGAAGTATGACGCGCAACCGGTCGACATCGAGGTCGTAGAACTTGCGATAGCCAGATGGCGTTCGCTCCGGGTCGATGAGACCTTGGCTCTCGAGAAACCTGATCTTTGAGATGGTGACGTCGGGAAACTCCTCCAAAAGGAGGGCCAATACTTCCCCGATCGACAGGTAGTGGTGCTCCGGCATCGACTCAGCCGTTGCCCTGTTGAAAAAAGACCAAACGGAACTTGCCGATTTGCAACTCGTCGCCTTGCACGAGCGGCGCCTCGTCGATGCGCTGGTTGTTCACGTAGGTGCCGTTCAACGAGCCGGAGTCTCGAACCAGGTACGAGCTACCGCTGCGCACCACCTCGGCATGGCGGCGCGACACGGTGATGTCATCGAGGCTGACATCGCCATCGGTCGCGCGCCCGAGACGAGTGATGTCGGCCTCCAGCGACAGTGCAGCGCCAGCTTGGGGGCCGTTTCGAACCACCAGTGACGCCGACGCGGTGGGCAGCTCGGCCAGGTTGACAACGACGTCGTCCTCCGGGCCAGTTGCCTCCAGCAAAGGATCGATCTTGGCAAGCGTGATGGTGTGGTCACTGAGGCGATCGAGAACGCCGCCGCACGACGAGCAGAACGCTGCCTCCGGAGGATTCCGGTGGCCGCACTGGTTACAGAACACATACGCCATTGCGGCAACCCTAACCGTCAATCAATGCTTGATATGCCGCCGCATCAAGAAGGTCGGCCAACTGCCCGGCATCGGACAGCTCGATCTCGCACAGCCAGCCAGCACCGTACGGGTCGGTGTTCAGCGTCTCGGGGGCATCACCCAGTGTGTCGTTGACGGCGACCACGGTGCCAGTGATGGGCGCATACACATCACTGACGGA
>JANLPB010000330.1:0-8520 GCA_031366885.1 Ilumatobacteraceae bacterium
GGCGGCTACCTTGCCGTCAACTGGGAAGCCACGGTGGCCGAGGTTGCCGAATTCATCCAGCCACATCCAAGCCTTACCGAACTCTTCGGTGAGACGGTGCTCTCGCTCACAGGCCGCAGCCTCAACGCATAACGTCATCGCTGAGGTCATTGCCCCAATCGGCAGGGCCACAGCACAGTTCGCAACATCACACCGCAACAGCATTTCGCAACAGCATTTCGCACACGAGGAGCACTCCACCATGGCCGACGTCACCCTCCCGCAACTGGGCGAGACAGTCACCGAAGGCACGATCACGCGCTGGTTCAAGAAGGTTGGCGACACCATCGCCGCCGACGAGCCGTTGTTCGAAGTCAGTACCGACAAGGTCGACACCGAAGTGCCCTCGCCGATTTCTGGCGTGGTGACCGAGATTCGCGCAGCCGAGGGCGACACCGTGCCGGTCGGGGCGGTCATTGCCGTCGTAGGAGACGCGGCCGGTTCGGCTCCCGCTGCCCCAGCCGCGGCGGCACCAGCCGTTGCAGCACCAGCCGCGCCCGCTCCGGTTGTCGAAGCACCGGTTGTCGAAGCACCAGTCGCGGAGGCACCAGTCGTTGAGGCACCGGTCGCGCAGGCACCTGTGGCAGCAGCGCCCGCCCCGGCGGCACAGGTTGATAACGAAGCGCTCGGCAACGACAATCGTTTGCTCTCGCCAGTCGTTCGCCGGCTGGTGGCCGAGCACGGCATCAACCCCGACGATGTCGCCGGCACCGGTCCTGGGGGACGCATCACGCGCGACGATGTGCTCGACTTCATCGACGGTCGCCAGTTGGCGCCCGCACCGGCATCTGCTGCACCGGCACCTGCCGCACCGGCACCGGCAGCACCGGCAGTTGCCGCACCAGCACCAGCACCGACAGCACCAGCACCAGCCGTCGCTGCACCTTCACCCGTACCGGCAGTTGCCGCACCAGCGGCGCTGGCCGTGGCAGCACCGACGGTTGTCTCGGGCGATCGCGACACGAGCGTCGCGCTGAGCAAGATTCGCAAACTGACCGGTAGTCACATGGTGATGAGCAAGGGCGTCAGCCCGCACGCCTTCAGCGTGGTGGAGGTCGACTTCGCCAATGTCGACGCGACCCGAAGCAAGGTGAAGAACGAGTGGAAGGCTGCCGAGGGCTTCAGCCTGACGTACCTGCCGTTTATCACTCGTGCCATCGTCGACGCGCTGGCCGAGTTCCCATATCTCAACGCCAGCGTCGGCGACAGCGAACTGGTGGTGCACAACTTCATCGACGTCGGCATTGCTGTCGACCTCGACTTCCAGGGCTTGCTCGTACCCGTAGTGCGCAGTGCTGACACCAAGCGCCTGCGCGCGATCGCTCGTGAGATCAACGACCTCGCAAGTCGCGCCCGCACTCGCAAACTCAGCCCTGACGAGATCAGCGGCGGCACGTTCACCGTCAGCAACAACGGTTCCGCTGGCAGCGTCTTGACCATGCCGATCATCAATCAGCCGCAGGTCGCCATCCTGTCGACCGATGCCATTGTGCGCAAGCCGGTCGTTGCGCAGTTGCCAGATGGCGGCGAGGCGATTGTCATTCACCCCGTGGGCAATCTCGCCATGAGCTGGGATCACCGTGCGTTCGACGGCGCCTACGCGGCTGGTTTCCTGGTGAAGGTCAAGCAACTCCTGGAGACCCGCGACTGGTCGCAGGAGCTCTGACGCTCACCGTGGCCACCGACGTCGCGCTGCATGTTCGTTGGCTCGGCAGGGTGCCGTACCGCGAGGCACTCGCCCTGCAGCAGGCGATGTTCGAGCGTGGTGGGGGTCAACACCTTCTGCTACTGGAACATCCGCACGTCTTCACTCATGGGCCGCGAGCGGATCTCACCGCGAACATCAAGGTCGCGCCCGACTCGGTGGGGGCAGAGCTCGTCGGTGTGCGCCGGGGCGGGGACGTCACGTATCACGGCCCTGGACAGCTGGTCGGTTATCCGCTTGTCAACGTGCCCAATGCACTCGGTGCAGCTGACCACGTACGAGCGATTCAATTGCTGATTGTCGGCACACTCACCGAGTTGGGTATCAGCGATCTGGGGTGCCTGCCCGAGTATCCGGGCGTGTGGGTCGGTGTCGATGGGCCCAACCCGCGCAAGATCTGTGCCATCGGTGTTCGACTGGCGCACGGGCGAACCATGCACGGATTCGCACTCAACGTGTGCACCGACATGGCCTATCTCCGTGACTACATCGTGCCCTGCGGTATCGGTGACAAGCCGGTGACATCACTTCTCGAGGAGGGCATCGACGTCGACCTGGCGACGGTCGTTGAGATTGTCGCTCGGCGAGCAGGTGATCTATGGGGCGGCGGCAGTCTCGAGCGTCAAGACGTTGCGTGGAAGTCGCGGCCGGATGATCTGGCACCTTTCTCGCGCGGCGACGGGCCAGGCGGCGTCGTGCGTCATGCGTCGCAGCACGGTGTCGCTGTCGCAACCGGTCAGCGCGCAGCGGCGCGACTTGAGCAGGCCGGTGTCACCGACGGTCTGGCGATCGCGACCCGCAAGCCGGAGTGGCTGCGCCCGAAGGTGACGATCGGCGCCGAAGTGTTGGCGTTGAAAAAGACTGTGCGCGACCACGGACTGGTGACGGTGTGTGAGGAGGCTGGCTGCCCCAATCTCAGTGACTGCTGGGCGGACGGCACAGCGACGTTCATGGTCCTGGGCGAGCGCTGCACTCGGGCGTGTGGCTTCTGCCTGGTCGACACGCAGAAGCCATTGGCGCCGGCCGCCGATGAGCCGCAGCGGGTGGCGGCAGCTGTCCGCGAGATGAACCTTGCGCATGCGGTGTTGACGATGGTGGCGCGCGACGACCTCAGTGATGGCGGTTTTTCTCACGTTGCGGCGTGCGTCGAAGCGATCCGCATGGCACGACCCGGCACCACCATCGAGACTCTGGTCAGTGATGCGAAGGGCGACGATTCGTCGCTCGGCGTGCTGCTCGCCGAAGGCCCCGGCCGCCCCGACGTGTTCAACCACAACGTCGAAACTGTCGCCCGTTTGCAGCGAGCGGTGCGCCCGAGCGCGGGGTATGCCCGCAGCCTGGCGGTGCTCGCGCGAGCGAAAGCCGCTGGTGTGACCACCAAGACCGGCTTCATGCTCGGCCTCGGCGAGACGGCAGATGAGATAGCGGGCCTGCTGTTCGATCTTGCCGCGATCGGTGTGGACATCGTGACCATCGGCCAGTACCTGCGCCCGACGACGCACCATTTGCCCGTTGCCCGATGGGCAGACCCGGCGGAGTTCACCGAATGGAAGCTGTATGGCCAGTCGCTGGGGATAGGCCACGTCGAAGCGAGCCCCTTGACCCGCAGCAGCTACCACGCCCGACAAGCTGCGCAAGCTGTGAACGTGGGAACCGCACGCAGCGTCTCGTTCGTCTAACCGACGTCCTGACGCGCCCGAGTGCGCGACGATGACGAGAGGAGGGATTATGCGCATTGACGACACCGACCCTGACGAGATTGACGACCTCGACCGACGTGTCTCGGCCCGCGTCGTACTGGGCGTCTTGGCCGCCTTGGTGCTGATCGGCGCAGCGGTTGTGGTTGTGCTGATGCTGCGCGGTGGCGGCGATGATGCCACTGGCGGCACGACTACGACCGCGGCTGTTCCCGAGACGGTCGTCGACGACGGGCCGCAGGTGGTCGGGCAACCGAACGTGGCACCCGATGGCTTTCCCGATTATGGCAGCGACTACATGGGCGCCAAGTTGGAGTTGTTGTTTCAGCGTGTCACCGACGCCGGCGTTCGAGTCACGTTGCGCAACAACGGCGACTGGAACAACTTCGCGGAGGGCATCCAGGCCCCCGTACCGACCATTGCGGGACAGGCCGGTTGGGCACCTGCCGCGTGGTGCAGCCCCATCGGTGGCTTCCGGCTGGCAATGTCGTACAAGGATGCGATTGGCATTGCGAACGGGTCGCGTTATAGCGACGTGCGTGATGGTGGCATGAATGTGTCGTTGTTCTCCTCGGGGTATGCCGAGAACGTTCCCTTTCGCGTACTGGTGCTGCAGATTGCCGACGACGTCACACAGGTGACGGCCAAATGGGCGGATGGCGCCGGCGACACAGCGGCGCCAGTCAATGGAGTGGTCGTCCTCGCTTCGCCCGGAATCTCGGGTACCAAGTTCGACATCGTGATGCAAACGGCCGCCGCCGAAAGAACGGTGCTGTTCGCCGACCTTCCGCGCGAGGGCGACCTCGCCTGGCAGCATGCGTGCAACCCGCCGCCACCGGAACTGCCGCCCGCTGGTGAGCAACCGCCGGATGCCGTTGCGGCAGAGCAGGAGATCCGCTCGAGTTTCGACCTGCTGTGGGACAGCGATGTTGCGTTCGCGGACAAGGGTGGCCAGTTGCTCGACGACCCCACTGGGGTGCAGGTCGCCATCGACACAGTGTTCGAGGGTGGACTTGCCGCCGTCGCCAAGGCCGCCGTTCACTCGATGAACGACCTAGTTTTCACCTCGCCGACGGAGGCCTGGTTCGAATACGACATCTCCACAACCTCGGGAAGTTTCACCGGGCGTTTCGGTATTGCGTACCTTCTTGATGGCCATTGGCGGTTCGCCCGTGCGGTGATCTGTCAGGACCTTGCGCTCGCCGGTGGCCAGTGTGAGCCCTACGTCGACCAGATCTACCCGCCCGGTTCCACTGGGGGTGTCGTACCGCTACCGGTGCCGTTTCCTACTGACTAATCGCGATCGGCCGTCGCGACTCGCGCGTCCGCCGCCGCCTCGTCGGACCTCAGTTGCAGCATGATCCGTCGTGTCAGCGCGATGTAGGTCAGGCCGCCAAGCCCGGCAGCGCTTGCGAACGCGGTGATGGTCCAACGCACGCCAACACGTTCGGACAGAAGGCCGGCGCCGAGCCCTGCAACACTCATGACGAGCGTGACGATCGCGAAGTCGCCAGCCATCACGCGACCGCGAATGTGGTCCGGCGTCCGCAGCTGCAGTCCGTAGGTGCTCAGCGTCCATTGCGAGCCGCCGCCCAGGTGCCCGATCGCGATGAAGACGGCCGCGATCCAGATCACCGGCGCCCACGCCGCCGCCAGGTACGAGGCACTGAAGCCGATGCCGGCCAACCCGCAGATCTGTAGCACCTTGGCCACGCTTCCCTTTGCGAAACGCGAGGCAATGAGAGGCCCCAGGCCAGCACCCACACCGCGCGCCGCGAGCAGTATTCCTGTGCCGCTGTCGCCCCATCCGAAAACGGAAGTGGCCAGCACCGGAAGTTGGCTGACCGTGCCGGCTCCGATGGCGAACGTCGATTTGCTGGCGATCAATGCAAGGACGACGTGATCCTTACGGGCGTAACTGATCGCTTCGCCGATGTCGGCCAGCGGCTTCATCGCGGGTCGACTTGCGTGTTGCGGTTCCTGCATCGGCCGACGAATCAGGGCGAACAAGCCCAGTGCGATGAGGAACGAAACGGCGTTCGCAATGAAAGCCGCTTGGCGCCCGAACGCTTGACTGAACGCGCCGCCGAGTGCTGCGCCGACGGCCAACATGACGCCCCACGTGCTGCCGAACAAGGCGTTGGCGGTGCGTAGTTCCTCCGTGTCGCGAGCGAGGTTGGGTACGCCGGCATCGATCGCAGGCTTCACAAACGCAGCGAAGGCGCTGATGACTCCCTGGAAAACGAAGAGCGGCCACACGCTGCTGTCGCTTGCCGTCAGCAATCCGAGCGCGGCGAACATCTGCAGCAGCGAGACGATCAACAGGAGGCGTCGTCGGTCGAAGCGGTCGACGGTGACACCTGCGATTGGTGACGCAAGGAACGATGGCAGCGAGAACGAGACGAACGCGAGCGACACAAGGAACTCGCTGTCGGTCGCATCCTTGATCATTCCGGTGACTGCGACGAAGGAGAACCAGTCGCCCATGAAGGAGACGACCTGGGCGATGAACAGCCAACGAAGATCGCGATTGGCGCGCAACAGCTTGATCACGGTGACAGCGTGATCATCGCGTGGCGTGAGCACTCAGCAGGTGCGCAAGGCACTCGGTGAGCTTGACCGCCGTGGGTATGTGCAGAAATTCGTTCGGCCCGTGTGCGTTCGAGCCCGGCCCGAGCGCACCGGTGACGACGAACTGAGCTTCCGGGAACATCTCGCCCAGCATTCCCATGAAAGGAATCGAGCCGCCTTCTCCGAAGGCGCGCGTCGGCTGGCCGAAGGCGCGCGTGCCAGCGTCGTCGAGTGCCTTCTGCAACCACGGTGCGAATGTCGGTGCGTTCCACCCGGGCCCGCTGTGGCCACCGATGAACTGCACTCGTGCCCCATATGGCGGATCGGCGGTGAGCACGGTTGCGAGCGCCGCCAACGCTCGTTCGCCGTTGCAGGTCGGTGGCAGCCGAATGCTGAGGTGCAAGGTCGTCTGCGGCCGCAGGACGTTGCCTGCACTCTCGATCGGCGGAATGCCATCGACGCCAGTGACGCTGAGCGACGGCTTCCACGTACGGGCGATCAGCTGGGCTGTGGGATCTTGCACCATCGGCCGGGCGCCCTCGACGAACGGGAAGTGTCCGCCGATGGGGAACTCGGCGGAGGTGTCGCGGGCCTGCTGAGTGCGGTCCGCTGGAATTTCAACATGGAGCTCGGGGAGCAGGATCTCACCCGTGGCACTGTCCTCGATGCGGTCCAGCAGCATGCGCAGGATCCGAAAAGATGAGGGGACCACCCCGCTCGCTTCGCCGCTGTGCACTCCTTCGGTGAGGATGTCGACTCGAAGATCTCCGGCGATCATTCCCCGTAGCGAGGTGGTGACCCACATCCGCTCGTAGTCGAGGCAGCCAGAGTCCAGGCACAGCACGAGCGTGGGCGAGCCGATACGTTCCGCGAGCGCTTCCAAGTACGCGGGAAGGTCGGGACTGCCGCTTTCCTCGCTCCCCTCGATGAGCACTATCAGCCGCGAGTGGGGAGTGCCGGCCAGCTGTGCAGCTTCGATGGCCAGCAGTGATGCGAATGCCGCGTAGCCGTCGTCGGCCCCGCCGCGGCCGTACAGCCGGTCGCCCTCCAACACTGGCTTCCACGGACCGAGATCGTCGCGCCAACCGAGCATCTCGGGCTGCTTGTCGCAGTGGCCGTACAGCAGGACCGTGTCGTGCGCCGGTCCGCCCCCGAAGGCGGGAACCTCGGCGACGATGAGTGGACTACGGCCTGCGAGCTCGTGGACCTCGACGGTGAGACCGACGATGACGCGTGCCGCACACCACGCACGGATCATCTCGGTCGCCTGGTCTTGAAATCCGTGTGCCTTCCAATCCGGGTCGAACGATTGCGAGACGCATGGGATGCGGATGTAGTCGTGCAGCATCGGCAACACATCGTCCGCCCACACAGTTGCGACGTGGTCCGCAATCACATCGTGGCCCGCATTCATCGGCGGACCGATGCGATCCGCTCCATGACGCGCTCTGCCTCAGCGACCATGCTGCGCACGATGTCACCCGCAGACTCCAGCGTGTCGATGGCGCCGACGCCTTGACCGCACGGCATGAACTCGCGGCTGGAGTCGACGGCCAGACCATCGGCACCGCCGAGGTGGTTGACACCGGCCTTCATGCTGGCGATCGCCTGCTGCGGGAATGGCTGGAGTTCCTCGGGGTGCTCTTCGAAGTGGTTGGTCCATTCGGTGCGCACGACGCGGCACGTCTTGCCGGTGTAGCTCCTGCTGATGACGGTGCCGTCCTCGGCGAGCCCCAGCAGAGCTTCCTTGTAACCCGCGACAGCACGGGCCTCGTGCGTGGCGATGAAGCGCGTCCCGATCCAGACGCCGTCAGCACCGAGTGCGAGCGACGCGGCCAGACCGCGACCATCGAAAAGGCCACCTGCGGCGACAACGGGAACTTTGGCGCCTACGGCGTCGACGACTTGCGGGACCAGCGCAAGCGTGGCGACCGTGCCGGTGTGGCCTCCGCCCTCAGTTCCCTGGGCGACCACGAAATCGACGCCGCTGGCGACCGCGCTGACCGCATGGCGCACCTTGCCGCACATGCTGCCGACGAGGATGTTCTTCGAATGCAGCAGGTCGATGGCTTCGCGGGGCACGCCGAGCCCCGCGACAAAGATTCGAGCGCCGCCGTTGATGACGCTTTGGATCCCCTTCTCCACTTGGCCAGGCATGGCCGTCAAGAGGTCGACGCCGAACGGCTTGCTGGTGGCGGCGCGGACAAGGGCCATCTCCTCGGGAAGTTCGTCCTCGCTCATCGTGCTGGCTCCAAGCGTGCCGATGCCGCCTGCTTCGCTGACGGCGGCGACCAGCCGGTGATAGCTGACGCCACCCATTCCCGCCAGCATGACCGGGTGTTCGATGTCGAGGAGCTCAGTGAGTCGAGTGTGCAAAGCCATGCCCCGACCGTACTCCCGCCCCCTGCCATCCCCCCGACCCAAGCCCGACCCGAGTGCCACGCTGCCAGTGCGAGTGTCAGAGCGCCACCCGAGTGGGTACTCGCACCCCGGGGTGCGAGTACCCAC
>JANLPB010000331.1:0-14688 GCA_031366885.1 Ilumatobacteraceae bacterium
CGTTTCCCCCGAAGCCAACGCTGAACGATGACGGGCCCGTGGAGTGATCCGTCGACGCCCAGATGAACAGTCGGTGCCATCCACCACTGGCCGCGAAGCGTGCGCTACAACTGAGCCCGTTGCGGAACTTCACGTTCGTCCCCGCCCATCTCTCCCTACGAATGGAGTGGCGTTGACCGATCTCCTAACCGACCGTGTGTCTCATGATTCGGTGAAGGGAGGTGTGCGTACCCGAGTAGTTCTCGACACGTCGGTGCTCGTCGCTGATCCCGGCTGCCTGCATAGCTTCGCCGGCGTCGATGTCGTGATCCCCTTCACGGTGATCGAGGAACTCGACAGCCTGAAAGCGAGACCTGACGACGTCGGCCGGGCAGCCAGGACCGCGCTCCGCACGATTGAGGAGCTGCGGCTGAAGGCGGGCGGCTCGCTCGCAACGCCCTTCACCATCGGGGACCCGGAGGCACAGGGCACGCTGCAGGTGGAGATCAACGGCATCCAAAAGCACCTGCTCATCGAGCACGGCCTAGATCCCAATGTGCCTGACAATCGCATCATCGGCGCAGCGCTTGGGCAGGCGATGCACGCGCCAACACGAATGGTGTCCAACGACGCGGCCCTTCGCATCAAGGCAGCACACCTCGGCTTGGAGGCCACCGAGCATCACCCCATCGGCCGTTCCGCTGCCACCCGTTCGTCGGGGTGGGTCACGGTCGAGGCAGATCATCAATTGATCGATCGGCTGTACAGCTCCGGCGCGATTACACGCGCCGAGTTGCCCGGTGGTGAACATCTGCACGAGAACGAGTTCGCAGTGTTGCGCAGCGGTTCGCAGAGCGCGCTCACACGGTGCGTTGACGATGAGCTCACGTTGGTGCCCCATGCGGCACCCGAGGCGTGGGGGCTTCGAGCCCGGTCGAAGGAACAGCGCTTCGCTTTGGAGCTGTTGCTCGACCCCGATGTCAGCGTGGTGGCACTCGACGGTCGCGCCGGCACCGGCAAGACCCTGCTGGCAATTGCAGCTGGGCTCGAGCAAGTGGTGGAGCAACGCCGCTACGAAAAGCTGGCGGTGTACCGCCCGCTGGTACCGGTGGGCCGTGCCGACGTCGGCTTTCTTCCAGGCGGTCTCGACGAGAAGCTGGACCCATGGATGTCGGCCATCCACGATGCGATCGTCGCGCTCACCGACCAACGCAGCGACCACGACGCACACCGTTTGGTCGATGAACTCGTCGGCCGCAAGCAGCTGTCCCTGGAGTCGGTGACGTTCTTGCGAGGCCGCAGCCTGCATCGACAGATCGTGGTTGTTGATGAGGCACAGAACCTCGAACCGACCACGCTCAAGACTGTCCTCACGCGAATCGGAGACGGCACGAAGGTGATCTTCACCGGCGACACCAGCCAGATCGACGCCCCATACCTCGGCGAATCGAACAACGCCCTCGCGGTGTTGATCCAAGCCTTTGGCGGGCAACCGTGCTTCGGGCACGTGACGCTCAGCGCCTGCGAGCGCGGCACCGTCGCCAGCCTTGCCGCCGAGCTGCTGTAAGTCACCGCCTCCCACCCTGTCGCACAGGTCACAGCTTTGGTTGCGCGCAACCTCTTGACAATGTCGAAGTCATTTAGTAGTAAATGATCTACACAGTGATTGCCCCAGTCATGTGCAAAGGACGAACAATGAGTCCAGTGCAACTTCTCAGCCAGCCCAAGCCCGAAGCGACGGATCTGGCTCCCCCCGATCCCAAGACGACCGGCCTGGTGTGGACGGACCTTGCTGCGTGCAAGGGCCGGACCCCGCTCTTCTTCCCTCCCAAGGCAGAGCGGCCCCAGGCCCGCGAACGCCGCGAGGCGCGCGCACGGCGGATCTGCGACGTCTGCGTGGTTGTGGAGAGCTGCCGGACGTTTGCTCGTGAGCACCACGAATATGGGTTCTGGGCAGGCGAGAGCGAGGAAGATCGGCACCTGGCCGGCTACACGGTCTCGGCTCCCATTGGAGTTCGGGCAAGGGGCCTACGGGAGTAATCAGAAACCCCATCACACCTCTGCCGTAAGGTGCACTACATGTCGGATCTCGTCAGCGCCCAGCGGTTCGCCGTGGTCGATGTCGAGACGTCGGGCTTGTCGGTCGAGCGCCACCATGTGCTGCAGGTGGGTGTCGTCGTGGTCGATGGATCGGGCGCCGTGCTCGATCGGTGGAGCAGCATGGTGGGGCCTCGATCCCGGTGGTGGTTTCGCGTCGGGCCAACAAAGCTGCACGGCATCCACCGACGCGACGTCCGCAGGGCGCCGCCGGCCCCAGCCGTCATGACACGCCTCGCAGACCTGCTGTACGGCACTCGCTTCGTGGCACACAACGCCGAGTTCGACATTGCGTTCCTTCAAAAGGCGGGAGCGCGGCATGGCGTGACATTGCCAATCGACCAGCCGCTCTGCACGCTCCGCCTGTCTCGTCAGCTCGACCCAGAGCGTCAGCTCTCGCATCGTCTCGGCGACATGTGCGCCCGTTACGACATTCACCTCACACGACCGCACGACGCGCTGGCAGACGCCGATGCGACGGCAGCAGTGCTGCCGTTCCTTCTGCGTGCCCACGGCTTCGAGACGGTTGACCAGCTCCCGACGCTCACCCCGTCAGGCTGGGTTCGCTAGAAGGTTTCGTCGATGGCTGTCCTGATGTCGTCGAGGAGGTCGTCGGGGTCCTCGAGGCCGATCGAGAGGCGCAAGTGTCCGTAGTGGCGGAATGCGTCGGGGTATCGATCCGAACCTCTGCGTCCGTCTTTGCCGACATGGACGATGAGGGTGGAGTCGTGGCCGAGGGAGACGGCGGAGGTGATCAGTCGAAGGTTCGCGACGAAGCGGTTCTGGATCTCGGGACTTCCGTCAAGTGCGAAGGACATGACCGCTCCGTAGCCGACGTCTCCGAACTGGCGTGCCGCCAGGTCGTGTTGCGGGTGAGATGGGAGACCCGGGAAGGCAACGTACGCGACTCGGGGGTGGCCGTCGAGAAACGCAGCGACCTTCTGGGCTGTCGACATGTGCCGTACGACTCGCAAGGGCAGGGTGACGGAGCCCCGCATGATCAACCACGCGTTGAACGGCGAGATCGAGCCGCCGACATCCACGAGTGCGTCGCCCTTGATTCGACGGATCAGTTCGGGGCGCCCGATGACGGCGCCTCCCATGGCATCGCCGTGTCCGTTGATGTACTTGGTCAACGCGTGAACGACGAGGTCTACTCCTTGTGCCAGCCCACGGAACATCGGTGGGGGCGTGAACGTCGCGTCGATCGACAACAACGCACCGGCACACCGTGAGCGATCGCCACCAACGCTGCGATGTCGGCGACCTTGGTGGTTGGGTTGGCGATCGTTTCGGCGTGAATGAGTCTCGTATTCGGGCGGATGGCAGACCGGACCTCGTCATGGTTACTGATATCGACGAAGGTCGCCTCGATCCCGTAGCGCTCTGGCAGCAGCTCGCCGAAGAGACGTATGACCGCCTCGTAGGTCACGTCGCTGACCACGACGTGGTCGCCGGTCTTGAGCAGGGTGAAGAAGATGGCATGCAGCGCGGCCACGCCAGTGCTGAATACGGCCGCTTCGCCGCCGGGATCCATCGCCGCCAACTTCCGTTCGAGGCCGATCTGGTTGTGACCCGAGTTGCGGGTGTACATCAACCCTTGGGCGTCTGACCAATCGAGTGCCGAGGCGTCGTCGCCCAGTTGATAGGAGTTGGCCATGACGATTGGAGTCAGGATCGCTCCGGTCGTGGCGTCGGGCACATTCCCGGCGTGTACCGCTTGGCTAGCGAACGAGAGACTTTCCGGTCGTTGCTTGTCAGGCCGCTGCTGAGGGGTCGCGGGCGTCATCTCTGGCTCCTGCCGGTAGGTGGGCGCGGTCACTCTAACTCTGGCCGGTGGCCGGGGACCCGGCCCGCATCACTGATAGCGCCGCAGCAACTTCTGGGCGGCGGCCGCACCCAAATCCACCCAGGCGGCAGGCTCGATCACTCGCGCGTCGGCACCCAGTCGCAACAGCAGATCGCGAAGCCATCGCTCGCTCGCCACCGGAAGCTCTATCAGCCACCCCTCCCCGTCCGGCTGCACGGAACGGGTGGGGTATCGGTCCGCAACCCAAGTGCCGGTCGCTGCCACCCTCAGAAGGGCTGCTGGCAACTCGTCGTCGGCGAACCAGCTGTCGCCCCGCGGCACCTCGACCTCTCGCGGCACGTCGACCTCGCCGGTGAGCGAGGCCTGCTCGATGCGGTCGATACGAAACGTTCGCAGTTCACCGCTGCGTTGGTCGTCGGCAATCACGTACCAGTTGCCGCCATCAAAGAAGACCCGGCGCGGCGTGATGACCCGTTCGCTTCGCTGGTCCGCGGCGGCTGACCAGTAGTTGATGCGTACGCATGCGTTGCGTTGCGCGGCGGCCACGATCATCGCTGCGGCGGGCGGCTGAGGTGTCTCCATCACGACTGCGTCATCACCGAGTGCGGCGGCCAGCTTTGACAACGCGCGCGCCAGCGCGCCGTCGACGTCGGCGCCGGGCAGCTGCATCGCGACCCGCGCGGCCGCAAGCAACGCAAAGCCCTCAGGAGCGGTGAGCCGCAGCGGCCGAGTGAAGAGCCTCGGCACGCCGGCGAACACAGTTCCTTCGTCGATGAACACGTCCACCATCTCGTCGACGAAGGGCGGCAGCCCGCACATGGCCGCGAGTTCCAGGTCTTTCACCAGTTCTGCCTCGGTCAGCTCGAAGCGATTGCACATTTCCTCGACGGTCACCTTCCCGCGCTCCATCAGCCACGGCAGCATGACCAGCAGGCGTCGCAAACGCTCGCTGGTCGGTCGTGGACCGCGACGAGATGTCATCGGGTTGCCACCATCGCCCTGAGCCAGCCGACCACGTCTGCGCGTACGTCTGACGGAGACATCACTTCGGCATGCTCGCCAAGGCCGAACAACCACGATCGAAACGCATCGAGGTTGGCACACGGCACCTCCACCAGGATCGCCCCGTCCTCTCGGTGCATCAGGACCGAGCCTTCACCGAGCTCACGTGCGACCGCCGCTGCGCGCGGTTCATCGACCAGCACTTCGGCACGTGCCGCCGGCTCGTCGCCCAGCAGCTTCGGGTCGGCGGGAAACGCCGCCCGCGCGTCGAAGCCCTCAGGCCGCTCAAAAGCATGAGCCGCCCCCACGAGCAGGTCGCCCTCCATCCTGTCGACTCGGTAGGTGCGTACCTCCGCACGATCGCAGTCCAGACCGATGACGTACCAATAGCGATCACGCAGCAGCAGCGCATACGGGTACAACCGTCGTGGCGAACTGTGATAGCCGAAACCGACTTCCGCCCGTGCCGCGCTTGCCTCACGGAGGGCGGGGAGCGCAGGAAGGTCGGGAATGTTCGCCACTACCAAGGGGGCCGAGCTGCGATCACCGCCGAGCTTCAGCAGGCCGAACTGAGCGTCGGCCAACCGGGCAGCAGCGACCGCCAACTGGAGGGCGGCGCGCTCGTCGGGGGTGAGCTTGAGGTCAGCCAGCTCGTAGCGCCCCCGGTCAATTCGATACGCGGTCCGACCAGCGTCGTTGCCGCCCAGCATCTCGCTCTCGAGCGGTACCCCGATCTCGCGAAGCAGCGCCTTGTCACGCTCGAATGCGCCGCGCTGCGCCGCATCGCCTGCGGGGTACTGCCCCGCAAGCTCGTTGATGATCTGCTCCTGTGTCAGTGCCGTGCGCGTCTCCATCAGCAACGCAACCAGGTTGGTGATTCGTTCGAGAGCATCCGCCATTCAGCGACCAGCCTGATAGTCGTAGAACCCGCGGCCAGTCTTTCGACCCAGCAGCCCCGCTTCCACCATCCGCGACAGCAGCGGCGGCGACGCGTACAACGGCTCCTTGAACTCGGCGTAGAGGCTGTCAGCAACTGCCATGGTGGTATCCAGCCCGATGAGGTCGGTCAGCCGCAGCGGGCCCATCGGGTGGTTGCAGCCCTCGACCATTCCAGCGTCGATGTCCTCGGCCGTGGCGAAGCCGGATTCCATCATCCGGATCGCTGACAGCAAGTACGGGATCAGGAGGGCGTTGACGATGAAGCCGGCACGATCCTTGCTGCGAATGACGCGCTTGTGCAGCACATCGGAGGCGAATGCACCCGCGCGCTCGGTCGTGGCCGGCGAGGTGAGCAGCGACGTCACCAGTTCGACCAGTTTCAGCACCGGCACCGGGTTGAAGAAGTGGATTCCGATCACCTGCTCGGGCCGTTGGGTGGCGATGCCCAGCTTCATGATCGGGATGGAGCTGGTGTTGCTGGCGAGGATTGCCTGTGGGTCGGTGACGGCTTTGTCCAGTTCGCGAAAGACGTTCGTCTTCAGCCCCTCGTCCTCGATGACCGCCTCGACCACCAACTGGCGGTCCGACAGTTCGGCGAAGTCGGTAGTGAACGACAGGCGGGCAATGGCCGAGTCGCGCTCTTCCTCGCTGAGCTTTCCGGAGCGAAGGCCTCGATCCAGGCTGCCGACGATCTTGGACCGGCCGCGCTCAGCAGCGTCGACCGTCACCTCCAACACCGCCACACTCAGCCCTGCACGGGCACACACTTCGGCGATGCCCGAACCCATCAGACCTGCACCGACTACTCCGACTCGCTCAATCTCCATGCCTCTACTCTGCCGTATCCGGCGGGTGTTGAGCAGCGTTCCACGTACCCTGTTCGGGTGACTTCGCTCGCTCGCCTCCCCCGGCCCTCCGCCAGCCGCTTGGCCGTGCGCGTCACCCCCGACGCATTGCGTCAGATTCGCGGCGGACACCCGTGGATCTACGAGACCTCGATCAACTCAGTAAAGGTGCCCGCGGCCGACCCCGAGGCGGGCAAGCCGGGCGACCTCGCCGTCGTGTTCGACGACGATCGCAACTTCGCCGCCATCGGTCTGTACGACCCGGCCAGCCCGATTCGCATCAAGGTGGTGCACGAGGGCAAGCCGGTCACTATCGACCGCGCCTTCTGGGTCGCTCACGTCAGTGCGGCACTCGCCCGTCGACAACCCCTCATTGATCTGGGCGTTGCCGAGCCGGCGAGAGTCACCACTGGTTACCGCTGCATCAACGGCGAGAACGACGGCTTCCCCAGCCTCGTTCTCGACCGCTACGACCGCACGCTCGTCCTCAAGCTGTACTCCACCATCTGGGTGCCACACCTTGCCGACCTGGTGCCCGCGATCGAGGAGGTGTTTCGTCCCGAGGCACTCGTGCTGCGCTTCGCACGCAACATCGACCAAGACGGTCTCTGCGGGTTGGAGGAAGGCGAGGCGCTGATCGGCGTGTCCCCCGCCGACCCGGTGCCGTTCCTGGAGAACGGTCTGACGTTCGAAGCCGACGTTGTGCACGGACAAAAGACCGGTCACTTCTTGGACCAACGAGACAACCGCTGGTTCGTGCGTCGCATCACCGAAGGCTGCCGAGTGCTCGACATGTACGCCAGCACGGGTGGTTTCGCTGTCAACGCTGCAGCCGGCGGGGCGCTCGAAGTGGTCGCAGTAGACCTCAGCGAACCGACGCTGGCTGCCGCCGGCCGCAACATGCAGCGCAACCTCGACGTGCCCGCCGTCGCCGCTTGCAATTTTCGGCCGATGAAAGCCGATGCGCTCGAAGCAATGAACCGGTTGATCCGCAGCGGTGAGAGGTTCGACGTCGTCATCATCGACCCACCGTCGTTCACCCCACGCCAGGCCAGCGTGGCTCGCGCACTCAAGGCGTATGCACTGCTCACCGAGAAGGGCGTCAAGCTGGTTCGCCCAGGTGGCGTACTGGTACAGGCGTCGTGCAGCAGCCGCGTCACGGCCGATGAGTTTCACACGACGGTGTCACACGCAGCGGCCCAGGCCGGCCGCCCGATGGAAGAGTTCCGCCGCACTCGCCACCCGGTTGACCATCCGGTTGACTTCCCCCAAGGCCACTACCTGAAAGCCGTCTTCGCTACCGTCCCGTAGCCGGTGAAGCGCGGGGCGGCCAGCGCAGGGCAGACTTGCCCGATGCGTCCACTGCCTCGTCCACTCAGCCAGCCGATGTCTCGTCGTGTGTTTCTGTGTGGCGCGGCCGCAGTCGCAGTCGGAGCGTGTAGCGATGACTCCGGCGCCACGACGCCCAGCGCGGACACGTCGGTCGCCACGACTGAAGCGCCGGTAGTGACCGGTGCCCCGACCACCACAGTCGCCGCAACGACGACATCGACGATGGCCGACGTGCAGTTGGTCGGCGACCCGTTCACGTTGGGCGTGGCCTCGGGTGACCCGGATGCAACCAGCGTGGTGCTCTGGACTCGCCTTGCGCCGGAACCGTTCACCGGCGGTGGCATGCCCACCAACGACCTGGACGTGCTGTGGGAGGTCAGCGCAACCGACGACTTCGCCACGATTGCCGCCAGCGGCACCGAAACGGCGACTGCTGCCCACGCACACAGCGTCCACGCCGTCGCGCAGCTTGAACAGGGTGACTGGTTCTACCGATTCCGCGTCGGCTCGTACACCAGCCCGATCGGTGTCACTCGACCAGCACCAGCCGCTGACGCACCGTTGGCGCAGGCCAAGTTCGCCGCTGCCAGCTGTCAAAACTTCGCCGACGGCTACTACGCGGCCCACCGCGACATTGCGGAACAGCGACCCGACTTCACCGTGTGGTTGGGTGATTACATCTACGAAGGTGGCGGCCTACCGTTCGACCCCGACGTCGTTGCGCGCGAGCACATTGGTGAGGAACCCAAAACCTTGGACGACTACCGCATTCGCTACGCGCAGTACAAGAGCGACCCACAGTTGCAGGCGTCGCATGCCACCTGCCCATGGTTCGTGATCTGGGATGACCACGAAGTCGAGAACAACTACGCGGGGCTATCGCCGCAAGACCCAGCCGACGCCGCCGGTTTCCAGGCACGCCGCTTCGCCGCCTACCAAGCGTGGTGGGAGCACCAGCCTGTTCGGCTCGACCCGCCGGTCTCGGCCGACCAGGAGTACCGCATCTATCGCGATACTCAGTGGGGCGACCTCATCGAGTTGGCGTTGCTCGATGGCCGCCAATACCGCACCGATCAGGCGTGTGGCGATGCGACCCTCAACCTCGACCCGCCGTGCCCGGAAGCACTCGACCCGACGCGGACGATGCTGGGCGTAGAGCAGGAACAGTGGTTGATCGACACCCTGTCCGCATCGACTGCTGCCTGGAACGTGATCGGCAATCAGGTGGTCCTCGCCGACGCCACCTTCAATGGCGCCATCCTCAACTACGACCAATGGGATGGCTACCCAGTTGCGCGTGCACGGCTGCTGCAAGCATTCGCAGACAACGACATTCAGAACCTGGTCGTGATCACCGGTGACATTCACCTCGCGGCCGTCGCACAGTTACGCGCGGGCGACCGGGGCACCGGCGTGAACATCGGGGCCGAGTTCGTGACCACCTCCATCAGCTCGGATGGCCTCATCGACGATTCGCTCGCCGATGTGCTCAAGTCGTTCCCCGACCTTGTGGACGCCGAACTGACCCATCGCGGCTACAGCTTGCACACCGTCACCCCGGAGCGGTGGACGGCTGAATATCGGATCGTGATCGATGTCGACAATCCCGGCAGCGAGGTGACGTCGTACGGCAGCTACACCGTCGACGCAGGGTCCAACTCGGTGACCAAGGCGACTTAGTGCAGCCTGTTGGCCCGATACCAGCGGATGAGTGAGCTGGTGCCCGAGTCGTGGGCCGGTTCGTCATTGCTGGTGAGTTCCGGCGTGATGCGATTGGCCAACGCCTTGCCCAGCTCGACGCCCCACTGATCGAAACTATTGACACCCCACACGGTGCCTTGCACAAAGACGATCTGCTCGTACAACGCGATCAACTGACCCAGCACAAAGGGCGTCAGCCGCGGCGCCAAGATGGTGGTGCTCGGCCTGTTCCCGGGGAACACGCGTGCCGCCTGCTGGTGCGCAGGGATGCCCTCGGCCACCACCTCCTCAAGGGTCTTACCGAACGCCAGCGCCTCGCCCTGTGCAAAGAGGTTGGCCATCAGCAGATCGTGCTGCGCGTGCAGTGCGTGGTTCGGCTGCGCGAAGCCGATGAAATCGATCGGCACCAGCCGGGTGCCCTGGTGGAGCAGTTGGTAGAACGCGTGCTGGCCATTGGTGCCCGGCTCGCCCCACACGATCGGGCCGGTGGTCGTCGTGACCTCACCGCCGTCCAGGCGCACACGCTTACCGTTGCTCTCCATATCCAGCTGTTGTAGGTAGGCAGCAAACCGCCGCAACTCGTGGGCGTAGGGCAGCACCGCTTTCGTCTCGGCACCCAGCACGTTGTGGTACCAGATACCCAGCATCCCCAACAGGATCGGTGCATTGCGCTCGGGGGGCGCCGTCCGAAAGTGCGTGTCGATGGTGTGGAACCCACGCAAAAACTCGCGGAAACCTTCAGCACCGATGGAGATCATCAGCGAGAGACCGATGGCCGAATCGACGGAGTAGCGGCCGCCAACCCAATCCCAGAAGCCGAACATGTTGGCGGTGTCGATGCCGAATTCGGCAACCTTGGCGGCGTTGGTACTGACCGCGACGAAGTGCTTTGCCACCGCATCGTCGCCCAACGCAGCTGTCAGCCAGCGGCGGGCTTCGCTGGCGTTGGTGATGGTCTCGATCGTTGTGAATGTCTTGGAACTGACGACAACAAGGGTCGTCGCCGGCTCGAGGTCAGCAAGGTTCGACGTGATGTCTGCGCCATCGACGTTGCTGACGAACCGACAACTCAGGCCCTCTTGGCCGAAGGCCGTTGTGGCGAGGTAGGCCATCGCCGGGCCGAGGTCGCTGCCACCAATTCCGATGTTGACGATCGTTTCAATACGCCTGCCGGTGGCTCCGAGCCACGTCCCGCTGCGCACCTGATCGGCGAAGGCAGCCATCCGGTCGAGCACGTCGTGCACATCGGGAACGACGTTGTGGCCATCGACGACCACCGTCGCGTCCGCCGGCGCACGAAGCGCTGTGTGCAACACCGCCCGTTGCTCGGTGGTGTTGATTTGCTCGCCGGCGAACATCGCATCACGGTGCGCCTCAACACCCGCGGCCACGGCGACTGCCTGCAGCGCCGCCATCACGCTGTCATCGATTCGCTGCTTCGAGTAATCGATACGCAGGTCGCCTGCAGTCACGACGTACCGCTCGGCGCGGGAGGGGTCGGCGGCAAACAGCGTGCGAAGGTGTGCCGGCGGCGGGGTGCTCTGCAGCGCAGCCCATTCGGGAGTCGTCGTGATGTCCATCGCCACTGACGCTACCGCGGACGTCAGAATGATGCCGCGGGCAGTTCGGCAGCCGCCGCCTCGTCGATGACGACGACAGTGTTCGTTCGTCGGACCCGTTGGATAGGCAACGATCGATCCTCCAACAGCCACCTCCGCATCGGCTGTGCCTTGGAGGCGCCCGGCGCGAGAACCAGCCGGTGCCGCGCCGCGTTCACCACCTTCGGCGTCAACGTCATCCGAACAAACCCGCTGTAGATCGAACTCATCGCAACGGCTTCGAGACTGTCGACGACCGGGTCGTCCGGCGGCCACGACGCAGTGTGGCCGTCGTCTCCCATGCCCAGATGCACCACATCGAACCGGTCAGGCAGGCCGCGGGCATAGCGGCGTATCGCCGCGCGCTGGTTGACCGCGGTCACCGGCATCAGGTGCAAATGACTGGGGACCAGCGGCAGCGCAGCCAGCAGGTGAGCGTTTCGAGCCGCGTCACCGTCGGGGGCCACTCGCTCATCGACCTGCCAGAGATTCACGGCCGTCCACGGAACGTCCATCCGAGCGAGGTCGCCAAACATCAGCGCCGGCGTGTTGCCGCCGCTGACCGCAAGAGATGCCGCACCGCGCCGACGGACTGCATTTCGCAACTGACTGGCAACCCATTCGGCGGCCTCGGTAGCTGCCTTCGGGGCGTCGGGGGCCACATGAATGTCCATCCCGTGAGCCTGCCAGATCAGAGCCGCTGCAGGAACTCGACCACTGGCGTCGTGAACGCATCGTTGCGGTCGCCCGCCACCATGTGGTGTGCGTCGCGCACGTCGACGTATTCAGCGTGCGGCACCAGTTGCAGAAACTCCTGCGCCGTCTGCTCGCTGACGACGTCGCTCATCCGCCCGCGAATCAGCAAAACCGGCAGCGTAAGACGGCGAGCATGTTCAACGAAAATGTCGACGCGCTCGCTGGTGCGCGGTCGGCGGCCATCGCTCATGAACGCAGGGTCCCAATGCCAGCGGTAGCGGCCGTCTTCGCCCAACCGAAGGTTGCGCGCCAGTCCGTCGGAATTGGCCGGTCGCGGCCGGTGCGGCATGTACTCGGCGACAGCCGCGGCGGCTTCGTCGAGCGACTCGAAACCCTCCGGTCTACCTGTCATGAAGTCGACGATGCGTTGGATGCCCGCCGCTTCCGACCTGTGGGCGATGTCCACAAGTACCAGCGCGCTCGCAGCTGGTAGCAGGCCTTCCTCCGCGCGGGTTCCCTCCATCCACATGCCCGTGATGCCACCCATTGATGCACCCACCAGCGCCGGGCAGCGCAAGGCGCTGCACCATGCCTCGGCGTCGGAGCGCATGACCGCCATGCTGTAGTCGCCAGTTGGGTCCCAGTCGCTTTCGCCGTGGCCGCGCAGGTCGGCACTGACCGCATAGAAGCCGGCCGCAGCCAGGACGTTGGCGGTGCCACCCCACGAGTGACGGGTCTGGCCACCACCGTGGAGCAGCAACACGGCTGGCGCAGTCGGGTCGCCGTATGCGTCGGCCACCAGCCGCACGCCGTTGACACCCTCGCAGTAGATTCGCACCTTCGTCACCCCGCATGGGTAGCACAGCAGCCCCCGGCCAGACTCGGTCGGGCGACGGTCACTCGCCGGTGAAGTGAGGTTCGCGGCGTTCGAGGAAGGCGCGGACGCCTTCCCGATGATCAGCGGTTTTGAACAGATCGCCCAACGACTTCGAAACCCACACACCCAGTTCTTCCCAATCCGGGTCCAACGCGACGCGCAGCCCAGCCTTCAACCGCTGGACCGCCAGTGGGGGGCGAGACGCAATCTTCTCCGCGAGGGCCATCGCGGAAGGCAGCAGTTCGTCGTGTGCGACCACTCTGGTCACCAACCCCCACCGCTCGGCAGTGATGGCGTCGATCACGTCACCGGTGAGCAACATCTCCGTCGCGCGCTCGCGGCCGACGAGCTGTGCAAGTCGGCTGAGCCCGGCAACGTCGCTACACAACCCGCGTAGTACGAACAACTCGCCGAATTTGGCGCGCTCGGAGCAACCCTGAGGTCGGCCATCAACGCCAGCTCCATACCCCACCCAACGGCCGCACCGTTCACCGCGGCCACGATTGGCACGTCGCTATACAGCAACGCGCCGGCGGCGGGCGTCAGGCGCGGGCGGACCGCTGTCGGAGCCGGGGCTGTCCCGCCACCCATCACCTCGCGAACGTCGTCGCCGCTGCAGAAGGCTGGGTCCGACCCGGTGATCACGAGGCAGCGCGCAGTGGTCCCTCGTACGGCGCGCTCCAGCTCGTCGTAGCTCTGATAACGCAACGCGTTGCGCACCTCAGGTCGGTCGATGGTGACGACATCCACGTCGCCCACTCGCTGCACACGCACGTCTGTCATCGATACCCCCTCACCACGTACTGTACGAACTCGTGACCACCCTCTCCGCTACTGGCTTGCACGCCCTCGCCCAACGCATCCAGCAGGAAGTCGAGTCGGAAAACATCACCGCCGCCCAGCTCGCGCTGGGCATCAACGGCGAAGTCGTTCACTTCCAGTCGTTCGGTGGTGCCACTGACTCCGATCACTTCGTGATCTTCTCAGCCACCAAGACGCTGGTTGCAATGGCGTTGCTTCCTCACTTCGCTGATGGCACGCTTGAGCTGACGACGCCCGTCGCGCACTACCTCCCCGAGTTCGGCCATCACGGCAAGGACACCGTGACGATGCTGCAGCTGCTCACCATGCAGGGCGGCTTCGCGCAGGCGCCGATAGGCCCAGACCGGTGGGGTACCAGCGACGGCCGCCGCGCGCAGTTCGCCACGTGGGCGCTCGATTACCCGGTCGGCTCGCGCACCGAGTACCACCCTGTGTCGGCGCACTGGGTGATCGCCGAGTTGTTGGAGACGCTCAACCAGCGCAGCTATCTCGATGTCGTGCACGAGCGCGTTGTCCAGCCGGCCGGTGTCGGGCGGGTTCTCGGACCAGAGGTGGCCGGGGCCATCACCATTCGGTCGACCGGCGAGTATCCGACGAACCGTGCTGATCTCATCGCCACCTACGGGCGCGACGAGTACGTGCCTGTTGCGTCCATCGGCACCGACGCGCTGCTCTCCCTCAACGACCCTCGAGCTCAGGCCGTCGGCATTCCTGGAGGCGGCGCCGTTGCCTCTGCAGCCGACATGGCCGCGATCTACCAGCACTTCGTGCATAACTTCGGCGCAGCACTTCCCGACACGTGGCTCGAAGATGCCGTGGGCACCATTCGCAACGGCAGTGTCAGCGTGACGGACGGAGTACCTGCCAACCGCACGATCGCCGGCTATGTCTCGGGAAGCGATGGTTTCCACCTTCACCGCTGGATGCCATCTGCGCCGCTCGCATTCGGCCACGCCGGCGCGGGCGGGCAGTTGTGTTGGGTGGACCCTG
>JANLPB010000029.1:0-2729 GCA_031366885.1 Ilumatobacteraceae bacterium
TGCCTGCACCACGTCGTAGCCCTCGAGTGTGAGCGCACGCGAGAGGGCCTCACGAATTGCCCTGTCGTCATCTGCAATCAGAATGCGTCCGCTCATTGCTGTGGTCCTGTTCGTGCGTCGTGGAGTGTGGTTCGTGAGTCAAGGCGAAAACGCCGGATCGGCCGGAGCGAGGGGAGGGGCCGCTCCGGCCGATCGTACGACGTGGGGGGATGTCGTGTGGGTTGTGTGCGACCGATCAGGTCGTGGCGTCGGTCGCCGTCGTGGTGGCGGTGCCCGCATCGTCGGCGTCACCGTCGTCAGCCCCACCGGGGCCACGACCGTGTCCACCGGGGCCTGCCAGGCTGGCTGCGTCGGTGTTGTTGACGAAGTCGGTCACTCGGGTGGTTGCATCTGCCAACTTGGCGTCGGCCTCTGCCTGCGTGTGCTCACCAGCGGCAACCTCTGCGTCGAGATGTGCCTTTTGGTCGGCAAGGATGGCATCGATCAGGCCCTGCGCCGTCGAGCCCTTGGCCTCGGCAAGTTGCGCCAAGGTCTGGCCGTTGGAAATGGCGTCGCGCACTTCGGCCTCGGTCATACTCAAGGTGGTGGCAACCACGCTGAGGCCCGGCCCGCCGCCGTGACCACCGCGGCCACCGCCAATCGGACCGGCAGCGATCAGGGTGTCGACGACGCTGTCGGCCTGAGCTTGGGTGAGCGTGCCAGCATCGACCAGCGGCTTGAGCACTTCCTGCAAGCGAGCCGAACGATCAGCCGCCTGAGTTGCGTCGGTGGCCGTGTCGGTAGCAGCCGTATCAGTAGCGGCAGTGTCGGTTGCAGTCGTGTCGGTGGGGTCGGTGGTGACCGTGATCGCGGTACCAGCGGCGCCGGCCGAGCCCGACATCTGGAGAATCAGTCCGGCCCCGGTGCCTGCGAGGAGACCAGCGGCGAGACCAGCAGTTGCCATTTTCTTGTTCATCAGGGTTCCTTCTTTGGTGGGGGTGGTGAGGAACATGATGCGCCCCCCGGGTAAGGAGCCAACCGAGGAACCGTAAGAGCTAGGTGAGACGTTCAGGCTGCCTGTCGAAGGCTTCAACGAGCTTGAGGAGCGCTTGTTCGACGACCTCGCAGAGAGCGGGATGAATCCACACCTGGCCGCTGGCCATCTCATCGGCAGTGTTACCCAGGTGCATGCCTTGCACCAGCAACTGCACCAGCATCGAGGCCTGGTACCCCATGAGGTGAGCCCCGATGACCGTGCGAGTGCGCGGGTCGCCAATCAGCTTGCAAAAGCCGGTGGTGTCCTCCATCGCCCAGCCATAGGCGGCGTCGCCGAACGCATGCGTGATCGTCACGTACGGTTCGCCGCTCGCCTCCGCCTGCTTCTCTGTGAGACCGATCGCTCCAATCTGCGGACTCGTGAAGACAGCGTGCGGCGCCGGTCGATTGTCGTATTCCTGTAGGTCCTCGGGGTGCGTCAGGTTGTGGCGCACCACCTTTGCTTCACCGTTGGCCATGTGCTTCAACTGGTGGCGACCGTTGATATCACCCAATGCCCACACGCCGGGCGAACTGGTGCGACCGTATTGGTCGACCAGCACGTTGCCCAGCCGGTCGACATCGATACCGCCGTCATGCACGTGCAGCTCATCGCTGTTGGGAATGCGGCCGGCAGCCACGAGGAGCACGTCTCCCTCGATGGTGCGCGCGCCAGCGTCGCACACGACGTCGAGCCCCACGCCCGAGTCGGTTCGATACACACGCTCGACGTGGGTGCCGAGCGCGAGATCGAAACGCTCACCCGCAATCTCGGTGAACCGATGCGAGACGTCGTGATCTTCGGCCTGCAACAGCCAGTGACCGCGATTGATGATGGTGACCTTCGAGCCGAGCGCCTGGAAGACGTGGCCCAACTCGGTGGCGATGAAGCCACCTCCGAGAATGACGAGATGCTTCGGCTGTTGGGCGATGCGCAGGATGCTGTCGCTGGTGTGAAACGGCACGTCGTCAATGCCCGGCACATAAGGAATGAACGACCGTGCGCCGGCGGCAATCACGACGCGGTCACCGGTGATTCGGGTGCCGGCGACTTCCAGCTCGCGCTCGCCGACGAAGTGCGCCGAATGTTCGTACACGTCCACATTCGCCAGGCCGAGTCGGTACTGGCGCCCGCCCTCGACGATCGGGTCGATACGACCGAACACGCGATGCACGATGGCCGGCCAATCGGCACCAAGGAACTCAGTCTCGATGCCGTACCGCGCGCCGTCCTTCGCATGCTCCGCAAGGTCGGCCGGGTAGATCAGCATCTTTGAGGGGATGCAGCCGCGATTCAGACACGTGCCGCCAAACAGACTGCGCTCGATCATTGCGATGCGCCAGCCGTCCATCTCCGGGCCGATGACCGAGTTGCCGGAACCGGCGCCGATGATGATCAGGTCGTAGTGCTGTGAATCCGAACTCATTCGGTCAGGCTGCCACGACATCTGGGCTGTGCGGTGCGCCGGGAGCCAGATTGCGCGAAGGTTTGGGAAGCATCGTTACAGGGAAGGACCCACACATGCCTATCTACACACTCCCCGAGCTGCCCTACTCCCCCAGCGCCCTGGAGCCGCATTACAGCGGGGAGATCGTCGACTTGCATCACAGCAAGCACCACGCTGCATACGTGAAGGGCGCGAACGACACCCTCGATCAGCTCGCCGCCGCCCGCGAGGCTGGCGACTTCGCCAACATCAACGCGCTCTCGCGCA
>JANLPB010000036.1:0-11400 GCA_031366885.1 Ilumatobacteraceae bacterium
GGTCGCTCTTGCTGGTGTCGCGCTCACATTGAGGCCAGCACGGTAACGTGCCATCGAGGGACGGCAAAGGGGCCGAGCCTCGCACCAGGAGGTGGCCCATGACGGACACCAAGCCCATGAACGTCGATGCACGATCCGACCGGCAGCCGGAGCAGATCTCCCATGTCGTCGTCAGGTTCGCAGGCGATTCTGGCGACGGGATGCAGCTCACCGGTGATCGTTTCACGTCGGCGAGCGCGTTGTTCGGTAACGACCTATCGACGTTCCCGGACTATCCGGCCGAGATTCGCGCACCAGCGGGAACCGTCAATGGAGTGTCGAGTTTTCAGGTCCACATCTCGGACCACGACATCACCACGCCAGGCGATTCGCCCAACGTGCTCGTCGCGATGAACCCGGCAGCGCTCAAAGCCGATCTGCATCGGCTCGAGCAGAACGGTCTCCTCATCGTCAACAGCGACGCCTTCGAAACCCGCGATCTGGACAAGGCCGGGTACGACCACAATCCGCTGCACGATGACTTTCTCTCCGCGTACCGCGTCGTAGAGATCCCGATGACGACACTGACGCGGTTGGCCACCGAGCCATTGGGCGTGAAGGCTCGCGACTCCGAGCGCTCGAAGAACTTCTTCGCGCTCGGCGTGATCAGCTGGCTCTACTCGCGGCCCACAGAACCAACGTTGGACTGGATCGAGGGCAAGTTCAAGGAACTGGTGAAGGCCAGCAACATCGCCGCCTTCAAAGCGGGCTATAACTTCGGCGAGACCAGCGAACTGTTCGACCATCCGTACCAGGTGAAGCCGGCGAAGCTGCCCCCTGGCGAGTACACCAACATCAGCGGCAATGTCGCGTTGGCATGGGGTCTGGTTGCAGCGGGGCAGTTGGCGAAGTTGCCGCTGTTCCTGGGCAGCTACCCGATTACGCCGGCCAGCGACATCCTGCACGAGCTCTCCAAGCACAAGCACTTCGGTGTTCGCACTGTGCAGGCGGAGGATGAGATCGCCGCAATCGGAATGGCGCTGGGAGCAGCCTTTTCGGGGCACCTTGGTCTCACGACCACCAGCGGTCCCGGCCTGTCGTTGAAGAGCGAAACCATCAGCCTTGGCATCTCCTTGGAGCTGCCGCTTTTGATTATCGACATTCAGCGCGGCGGGCCTTCGACGGGACTGCCAACCAAGACCGAGGCCGCCGACCTGAATATCGCGATGTTCGGTCGCCACGGCGAAGCTCCGCTGCCGATCGTTGCCGCCTATAGCCCAGCGCAGTGTTTCGATGCCGCGATCGAGGCCGCACGGATTGCGCTGAAGTACCGCACCCCAGTCATCTTGTTGAGCGACGGCTTCCTCGCCAACGGCAGCGAGCCGTGGCTGCTGCCCGACCTCGACACGCTGCCCGACATCTCGGTGCCGTTCCAAACGGAGATGAACCACATCGCTGACGACGGAACGCCAGACTTCTGGCCATACCTGCGCGACCCCGACACGCTGGCCCGCCCGTGGGCCATTCCAGGCACTCCCGGGTTGATGCATCGCGTTGGCGGGATCGAGAAAGAGGACGGCACCGGCAACATCAGCTACGCCCCGGAGAACCACGAGAAAATGGTGCATCTCCGTGCTGCCAAGGTGGCGGGTATTGCCAACGACATTCCGCTGGCAACCATTGTCGGCGACGATGACGCAGAGGTGTGCATTCTGAGTTGGGGCTCAACCTGGGCGGCCATCGATGCCGCCGTGCAACGGACCCGCCGGGTCGGCACCAAGGTCGCCTGGATTCACCTGACGCACCTCAACCCGCTGCCGCCCAACCTGGGTGAGCTGTTGCAGCGATTCCCGAAGGTGCTGGTGCCCGAGCTCAACCTCGGCCATCTGTGCCGCATCATCCGCGCCGACTTTCTGATCGACGCGAAGCCGATCAACAAGGTGCAGGGCCTTCCCTTCACCTCCGCCGAACTTGAAGCTGCCATCAACGACGCCCTCGCTGGAGGATCGACATCATGAGCGACACAATCGTCCCCATCACATCGAAGAAGGATTGGGTCAGCGACCAAGAGGTTCGGTGGTGCCCCGGCTGCGGTGACTACGGTGTGATGCACGCAGTGCAGACGCTGATGCCCGAGCTGGGTGTGGCGCCGGAGAACACGGTGTTCATCAGCGGCATCGGGTGCAGCAGCCGCTTCCCGTACTACATGAACACGTACGGCATGCACAGCATCCACGGTCGGGCGCCGGCCATTGCGACGGGTGTGGCTGTGGCCCGTCCCGACCTCGATGTGTGGGTGATCACCGGCGACGGTGACTCACTGTCGATCGGTGGCAACCACCTCATCCACGCGCTGCGTCGCAACGTCAACCTGACGATTCTGCTGTTCAACAACCGCATCTACGGGCTGACCAAGGGTCAGTACTCGCCGACGTCGGAGACGGGCAAGATCACCAAGAGCACTCCGTTCGGGTCCATCGATCACCCGTTCAATCCGCTGTCGGTTGCGCTTGGTGCGGAGGCGTCGTTCGTTGCTCGCACACACGACCTCGACCGCAAGCACATGATCGAAGTGTTCCGCGCCGCGCACGCGCACCGCGGTGCGTCGTTCGTGGAGATCTTCCAGAACTGCAACGTGTTCAACGACGGTGCATTCGACGACATCACCAGCCGACAGGTCCGTGAGGAGATGATGATCGATCTCCACCACGGTCAGCCGATTCGCTTCGGCGCCGATGGTCACCGTGGTGTCGTCATGGGAGGCGACGGACAACTGCGCATCGTTGAAGTCGCCGACGTCGGCGAGGACGCGATCCTGGTTCACGACGCGAATCGCGACGACCCGGGCCTAGCGTTCGCGCTCGCTCGATTGACGCACTCAGATCACGAGGCAACACCGTTCGGAGTGTTCCGCGACGTGCAGCGCGGCGACTACGGCCAAATGGTCGGTGCCCAGCTAGCAGCCGCATCGGAGCGCAAAGGCCCCGGCGACCTGGCCGCGTTGTTGCGCAGCAACGGCACCTGGCACGTCACCGCCTAGCCGCGTGAGCCTTAGGGCTCGATGATGTTGAAGCCGCTGTGGAACACGTCCAGGTGGTCGATGATCTGGTGCAGTGCGCCGAGGTCGCCGTCGCTCGACAGCTGATCGGTTTCAGCCGCGGCCGCGATGGAGGTTTCACCGGCGACGATCTGTGACAGCGTTTCGCGGGTCGTGGTCACTGTGACGTCGGCGTCAGGTAGCTGTCGATCGGCGCGGTAGTGGACGGCCCGATTGGAGAGGCCGAGCGTCCATCGCTCGTCGAGGTCGGTGAGCACGAGGTTGATGTTCGTCGTCACGCCCCCGACCTCATCGGCTTTGAGACGCATCGCTACCAGGGCGAAGAGTTGGTCGATGGGCAGCGCCCGCACAAGCCCGCGATTCGCCGCTGGCCGACGCGGCGGACCGCCGTGGCGTAGCTCCTGTGCACCCATCAGGTACGCGTTGCGGAAGGTGGCCGACTCGCTCTGGTAGCCCATCTGCTCCAGCGCCGCGGCCTGCAAGGAACGAGCAGCTGTGTTGGTGGGGTCGGCGAAGACGAGATGGTTGACGAGCTCAGCGACCCAGCGGTAGTCGCCGGCTTCATACGCCGCGTGGGCTGCGGCCAGCAGCGCGTCAGCACCGCCAGCAAGAGCGACGTAACGCTGGCCCGCCTCCACGGGCGGGTGCGGGTGCAGGTGGCAGGGGTTGCCGTCGTACCAGCTGAGGTAGCGCTGGTAGACCGCCTTCACGTTGTGGATCAGACTGCCGTAATAGCCGATCGTGTGGCTCTCCTCATAGTGCTCGGTGGCCGGACGCAGCAGCTCCGCAATCTCGGTGGCGACGTGTCCGTGGTTGGCCAGCCGCAGGGTCTGGTCGTGAATCCACCGATAGAGATCGCGCTGGCGACCGAGGAACTCACGCACGTTGTCCGCGCCCCACCGTGGCCAGTGATGCGACGCGAACATGACCTCGGTGCGGTCGCCGAACAGCTCGATCGCGTCGTCGATGTAGGTGCTCCACGCCAACGAGTCGCGTGCCTGCGCGCCACGAATCGGGATCAGGTTGTGCATGTTGTGCGAGCAGTTCTCGGCCATGCACAGCCAGCCTTTGTCGGGGAAGAAGAAGTTCATCTCCGCTGGCGCTTCCGTCTCGGGAGTCAACTGGAAGATGATGCGAATGCCATCGACGATCAGCTCTTCGCCCGTGAACGTGATGTCCTCGGTCGGCGAAATGAGGCCCGGGGAACTGAGAGGGACACCCTTACCGAGCCCGCAGTCGACGTGCCCCTTCGGCCCCGCCGGCAGCAGCGGGCCGAACTGGTAGAGCGCCCGACGGTTCATCGCGTGGCCGGCCAGAAGGTTCTCGGCGACGGTCTCACGCATGAAGTGCTCGGGCGCGATGATGCGGCAGCGCCCGGCATCGACGTCGGCCTGAGTGGTCACGCCGAGCACGCCGCCGAAGTGGTCGAGGTGGCTATGGGTGTAGATGACGGCGGTGACGGGCCGTTCACCCAGGTGGGTGTTGGCCAACTCGAGGCAGGCGCGGGCGGTGGCCGTGGACGTGAGCGGGTCGATGATCACCCAACCCTGCTCCCCAGCCATGAACGTGATGTTGGAGATGTCGTAGCTGCGTGCCTGCCAGACGCCGTCGGCAACTTCGAACAAGCCGTGGATGTTGTTCAGCTGGGCCTGGCGCCACAGGCTGGGGTGCACGGTGTCGGGGTTGGGAGAGCCCTGCTGGATGAAGTCGTACCTGTTGATGTTCCAGGCCTGCCCGAAGTCGCCCTCGATGATGCCGGTAGGGTGCTGGGCAATGAGCCCGCGCGAGGCGCGCTCGAAGTCGGCCGGATCAAAGTTGGGTACACCCTGAGAAGTGACGGCCTGCGTGTGAATGGTGGCGTCGTTGGGGGCGGAGCGAGGCAGATGGCTTGTGTCGGTCACGTGGTAAGTGTTGCATCTGAGCCCGAACCTTCAGCGAAGCGGCATCAGCGGCCCTTGCGCTTCAGGGGTGCGGGGCCGGACTCGACCAGTGCAGCCAATGCCCTTTCGACTTCTTGAGCGAGGATCACACTCGACATTTCCCGAGCCGCCGGACGAAGCGCTTCAAGTGCTACTGCCAGTTCCTCGGCACTCGCAGCCCCGGCAAAGCCGCGGCCCCGGCGGTCGACCATCAACTTGACCGTGTCGTCGACAGCCTGGGCCAAGCGTCGGCGAAACAGGTCGCGCACGTTCGCCGAAATGTCGAGATCGATGCCGGCGGCAAGTAGTTGCAACGCCTGACCCAGCAGCGCCGGGCTGGGAACTTCCCAGCCCTCGTCTGGGCCCGGACGGATGTACCCATGAGTGCGGAGCTCGGCGAGTACGCCCGGCTTCGACAAGCCGAGGCGGTCGACGCGGTCGTTGAGTTCCTCGTGAGTGAACGTGCGTGGGCGGTCGTCGGACCACGGTGTCTTCAGCGTCGCATCGACACCGAGCCAGTGAGAGACGGACTGCGTCAGGCCATCGGCGTCGACCAACTGGCGAATCGTCTGCAGCGTGAGGCCCTTGTCGCGCAACTCACCGATCAGCTGCAGCCGTTCGAAGTGGCTGTCGCCGTACACGGCGTCACGGCCGACTTTCGTCGGTGATTCGAGGATCCGCTCGGCCTGGTAGTAGCGGATCGTGCGCCCACTCACGCCGGTCTCGCGAGCCAGTGCCTCCAACGTGTACTCCATGGTTGCTATTCAATCACCACGACGTCGACTGTGACAGTAATCACTGTCATAATACCGTGACAGTTACAACTGTTACGGTTACGCTGCAGTCATGAGCCAATTGACCTTGCCCAGAACTGCCAGCCGTGCAACGCAGTTGACCGCTGCATCGCACAAGGCCACCCACGACCCCTTCGAGGAGATCGATTGGGACCTTCCCATCGACGACTCGGCGTATCACCTGCCGCCCGAGCTGCTGTCGCTGTACGGCACGGTCACCTGGGACACGATGTCGCTCGCAGACCGCATCACGTACAGCCGCCACGAAACCGCAGCCCTGTTCTCTGCCGGCATCTGGTTCGAGAACGCGCTCATGCAGATCGTGCTGCGCCACCTCACCACGATCAGCATCACTGACCCGATGCACCGTTACCTACTGATCGAGGTCGCCGACGAATGCCGCCACTCGGCAATGTTCGGCGAGTACATCCGACGCGCAGGCACGCCCACCTACGCACCTGACCGACCGGTGATCGTCGCTGATAGCGCAGAGGGTCGCACGCTGTCCTACGTTCTCATCCTCGCGATCGAGGAACTGCTCGACTACGCCAACCGGGCCGCGATGCGTGACGAGCGGGTGCACGCCACCTCCCGCGCCATTGCGAAGCTGCACGTGGCCGAGGAGGCCCGCCACGTCAGCTTTGCCAAGTCGTACCTCACCGAGATCTGGCCGACACTGGCCGCCGATGAGCGAAAAGTGGTCCGCGACGTGGCACCGGTGCTGGTTGCCGAGATCACCTCGTTGAGCCTCAACCCGGAGGTGTTCGAACATCTGGGCATCGCCGACGGCGAGGCGATTGCGAAGGCCAACCCGAACCACCAAGCGAATGTGATTGCTGGCCTTTCCAAGCTGACCGGCTTTCTCGCCGACCTCGGCGCCATCGACAACCCTGACGCGTGGGCGGACTTCGGGCTGATCAGCCAGCGGTGATCGGTGCGCCGGCGCCGATGTCGGCGACGTCTGCCGCCGACCGGCCGGCATGCCAGCCGGCGGCGTTGAGACTGCGGCTCTTCATCAGGGTGGTGTTGGGGAACGCCTCGGCGTAGGCGGCCTCCACCGCAGCTTCGCGACTGGCAAGTACCGGCAACAGTGAGGCGCCGTATTCCTCTGCCGCCTCTGCGGCAACATGCCGCCGCGCAGCCTCCAACCGCTCTGCGATGCGGTGAGCGAACGCGATCAAGAACGCTCGGCGGAAGGATGCCGTACTGAGCTGGCGATCTGTGGCGGTGGCGGCCGCCGACGCACGCGTCGCCTGGACCAGGAGCGAGGTGAACAGTAGGTCGGTGAGCTGCAGGTCGACGGGGAACCCGACCACGGTGCACAGTCCGGCGTGCGGCAACCACACACTGCGCACACCGTTGACGTCGGCGATTGCGGAGAGGAAGCCGGCCTTCTCCTCGGCGTACGGATTGTCGATGTGCACCCGCCGCGATTCAACGCCGGCGGCGGTGCGGCCACCCGCGACAGCCGACGCGACCACTGCCGCATCAATGGAGTGGCGGGTCATCATCTCTTGGGCTTTGGCCGTGAATGCTTCCGCCTCGGCATCGAAGGTGGTGGCTTCCGCTTTTGCCAACAACGCTCTGATCAGTTTCAGCGCCTTGGCATCGATGCCCTCAGTCGACCGCGGCGTTGGCATGACACCGCGGTTGGTGGCACCCCACTTTTCGGGGGGCGTCAGCACAATTGGCAGGCGGGGCAACAGTCGCAGCTGGGCCAGGAACTGCACCGCAACTGTCAGCGCTTCCTCCGGATACTGGCGCTCGGTGCGCGCCCAGCCGGCAATGAGGTCGCCGCGGCCCCCGATGATCGTGGTGCGGTCGGCGTCGAGGACGCCAAGATCCTGTAGCTGGTCAAGCCACGGGTGTGGAGCGTGTGTAGGTGCGTCGAACCGACGGGCGTGATCGGCGATGAACGCAAGAGTGAGTCGGCTGGCGCGCAGCGTCGATTCACGCTTGACGACGTGCACGAGATCGGCGGGCTGCCAGCCGCCGTCGAGCGCCGACTCGGTGAGCTGACGCAACACCTGTGCGACGCGAGTACTCGGTCGATAGAGCGGGTCGGTGTCGGTCTCCAACTTGTGCAGCATCGTCATGGCGCGCCCGAACAACGCCTTGTTGGCCCCCGGCCCGAAGGCTGCGAGGCACGTGGTGTTGAGCACTTCGTCGAGTGTGTACTCACCCTCATCGGTGCCGGCTCGCGAGCCGCCAGGCCGTTGTCGAGAGGCTTCTTGGCGCTGTTTTCGCGCCCTGCGTTGTTGGCTGTTGCGTCCCATTGGGGGAGTGTGGCAGAGGGGTGCGCGAGGGTTTCGTTCAGCCTGTGTAGTAGTTGTCGGTGGTGAGGGCGTCGTCGAGGATGGCGAGGCCCTCCTCGATCTGGTCGATGCTGGTGGTGCACGGCGGCGTCACCTGCAGCCGGTTGAAGTGGATGAAGGGCCACAGCCCCTTCGACTTACACGCCGCGGCCAGCTCCACCATTGGCTTCGCGTCGGCGCCAGCTGCGTTGTAGGGCACGAGGGCCTCGCGGGTGGCCCGGTTCTTGACCAGCTCGAGCGCCCAGAACACGCCGAGGCCGCGCACCTCACCGACACTTGGGTGGTTGGCCTGCAACTTCTCCAGGCCGGGGCGCAGCACGTCGTCGCCCAACATTCGGGCATGCTCGATGATGCCCTCTTCCTTGAAGATGTTGATGCTGGCAACGACCGAGGCGCACGCCAATGGGTGGCCCGAATAGGTGAGCCCGCCCGGGTACGCCTTGTCGCGGAAGCTGTTCGAAACCTTGCGGCTGATCACCACACCTCCGACGGGGATGTAGCCCGAGTTCGAGCCCTTCGCGAAGCACACCAGATCGGGCTGGACGCCCCACTTCTGGAACGCGAACCACTCGCCGCAGCGGCCAAACCCGGCCATCACCTCATCGCAGATCATCATGATGCCGTGACGGTCGCAGCGCTCGCGGATGCCCGCCAGGTAGCCATCCGGCGGCACAAGAATGCCGTTGGTCCCCACGACGGTCTCGATGATGATGGCGGCGACGGTGTGCCCGCCTTCCACCATCAGCACGTCGTCGAGGTGCTGCAACGCGCGCTCGCACTCCTGCGCTTCGCTGCTGCTATGGAAGGCGCTGCGGTAGGCGTAGGGCCCCCAGAACTTGACAACGCCGGGCATGCCGGGTTCGCTCGGCCACCGGCGCGGGTCGCCGGTGAGAGTGATGGCACCGTTGGTGGCGCCGTGGTAGCTGCGATAGTGGTTGAGCACCTTGTGGCGACCGGTATGCAGGCGGGCCATGCGAACCGCGTTTTCTGTGGCCTCGGCGCCGCCGTTGGTGAAGAACACCATGTCGAGGTCGCAGTTGTCGATGTTGGTGGCCGCGACCTCGGTGATCAGGCGAGCGGCCTCGCTGCGGGCGTCGTTGGCGTGGAACGGGGCGACGGTGCAGAGCTTGCCCGCGTACTCCTGAATCGCGGCGACGAGCTTGGGGTGCTGGTGGCCGATGTTGACGTTGACCAGCTGGCTGGAGAAGTCGAGGAAGCGGGTGCCGTCCTGCGTCCAGAACTCGCTGCCCAGGGCCCTTGCGACCACTGCCGGGTTGAGCGCATCCTGTGCGCTCCACGAGTGAAAGACGTGTTTGCGGTCGTTGTCGAAAGCATCGGCGGGATGTGTGTCGAGCGCGGTCATGTGAGCATGGTAGTTGTCACATGCGGTGGCGTACAGAGCGGTCATTGTTCCCGCACAAAGTTCATCTGTAGTGTGTCGCCACATGACGGTCGTGGTGGGAATCGATGTTGGGGGAACGAAGACCAACGCCACTGTTCTGCGTGATGACGGCACGTTCCTCATCGATCGCATGGTCGAGCTACCCAGCAGGGTGACGGACGGCCCGGCGGCGGCGATCGAGGCAATAGTGGCCGTCGTCGCTGCGGTGTTGCGCGAGGCCGGTGCCGAGAACCAGGCGGTGCTGGCTGTTGGCCTCGACACGCCTGGCCCGGCAACCGCCGGCGGCGTGATTTCGCTGCGGGGCTCCACCAACTTTGCTCAGCGTGAGTGGTGGGGCTTCGACGTACGCGCAGCTGTCGAGGATGCGCTGCGGTTGCCCGTGATCTACAACAACGACGGCAATGCTGCGGCGCTTTATGCCCACCAGCAGCACTATGGCGTCCTGTCCGCGCAACGCTCGTCGGTGGCAGCCATCGTGGGCACGGGCCTCGGTGGGGGCGTGATCGAGATGGGCGCTGTTGTTCGCGGTGCGTCGGGAATGGCGGGCGAATTGGGGCATGTGCATATTCCGATGCACGGACTTTTGGTCGACTGTCAACCCTTGCCGCACTGCAACTGCGGTTTCGACGGCGACCTGGAGAGCATCGCCTCGCTCAGTGGCATTCAGAACAACCTGCTGCCGTTCTGGCTGACTCAGTATCCGTCGCATCCGCTGGCGGCGCTGCCGATTGCTGCCGCGGCCAAGGAAGTTCGTAGTTATGCACAACGCGGCGATGAGCTGGCGCTGAAGATCTTCGAGCAGCAGGCGATGGCGATCGGGCGCATGTTCACGATCGCCGCCAACTTCACCGACCCGGATGGCTATTTCGTTGGCGGCGGGGTCGTCGAGGCCGAGCCCCATTTCCGTGACTGGTTCCTCGAGACGGTCCAGCAGCACACCGCGCTGCGCGTCGAGCAGCGCGAGGTCACCGAGTTCTTGGTCGTCTCCGATCTCGACATGGCTGGCGCTCGCGGGAGCGCCATGGCCGCGTTAAACGCCATCCGCCCATAGCTCCCATGCTGCGGGCGGCGGTCTGCAGGGCTTCTGGTCGCGATTCGTTCCGCATGGATGCAACGAATCGCGACCAGAAACCCAGACGCAGCCACTGCTGGCCGCCGACTAGGCCGCTCCACTAGCCCAGGGCGGCAATGGCGTCGGCGACGGCAAGGACCCTTTGAGCGTTGGCGACGTGGAGATTCTCGATCATGCGACCGTTGTGCGTCACTACGCCTTTGCCTTCGGCAAGACCGACCTCGAACGCGGCGATCAGGCCGCGGGCGTTCTCGATGTCGGCCTCCGACGGCGCCCATACGTCGTTGCAGATGTCGACCTGACCGGGGTGGATCAGCGTCTTGCCGTCGAAACCCATCTCGAAACCCTGCTCGCATTCCACTCGGAACGCGTCCAGGTCCTTCACATCGTTGAACACGCCGTCGAGAATCACCTTGTCGGCTTCCCTCGCGGCCAGCAGCGCCGTCGCCAGGTGCGGGACCAACGGATGCCGGCCTGCGGCGCCGAGCACGGAGCGGACCTCGCGAGCCAAGTCGTTCGTCCCCATCACGAGCACCGCCACCTGCGGGTGGCTGGCGATCAGACGACAGTCCAGGACCGCCGACGGCGTCTCGATCATCGCCCAGATCGGCAGCGAGGTGTGAGCCGCGATGCGCTCGACTTCGGCCAGCGAACCGACCTTCGGAATCACCACAGCGGACGCGCCCGAACCATTCGCAGCCGCCAGATCGTCGAGACCCCACGGAGTGTCCAACCCGTTACAGCGGATGGTCAACTCGCGCGACCCGTACTCGCCGGACGCGGCCGCGGCGACAGCATTCGCTCGCGCGACCTCCTTGGCATCCGGCGCCACGGCGTCCTCCAGGTCGAAGATGATTGCGT
>JANLPB010000056.1:0-12340 GCA_031366885.1 Ilumatobacteraceae bacterium
CTGCGGACATCGCCCGTTTCACCGCTGCAGGGGCGGTGCCGCCGGTGAGGAGGAACAGGTTTGCGACACCGACTTCCTCACTGCGCGACCGTTCAAGAGCCGTCGTGTACGCCCAGAGCGAGGTGGCAATACCCGCAGCGAAGAGTGCGAGCGACACCACAACGATGAGCACTTGGGCTGGACGATGCGTCCGGAACGGAATTGCGATGGCGAGCGCCACCAGAAACAGCACCGTGCCCACGACGTTGGCACGCACTACACGAGAGGTCACGGGTTCATTCTGCCAGGGCACCGAGGGAGGTTCCCAGACGGTGGGCCAGGACGTCGTATGAGAACTCGCGCACCGCTCGCTCGCGACCTGCCACACCCATTGCCCGGGCCTGCGCCGGGTTGTCCAGCAAACCTTCGATTGCGGCGGCCACCTGGCGAGGGTCCTCGGGCTGACGTACCACTACGCCGGTCACACCGTCCTGCACCGCCTCGGCCGCGCCACCAGAGTCGCCCGCCACCTGGGGCACACCGCACGCGGCCGCCTCCAGGAATACGATGCCGAAACCCTCCTGCTCGAGGCCGCCCCACCGGTTGCGGCACAGCATGGCGTAGACGTCGGCACAGCCATAGAGACGCGGTAGATCGTCATTGCTCACCCTGCCGAGGAAACGTACCGGCGCCCTCAGCGTTGCCGCCAGACCACGCAATCGCTCGAGGTCGCGCCCGCCACCAGCGATCACCAATTGCAGCTTCGGACGCGACCCGTGCAGCAACGCTGCAGCACGGATTGCTGTATCGAAACCCTTACGCGGGACGAGCCGGCTGATGCTGACAACGACTTCCGCCTCGTCGCCGAAACCGAAATCGGCCCGTGCCGCGGCTCGCTCCGAGGACGTCAACGGATGAAACCGCTCCGTGTCGACGCCCGGCGGAACCACCGTGATCGGCAACGACCGCCCCGCAGCATGCTCGGCCTCGGCTGCCGGGTACCCACCGGCGGCCACGATGTGGCGAGCACGCCGCAGCACGTAGCCCAGCGTTTGTTTACTCAGCGGGAGCCGACCCGGCACCGTGACCTCCGCACCGTGCAGAACCACGTCGTACGGCAGCTCCAGAGACGGGCCGACAAGCCCGAGCGGTAGCGCCGGGTCGAGCACGACGAGATCAGCTGCGACTTCGCGTGCCATCGCATTGATTCGCTGCACCATCCACGGGTGTGGCAGCAACACGGGCTCGCGGGTGCGCTCGATATGAAACGGCTGGGCGGCGTCGAAGGCTTCGGACCCCGCATAGGGGCTGGTGAGCACGGCGAATGACTCTGGCGGAAGGCGCCGCCACCATTCCCACAGCAACGACTGGATGCCGCCGATCTTGGGAGGAAAGTCGTTGGTGACAAGGAGGTGCTTCACAGCGCCGCCTGCAGCTCGGACTGGACGTCGGGGTCGGGGTCGGTGACAGGCATGAGATCGTGCAGACCCAACTGCTGGGCGGCCCACACAGCATGGGCGCGCAGCATCGAATCGTCGTGTGCAAGGTAGTCGCCAACGACCTGCCGTACGGCGGCAGCCTGCGGGTCGCCCACGTTGCCGAGTACGACGAGTGCGTTGCGGCGGATCCAGCGCGGGTCTCGGTCGGCCAGATACCAACGCCCCCACTGCGCGATGACGTCCTCGTCGGAGGCAGTGAGCAGCGACAGCACCGACAGCCAGGCTTTGACGTCGGCGGCCGGTGGCGCCGAGGTGCGGTGACCGAAGCGAACTGTCGGCGGGCACACCTCCTGACAGTCGTCACAGCCGTAAAGGCGATTGCCGACCGCGGCGCGAAGTTCGCGGGGAATGACCCCCGGTTTCTGCAGCACCCACGCCAGGCAGCGCCCAGCGTCGATGACACCCGGTTGCACGATCGCGCCGGTCGGGCACGCATCGAGGCAACGGCGGCATGCGGCGCACCCGTCTTGCACCACAGCGTCTTGCACCGGCAGCGCAGCGCTGGTCACCACACTTCCGAGCACGAACCAACTGCCCGCGCCTGGAATCAGCAGGTTGGCGTTCTTACCGAACCAACCAATGCCGGCCTGATACGCAACCTCGCGGTCGACGATGCTGTTGTCGTCAACGAATGGAACGGCCGCGAAACCGTCGGCGCGCAGGCGTCTTGCAACAACCCACAGCGCCTCGCGCAGCGGCGCGTAGTGGTCGGCCCAGGCGTAGCGAGCGACGCGCCCACTGGGCTGCTCCGGCGGCTCCGGCTCGGCGAGCAGATACGGGCGGGCGGCCACGAAGATGGACTGCGCCCCGACTACGGCACGTTGCGGATCGGTGGACCGGGCCGGATTGCGGAATGTGAACTGCATGCCGTCGGTGAGATCGTTGGACAGGCGATGCTCGATGGCCTCTCGGGCTCGGGTGAGCACGGTGGCGGCAGCGACGCCGGTGTGACTGACACCAAAGGGCTTGGTGAGCGCCGCGAGCTCCGCGAGGTACTCATCGTCCACCACGGGACTGATGGTCTGCACTCGACTAGCACGCCTCACGATGACGCAGCGTAGGCACCAGGCCGGCCGCAGCGAGTAACTGCACAGCCCGGATCTCGGCAGCATCGAACTCCAGCCGCTCGCGGCGTGCCGGGGCCAGCAGGTGGGTGACGACGCAATCCGCGCACGTGGCTGTGCCGCTCATGACGCAGGTGTCGCAGGAGATGACGAAGTGGGACATGCGGGCATCATGCACGAAGGGTCTCACACAGTTTCGTGGACTGCGCCGGCTATCGCCGAGCGAGGGTGAGAAACGCGTCGCTGGCCACGATGTTGGCGCCGGCGGCGCGTACATCGGCGATCACTGCTTTGTCGTTGGTGACGACCACCACGGGTCGGTCAGTGTCGAGCGCGGCTACCTCCGCACGGAGCACGTCATCTGCAATCACACCCTCGGGAGAAAAGCTGACCCGCACCAGTCGGCGTGTTGGTGCAGTCGCGCCAACGACGGATGCACCGTCGAACACGATATGGATCAGGCAACCCCAGCGCCGCGCGAGGTTCTCAGCAGCTTCGATACAGACCTCGCGCTGTCGCTCGAGCGGCAGCCTCGGCCACCCCAACTTGGCGACGTTGTACCCATCCACCAGTACGACCGCATCGGTGGTTCGCAGTAGGTGCTGCCCCGCTGCCTCGCTGTCGCCGTAGACCCCACCGGGCAGCGCTATCGGGGTTCGTTGCCGGCGACGCGAGGATGGCGACGGACCGCGAGTCAGCGCCAGCGCTTCGGTGAGCAACGCCCGCACGCGTTCGATGTCGCCCGATGGCCCCGAATGCACGGCGGCCCGGTCTGCCAACGCCGCGTCGCGAGCGGCAACTGCCGACGCCAACTCGTCGCGTGCGGCAGCCAGCTGGGCCTCGACGGAGCCAACTACTGCTGCCGCAGAGTCGGCGCCGCGAACGCGCTTCTCCACGCTGCGCTCCAGCTCGGCAGTGCGGCGCCGCATCGCCTTCAGCTCCGACGAGGCGGCTGCAAGCTGAGCGTCAGCTGCGACTCGTGCCGTGCGCTCGGCTTCGAGTTGGTCGCGCAGCAAGGCGACCTCCAATCGGGAACGAACGGCAGAGGCCTCGGCAGCATCACGGCGCCGCTGCTCACGACGCAGCTCTGCGGCGTCATCGCCGGGGACGTTGTCCGCTTTCGTGGCGATTGCCACCGCCGCGGCGTGCCAGCCGTCAGGACGGGTGAGCCACAACATGCCGACGTCGTCGAGGAGTTCCTCAGTCGCAACCATTCCCAGACGACCCAGGAAAATGGAATCTCCTTCGACCGCCTCACGCACCTTGGCCAGTGCGGCAGGCGGCAGCCGGTGAAATCGGAGGTACGGCTTGAGGCCGGATGGGAACGGCAGCGCTGGCCGCAGTTTGGAACCGGCGGCCGCGATACCGACAGCGAATTCGAGTGCCGAGTGAAGCGCGCGATCGCTGAGACCAACTGCTGATGAGCCGCCTCCGCCATCGGGACTGGTTGCGGCGGGCATGGGTTCAGGCTATCCACCGTACGAGCCGCAGCTGATCGAACAACTGTTCTTGACAACGAACGGATGTTCGTGATGAACTGGCGCCCTGTGCAGCGCTCCTTCGACGATCTCGGAACGCCACTGGCCGACGTCACGTTCTGCGTGCTCGACATTGAGACCACTGGCAGCGACCGCGGCGGCGACATGATCACCGAGATTGGCGTGGTCAAAGTTCGTAGGGGCGAATGCCTGGGCACCATGGCCACGCTCATCAACCCGGGACGAGCCATCGCACCAAGCGTCACCGTCCTGACGGGCATCACACACTCCATGGTCGCAAAGGCGCCCCGCATCGAAACGGTCCTACCGACGCTGCAGGAGTTCATCGGCGAGGCGGTCATCGTCGGGCACAACGTCAGTTTCGACATGGGCTTCATCAACGCCGCCTTGCTGCGCAGCGACCGGCCTGCCCTGCGCAACACCGTCATCGACACGTTGCCGCTGGCTCGCCGTCTGGTGCGCGACGAGGTGCCCGATTGCCGGCTGGGCACACTTGCCAGCCGCTTCCGCCTCGATCACCGCCCCAATCACCGCGCGCTCGATGACGCTCTCGCTACCACCGACCTGCTGCATCTGCTCCTGGAGCGCGCAGCCGGGCTCGGTGTGTTGGGTTTGGACGATCTGGTGATGCTCCCGACGATGGGTGGCCACCCGCAGGCGGGCAAGTTGAAACTGACCCATCATCTACCCCGCTCCCCTGGCGTCTATCGCTTTCTGGGCGCGCACGATGAAGTGCTGTACGTCGGCAAGGCCACCAACCTTCGACAACGTGTTCGCAGCTACTTCGGCAGCGATGACAGACGCAAGATCGGGCCGATGTTGCGCGAGACCCAACGCCTTGCGCACACCACCACTGCCGACCCCGTGAGTGCCGAGGTGCTGGAGTTGCGGTACCTCCATCGCCTCAACCCGCGCTACAACCGAGTTGGCACCACGTGGCAGAAATATTGCTATGTCCGCCTCACCACCGACGAGGCCTGGCCGCGACTTGTCATCACGGCCGAGCCAGCCGCGACAGGCATCCACATCGGCCCACTCTCATCGCGGGCAGCGGCAGCAGCGGTGATCGAGGCCGTTCAATCGGCACTCCCGATTCGTCGTTGCACCACGCGCATCGGCCGCACGTTCAGACCTGCCGCCGGAGCCACACAGTGCACCGGGGCGCGGCTCGGGGTTGCGATGTGTCCGTGCAGCGGCACGGCCGACGAGGCGACGTACTGGCGCGTCGTCGGCCAGGTGATTGCAGCCTTCTCGACGTCTCCACAACTCGTACTCGATCCACTCTGGGCGAAGGTCGCGTCGCTGGCAGGCGAGCGACGGTACGAGGAAGCAGCCACCGCCCGCGACCGGGCGAACGCATTCGCCACGGCCATCACCCGCCAACGACTCTTCGATCAACTGCGCTCCGCAGGCGACGTGGGCGTGCAGTTACACGACACGGTGCTGCACATCCGCGATGGCGTGTTGCAGAGCGCCCGTCAGGTCGATCAGTTGGCGACCGGTCTCGAGCTGGCACCACCGGAGACGCCGGCATATCCGCTCCCTCTGGCGCGTCATGCCGCGGATGAAGTGTTGTGTCTTGCCAGAGCGCTCGATCGGGCAAGCTTCCACGCCCGGCTGCTGTGGTGCAGTGGCGAGTGGACGTTGCCGACCACCCCGCTGCGTGAAGTCACTCGCCTGGTCAACGCCGCGTAGTGCGCTATTCGCCAGCGGCTGGAACTTCAACCGCCGGTAGTGCGACCGTCGATGATGACGGTCGGCGATGTTGCGGCGCTCGATGTCGACTGACCGGGTGAGCACACCGAAATCACTTGCGCACCTGACTTCGCAATTGCATCGGCGCACGCCTGCGCCTTCTGCAGCTCGATCAATTCGGGCGTCAGCGACTCGGCGACCTTGCGGTTCGACTCCGCCTCGGCCTGAGCCGAAATCAGCTGTGCGTCGGCATCAGCCTGGGCCGAAATCTTCTTGGCTTCTGCGTCCTTCTCGGCCACTTGGCGCCGGGTTTCGGCCTCGGTGACCTGCTTGCGTTGGTCTTCTTGCGCCTGAAGGGCATCGTTGCGTGTCTGCAAGATCTTGTTGATCGAGTCGAGTACCTGTTGTTCTGGTAGTACGTCGCGAACGTTGACTTGCTCCACCAGAATGCCGTGCACCGCCAGCGCCTTTTGAAGACCGGCAGTGATCTCCGCTCCAATTTCCGCGCGTGCTGTTGAGTAGCCCTCCTCTGCAGTGAACTGACCAAACACATTGCGGGCGATGTCTCGCGCAATGGGTCGAACGAACCGATCCTTGACGACATCAAGCGACCCAGCCTCGCGGAACACAAGATCGACCTGCGTGGGGTCGACAGTGAATCGGATGGTCAGGTCAACCTTCATCGCGCCCCCACCTTTGGCGATGATGTCAACCGAATCGTCCTTGCCAAGGTCGCCCTCGTCCGTGGCACGCAGCATCGAGAGCTCTTGCACCCTGGTGGAGAACTCGGTGGTCTCAGTCCACGGGGTCACGACGTGAATGCCTGACCGAAGTGGAACACCCGCTCGGCCGAATGCGACCGGTACAGCGACTGTGTTGGCGGGCACGACAGCAAAGAATGACCCCACGATGACGACCACGGCTACAGCTGCAACCACCGCCGCGGCGCCTCCGACGACCCCCGCCCGAGTGACCACGGTTGTCTCACCCGTGGTCTTGGCGTGAGCCCTCACCTTCCACGCGACGAGCAGCACGGCCAACGCAGCGATGGCGAATACCACCGACAAAATGAAACCCGACATTGCCCGCTCCTTCATTTGAAAAAAACTAAGGTAGCCGCAATCCTTCACCCGGCGCCTGGGTGTCGGCGGCATCAGCCTTCGATAGTGACACCGGCGTGGTCGATGCGCAGTATTTTCGTGTGCCCGTCGCTCGGCAGTGCGCCGGCGATGCCCTCGGCCTCGTCGACAGCGCACATCACCGCGACGGTCGGCCCCGAGCCGCTCAGCCAGGCAGCCCACGCCCCAGCCGCCAACGCAGCGTCAATTGCCACACTCGAAGGCGCCGCGGCCGACAATCTCGCGTTCTGATGCAGGCGGTCCTGGGTGGCGTCGCGCAACACATCCACGTCGCCTGCGGCGAGGGCCGCGACGAGCAGCGCAGTGTGGCCGATGTTGAAAACCACGTCGGCCATCGGCACCATGGCTGGGAGACGCCCGCGAGACTCGTCGGTGGAGGTGACGAAGGACGGCACCCACATCACCATCGCCGGGTCGAACGACATCGGTACTCGAACAGCACGTCCGCCGGCGGTTGCCACGATGCCGCCGTACAACGACGCAGCCACGTTGTCAGCGTGACCCTCCAGCCCCGTAGCGAGAGCCAACAGGGTGGGCAGGGCGGCCTGCAGCGCCTCGTGATCGGAGCCATCACGTTGCACGTGCGCTGCGACCAGGCCTCCAACGCGGACAGCACCACTGAAACCCATGCCCCGGCCCACCGGGATTGGCGAGTGAACCCACAGCGGCCCCGTGCCGCCGTGCAATCGGAACGCCACCGTCGCCGGGTGGTACTCATCGGCGACCGCCGCGCCCGGCGGTGGCTCGCCAACGCCGACCTCGGCGTGAAGGGAGAGCGCCATGCCCAGGGCATCGAACCCGGGACCAAGATTTGCCGACGACGCCGGCACACGCACGATCATCAGTGACCGAACTCCTCAGCGGCCTGCTGCGAGACCTCGACGAAACGTGCCAGCGTGCCAGCGGCTGCCCCACTGTCGATGGCATCGCAGGCAACGATCAAGCCTGCTTCAATGGAGTCGGCGACGCCGGCCACCACCAGAGCGGCCGCGGCATTGAGGACAACGATGTTGCGATGAGCCCCATGCTGACCGGCCATCACACGTCGAACCACCTCTGCATTGACCGCAGGACTGCCGCCAACCAGTTCATCCATGATGGCGGGTGCTAACCCCAACGCAACTGGGTCGACGTTGAAGCTTCGTACCGTGTCGTCGTCGAGCGCCAGCACCGTGGAGATGCCCGTGGTGGTCAGCTCGTCAAGACCATTGCCGTGCACCACCCAGGCCCGATGCGAGCCGTGGAGACGCAACGAGGCCAGCATTCGCTCGGCGACGCCCGGGTTGGCCACACCGATCAGCTGCCGCTTCACCCGGCCGGGGTTGGCCATCGGCCCCAGCATGTTGAATACAGTAGGAATGCCGATCTCGCGCCGGCTCGGCGCTGCGAATCGAAATGCCGGGTGATAGCGCGGAGCCAGGCAAAAGCCGATGCCGGCATCCTCGACGCAGCGCAGCACTCCCTGCGGTGACAGCTCAATGGCAACTCCGAGTTCCTCCAGCACGTCGGCCGTTCCGCACTGAGAGCTCGCTGCGCGAGCGCCGTGCTTACACACGGGCACGCCAGCGCCGGCTGTGACGATCGCGGCCATCGTGCTGACGTTGATGCTGTGGCTGCGGTCGCCGCCGGTGCCGACGATGTCGACAGCCGCCGCCTGCAGCTCCGGGGTCAATGGCACCAGGGTGGCCGCCTCCAGCACTGCGTCGAGCAGCCCGGAGATCTCCTCGGGCGACTCGCCCTTGGCCTTGAGAGCCACCACGAAACCAATCAGCTGGGCCGCTGTGGCTTCACCGGCCAGAATGGTGGCCATCGCCGCCCGGGCATGCGAGGCGGGAAGATCTCGCCGCTCGAGTAATTCCGTGAGGAGCGCGGGCCAACCACCCAGTTCGTCGATGTGACTCATGGCGAAGGAGGCTAGTGAGGCTGTCAGGCGGTACGGCGCCGCTGTCGGATCATGCGTCGGCGCTCGCGTTCGGTTGCGCCGCCCCACACTCCGGCTTTCTCACGCACTTGCAGCGCATACTCCAAGCACGCGACGCGCACGCCGCAGTCGGCGCAGACCGCCTTTGCCTCGAGTGCTTCGTCCTCGTCGTCGGGGTAGAAGACGCTGGGCTCCAAACCCCTGCATGCCCCGAGTTGACGCCACACGATTTCTTTGGCCGACACGAAAATGTCCCCCACTGTCAGTGACTGGCACGGCGAACCCCTCGCCAGCGGCACTGAATCTATGTTCAGTGGTGGGTCCTGCGCCAGACCCTTTTTGTATCTTTTCTGCGCGCTCGCGAATTGCTACGACAGCAAATCGTTGCGGAGTTCTGCCACCGTCGAAGGGAGCAGCTCAGCGGCCTCCGAGTATTCGGGGTGGTCAATCGCCACAACGACGTCGCCGAGGAACGAATCGACCTGCTCGGGCGTGAAGTCGAACGTGACGTAGTGAACTGCCGCCGTCACGTCGGCTCGGGTCAGCTGGGCCGCGTGTTGCGGGTCGACCACGCTACGGACGGTGTCGCCGTTCGGAAGACGAAACGCTACGCACTGCTCGATGCCCACGAGTCGTGCAAGCCATTCGCGCACCTGCTCGTCGGAGGTGAGTTCGATGAAGAGCGTGGCGCACAGTTGACCGGGCTCGGGAATCAGCGGGTTGTACACCGCCAGCTCGCCCAGGATGCCCTCATCGGTGAAGGTGCGCTCGACCCGCGCCATCTCCTGGATCTGGTAGCGCATGGTGTCGCGGTTCTCGAACGTCAAGGTCACGATGGTTCCCACCGACACGCGACGACGTTGCTTGATCGTGAGCATGCGCTCGCGGAGCTGGGCTCGCTCTCGTTCGTAGGCACGAGCGTCGGCGATGTCGCTGAGGGTCAGCTTGCGCGAACCGGTCATACTTCGCCCTCCTCGGCGATGCCATAGGCGCGAGCGATCACCTGCAATGGGTGCTGCGGCACCTCGCCCGTTTGCTCGGTGATCGCCGTGTTGGCGAGGTGGCAATCGCCGGCCACCACGTCGCCGCCAGCGCGCCGAATCTCGTCGCCCAGTTTGCCTGCGATGGGCACACTGATGTCGGTGTTGGCGGCGCGTAAACCCCACATTCCGTCGATGCCGCTGCACTGTTGGACCAGCTTGACCTTGGCGCCGGTCAGCTTGATCAAGTCGCGACTCTTCAGCCCGATGTTCTGCGCCTTGAGGTGACACGGCGTGTGGTACGTCACGGTGTTGGGCACGAACCCCTCGAAATCGGTGTCGAGCGACGTGCCCTCCGCCTTGTGTACCCGGATCAGATACTCCGCCGCGTCGTACGTGTGCGCAGCGACCAGCTCGGCGTCAGCGCCGCCGACGTAGTCGATGTAGTCCTTCTTCAGGATGTAGCCACAGGTCGGCTGGGGAACAACGATGTCGTGACCCTTGCGAACGGTTTTCGCCAGTGCGGCCACGTTCTTCACGGCAACCTTGGTGAACTCTTTGACATCGCCACTGTGCAACCACGGCGCGCCGCAGCAGCCGGCGCCCTCGGCGAGCGAGCACTCGATGCCGTTGCGCTCGTATACCTTCACCAGGTCGTGACCGATTTGCGGTTGCTGATACTCGACGAGGCAGGTGGGAAAGATCGCCACACGGCCCTGCCGCTTCGCAATGCGCACCTTCGGGCGTTTCTTGAACCAGGTGCTGAATCGCTGACGGGTGTAGGGCGGGAGGAGGCGCACAGCGGAGACGCCGGTCGCTGCCTGCAGCGCCGAGCGCACGACGCCGCCGGGCTTGGCGGAAACGACCTTGTTGGCCAGCGGCGCTGCGAGAGTGGCCGCCTTACCCAACAGGTCGGTGTGCCCCATCACCGCGTCGGTTGCGCGTTCGCGGAGCGAGACCTGGTCGTTGGCGTGGCGCATCGCATCGGTGCGCAGCATCAGGCGTGGGAAATCGAGCGCCCACTCGTGCAGGTCGGGAGTGTACGGACAGTTGACGTAGCAGAGCTTGCATTGAAAGCACTCCGAGACCACTTGATCCTGTTGCGCGGGGGTCAGGCGGCCGGCGTCTTGGTCGTCGTGGCGATCGATCATCTCGAACAGGCTGGGGAACGAGGTGCAGAACTTGAAGCACAGGCGACAGCCGTGGCAGAGGTCGAAGACGCGGGTCAGTTCGTTGCGGACATCGGCCTCGTCGGTGTACAGGGGGTGCTTCGGGTCGTAGATCGTGGTCATCGCAATTACTCAGCAATCATGGTGGTGCGGGCGATCGCGACACGCGGAGGCCAACTGTGCTCCACGTGCCGCAATCGGCAATTACAGCGCTTCGAGACCCTGCGCGAATCGGCCGGCATGGCTCTTCTCAGCACGGGCGAGGGTTTCGAACCAGTCAGCAATTTCAGCGAAGCCTTCCTCGCGGGCGGTCTTCGAAAACCCCGGGTACATCTGGGTGTACTCGTACGTCTCGCCGGCAACTGCCGATTTGAAGTTGTCCTCAGTATCGCCGATCGGCTGGCCGGTTGCAGGGTCGCCGACCAGCGCCAGGTAGTCGAGATGACCATGCGCGTGGCCGGTCTCACCGTCGGCCACAGAGCGGAACAGCATCGCCGCCTCGGGGTAACCCTCCACATCGGCTTTCTGCGCGAACCACAGGTAGCGGCGGTTTGCCTGGCTTTCGCCGGCGAACGCCTCCTTGAGGTTCTCGTGCGTTTTTGTTCCGTCGAGATTCATTTCTACTCCTTCGGTCGGCTGACTGAACCCAACGAGCGGGGAGCCGATGGGCGAACTCTACGTCGCGGCTCCCGATACAGCCCATTGCGAAGTGCGTCGTTCCGCCTCCGTAGGATGACAGCGATGCTCGCCGCACCCTTTCAACGCGACCTCATGCTGGCCAGGCTGGAGCAGGAAGAGTTCGACGTGCTGATCGTTGGCGCAGGCATCACCGGTGCGGGCGTGGCACTCGACGCCGCGTCACGAGGCCTTCGTACCGCACTGATCGAGCGCGACGACTTCGCGTCGGGAACCTCGTCGAAGAGCTCGAAGTTGGTACACGGTGGCTTGCGCTACCTGAAGGACGATCCGCGTTTGGTGTACGAGGCGCTGCACGAGCGCCAGCGACTGCGCAAGAACGCACCGCACCTGGTCAGCGTGATGCCGTTCATGATTCCCATCCTCACCAAGGACGGCCTGGTTCCCCGCAAGATCGCCCGTGCGATGGGGTCGCTGATGTGGATGTACGACCTCACGGGGGGTTGGAGGATCGGCAAGTTTCACAAGCGTCTACGGACACCCGCCGCGCTGACCCACCTGCCAACCATGTCGCAGGAACGACTGGCATCTGCCTACCTGTACTACGACGCGGCGGCGGATGACGCGCGTGTGGTGTTGACCATTGCGCGTACCGCCACGTCGTACGGAGCCGCCGTCGCCAACCGGTGCTCGCTCGTCGAGGTGATGAAGGACGCCGCTGGCGCTGCCTGCGGTGCGGTGGTGGAGGCAGACGGCCGC
>JANLPB010000059.1:0-22067 GCA_031366885.1 Ilumatobacteraceae bacterium
GCGGCCGTCTCGCCAACTGCGTTCTCTACGCACTGGCTCCACGACGACAGGGCAGCGACCACCTCGGGTTGGGTGGACGCCACTTCCCAGGTCGATTGCAGCACGCTTCCGTCCAACGACTCGCGCAGGCCTTCCTGAGAGTCGTAGAGCGGATTCAGGGCAGCGACCGCAACGCCGAAGCAACCTCCGTCCCCGCGCTGCGACAGAACCGAGCCATCGGGACCGGTGATGTCCACCATCGGCCCGTCCGGCGTCAGATCGTTGTAGAAACGAGTCCGTTCAGTTTCGGAGAGCGAGTTGGCGAAAATCACCATCGGGTCGGTCGACGGGTCGAGGACCGCGTGGTAGCCAGAAGACCGAGCACCGACTGGCGCCGTGATGCCAAGGACTTCGTCTGGCAACCACTCGCCGACACCGGCCGCCCAGGAGTCGGCCGTTCGCAACGGGTAGTCCCACCCCTTGGCCACCATGCATTCGTGCTGCAGAATCTCGTTCGCCATCCCCAATGCAAGTGAGTCCGACGGAGTCCACGCGACGCCGGTGTCGGGCAGGCCAATTGCCAGCGGCGGCACCATCGACGGCGAGTGATCAACCGACATCGTGCTGGTCGTTGGAACCACCACCCCACCCGGCCCGAGGCCGAGGAATGGCTGGAGCTGCAAACCGTCCATGTGGAGATGGCTGGTGATGCCGCCCTCCTCGGCAGTCTCGTCGAACGTGCCGACGTATGGAGAGCCCAGCGGCGTGACGAAGAACTTCCCGGTGAAGGTGACCCAATCGGCGTTGTCGGCCAGCCCGTTGTAGGTGCGCAGCTCGTTGGACGACCAGTTGACGCCATCGGATTGGAAGTAGATGTTGAGTCTCATCTCCTTGCCCTGCTCGTTCCAGACGAGCTCCAGGGTCTGGAACGTTGCGTCGCCCGGATCGCTGTTCAGGTCGACCTCGGCGCCGATTGACGTGAACCGCCGCCCACCGACCTCGATCCAGAAATCATCGGCAGTCATCGCCACCTGTGGGGTGATGAACGAGAAGCGGGCCGGGTCGCCGCCTGCACCGCCAGCTGACTCGGGAGCGTCGCGTCCGTTCAAGGCGACCAAACCAGCGATCAGCAGCACAGCGGCCGCCGCCAGCACGAGCGCCGACCACTGCCGGCGGACGCGAGTGTCGGCATGCGTCGGCACATCGAGCGGGTCGAGCACCGACTCCAATGCGTCATGCGGGCGCGCTGCCTCGGCGCGTTCGCGGAGCATGGCGGAGACACGCATTTCGAATTCGTCCATCACAACACCTTCCTCATCGCGGCCAAGCCGCGTTCGATCCAAGGGCCAACAGAGCCGGGGGCACAGTCGAGCGCCTCGGCAATTTCGCCAGTCGTGTAACCGGCGTAAAAGCGCAGCACCACCGCCGCGCGGTGGTTGAACGGCAAGGACGCGAGCACGTCCGAGAGCACATCGTTTGGCGGGGTTACCACCTCGGTGGGCACCATCCGCTGCAGCATTCGCCGCTTCGTGACTCGTCGACGGCCCACGTCGCGACACCCATTCAACACAGCTCGATTCAGGTACGCGGCGGGCGTGTCCACGACTGCCCAATTGCGATACACAGCGGCCATCGCTTCGGCAACGACATCGTTCGCTTGCTCGTTGTCACCCAACATGAGGAACGCGCGCCGAACTTGCGGCGCCAGCTCGGCACGGTAGAAGTCAGGAAAGCCCAGATCCGCCGATGGCATCGCTGCAGTCTTCCCTGTGTGCATACACCTTTCGACGCACGAGCTAGCCGAGCTGATACAGCGACCGCTAGCCCAGACGGTTGAGGATGTTTCTGGTGATCTGCTCGATCTGTTCGTCGCGGCCGGCCAGGCCGTGGGCCCAGTCGGTGCTACCGGAGGTGATAACCGTGCCGCCGGCCGCCGACGTGTAGGTGCCCAGGATCGCGTGGCCGTACGAGATGCGTTCGACGGCGGCTGCGTCACGCGTGCCGAACAGGCGGGCGGCGAGGAATTCGTCCTCGGCGGGCTCGTTCGGCTTGGGCGGGCGCGCGGCGGTGGTGCGCGTGAAGTGCGCCACCGGTGCCGAGCCGAGGATCGTGAACGACGCGGGCGTGCCGTCTTCGAACGTCGGGTACGGAAGCCCGTCGACGTACGTGAAGGCACAGCCATCGCACTCGTAGCCGACGACGGTCGACGCCGCTCCGAGGAGGTCGCCGTAACCCACACCGGTGCCGTCGAAGATCCAGTGATCGTGGCGGTGCACGGTGTACCCGCCCGCGCCGTTGGTGACCCGCTTGCCGATGCGGTGGTAGCCACCGCGCGTGAAGCTGACACCGGTCATGTGGTTCTCCGGGCGACCGATCAGATGGTCGCTCCAAATGCTCGTGAGCTCGCTGATGCGATCGGTGTCGAATACGGGGTCATTCTTGAACTGGCCCTTGTAGCCGATCATCTGCGTGGCCGGCCCACCTCCACCAGTCTCGGCAACTCGACCCTCCATGCGCACCTGCCACAGCGCGGTATTGCCGGAGAAGAAGACGACGTTGCCGCCGCGCGCAATGAACGCTTCCGTGGTGTCGCGCATCGGGCCCGACCAGTATTCGTCGTGGCCCACCGAGAGCAACAGCCGCTTGCCGTCGAGCAACTCCGGATGGTCCTCCAGGTCGGAGTTCAGGCACACGTCGATGCCGTAGCCCTCCCGCTCGGCCCACTGCACGAACGGCAGTTCCCAATCGGGCCAACCCGCCGACCCGGCATACGGCGACAGTTTGTTCTGGCGCACGTAGCCGACGTGCGAGTTCATGTCGGGGTCGGGCGGATGAGTGGTGGTGACTCGCCGGCCGGCACCCGGCGGCTTGAACAGGTAGCCGCGCGACATCGGCCGCTGCAGCGAGACGGTGGTGGCGCCGGTGTACAGGTTGCTGCCACCGAAGTCGTTGTACGCGTGCCACGTGTTGGTGGCCAGCTGCAGCACGATCGTGTGAGCGCTGTCGGCAGGTGGGCGCACGACGAAGAACGCGTGGTCGCGACGCTGCTTGCCATCCACATCGATGGTGAGCACGACCTCGTAGTAACCGGACCGCCAGTCGGCGCCAGCGGTCAGCGTCGCCGCTGCCGGCCACCCGCAACCGAGCTCGTACGCGCGCGGCGGCGTGGGATGGTCGCCAGCGGGAACTGTCTCGCTCCACACGACTTCCCGGGTGACGCCCACACGCGCAACCTCCACGTGAACATCACGACCGCCGGCCGACGAAAGGTGAAACGCGACCGTGCCATCGAATGCAATCGATTGCGGCCAGCAGTACCCCGAAACGGTTTCAAACGCCATGAGCGTCAGCGTGCCACACGCACGCTTCTCACGCGTTGGCGGCGAGGAACTCCTGGATAGCGGCCAGCATCGTGGCGCGATGGGTCAGCGAATCGTGGATCAGGTGACCGGCGCCAGCGACGACACGCACCTCGATGTGCGGGCTGTGCTCGGCGAGCAACGCAATCTCGCCCGCGCGCACGATGGTGTCCGGCTGTGCACTGTCGCCCGCCAGCACCAGACCGGGAGCCGGGATGGTGGCGTTGGGGTCGTAGACGGAGGTGATCGAACCATCCAGCACCGGGTCGAGCACGGTTGCGTCGAGCTGCAAAAGTGCCGTCGCCATCGCGGCCAGCGCATCGGGTTGCAGCGAATCGCCCATCGTTCCCCCACTCAGCCCCGGGGCCGCCGCCATCGTCTGGGCAAGCGCGTCGACCGTCATCCCGCTCTGCTGCATCATCGGAACCATCTGGCGCATCATCGTGAACACATCGGTCAAACCCGAGGCCGACGACTGAGCGCCCGGTTGCGGTGCGCCCATGATCGCGGGGTCTTCCAGGACCAGACCGCTCACCAATTCGGGCCGCAGCTGCGCCATCGCCGCCGCCGATCCCCCACCGAGCGAGTGGCCGATCACGACGCACGGACCACCGGCCACCTGTTCGCAGACTGCGATTGCATCCGAAGCGTACGACGGAAAGTCGTACGTGCCCTCAGCGCGGCCCGACTGGCCGTGACCGCGGAAGTCCAGCCGCAGCACTCGGTAGTCGCCCGCAAGATGCGGCACCAACCAGTCCCACGTGTCGGTCGAGCCAGTGATGCCGTGCAGCATCAGCACGGTTGGGCCGTTGGGGTTGCCGTCTTCGGCGACGTGCAGCGACACGCCTTGGTTGTCGATGATCATCGGCGAACGGTAGTCCGCGGGTTGGCGACGAACCATTGCCGGAGCAGCTCAAAACCGTTCGCGAGCGAGACGTGTGGCGACCAGCCGAGGTCGTCGTGCGCCGGGCGCGGGTCGAACCAGTGCGCGGTGCCCAGCTGCTCGGCGAGGAACCGGGTGATCGGCGGCTCGTCGTTGCGAAGTCGCGGCCAGACGCGTTCGACGAGTGAACCCAACCCGAGCGCAACCTTCGTGGGCACGTGGCGTGGCTCGAAGGGAACGCCTGCAGCAAGGCAGATTCCCTCGATCAACTCGTGCACGGTGCGCGGTTCGCCATTGGCGATGACGTAGGCGCGGCCGGCACACGGTGCGCCCGGGCTCACTGCGTCGAGGGCCGCGATGTGCGCGCTGACGGCGTTGTCGATGAAGGTACTGTCGATGAGCGCGCTGCCGTCACCGACCATCGCCAGCCGACCGGCCGCCGCCCGCTCGACGATGCGCCCGACCAGCTGCGTGTCGCCTGGCCCCCACACCAAATGCGGACGGATGGCGACCACACCCATCTCGTCGGTGTTGGCGGCGAGCGCGGCCTGCTCGGCGAGCGCCTTCGACTCTGCGTAGAAGGCGCCTCGGCGTCCAACGACTGCGGGCTCCGCGCCGGCACCGACGATGGAGTGACCGGAGTGTGCAACCGACGGCGTGGACACGTGGACAAATCGCGACACTCCGCACGCACGTGCGTTGTAGAGCACGTTGGCGGCGCCCTTCACGTTGACACCCTCGAACTCACTCCAGCTACCCACCACGCCGACGCGTGCGGCGCCATGTGCGATTGCGTCGCACCCAGTTGCTGCGCGATGCACCGCGCTCTGGTCGCGCACGTCGGCCAGTACCTGTTGGACGTCGTCGCTGCCGGCGAACGACACGGGGCGCCGCTGCAGGCACACCACTTCATCGCCGCGAGCGTGAAGCGCGGCGGCCACCCCGCCCAACAGCAGGCTGCCGGCACCGGTGACCAACACCTTCATCGCAAGCCGCCGGAGAGCGTGCGTTCCATCGTGCGACCGAGCGCAGTGCGGTCGATCTTGGCGTTGTGTCGGATGTCGACGGGCAGCGCCTTCACTGTCCACACCGCGGCAACCAACTGCGGCGCACACGCGGCGCGTACGGCCTCGGAGAGCGCAATGGGCGCGTGGCCGTCTGTGCGATCGCCAGTCGTCTCCACGACGACTACCACTTGCTGTACTCCGCTTGGCCCGACCGCGACGGCAGCCGCTCGTTGGACGCACTCAACCGACTCGGCCGCGATCTCGATCGGCACCGGGGCGACAGGCCCGTTGACCGTGTGGATGAGGTGCACCACGCGACCTTCGATCCACAGATTGCCGTCCCCGTCGATGTGGCCGATGTCGCCGGTGCGATGCCATGTCGCGCCATTGACCACCGGCCGCGCCAGCTGCTGTGTGTGCCACAGCCGGTCGTAGCCCGACGACATCCACGGAGCGCGGACGACGACCTCGCCGGTCGCGCCACCAGCGAGCGATGTCACTTCGACAAGCGGGTTGGTGGAGGCGATCAGCACCTCGCAGCCGGGTGCCGGTTGGCCGACGCAGACACCGCGACCCGCTCCCACTGCAAGCCGCTCATCGAGCGAGATGTCGGCGACCGGCAACACTTCGGTCATCCCGTACGGGGTGTGCAGCGCGGCGTTCGGGCACAGCGCGGACATCGCCCGCAGGGTTTCGATGGGCACCGGCGCACCCGCCGACATGACGAGTCGCACCTTCGCCAGCGAGGGCAACGGGCCGCTGGCCGTACGAACGACATTCGCCAGCGCGGCGGGTGAGGCGAACACCATGGTTGCGTCGCTACGGCGACACGCATCGTCGAGCGCGGTCGCGGTCAGCGTGCCGGGCGATGTGACCTCGTTGTCGGCAAGGCCAGTGCCGATTCCCAGCGCAGGCCCGAAGACTGCGAATGGCGCGAACGCGGCAACGAATCGATCGGATGGCGTGATGTCGTACAGCGCGCGCAATGCATCGCGTTGCGCATGCAATTGGCCGTGCGAGTAGCGCACACCCTTCGCCGGGCCGGTAGCACCCGAGGTGAAGACCACCGCGGCGGCATCGCTGGCGGCGGGTTCTGGGGCGTCGAGTTGGTCGAGTCGCTGCAAGCCGGAACGATCCAGCGCGGACACTGAGATCATGTTGGCGTGCGGGGCCCAGCGCAGTGTTCGAGCGGCAACCAGAGCGGGCCGGATGCCGATGACATGCTTCACCCTCGCCGAGCGAACCGCGGCGCCCAAGCCACGCACGCCCAGCCCCCGATCGGCCACGACAGTGACTGCGCCGATGCGCCAGCATGCGTAAATCACCGCGATGAGGTCGATGCCGGGTGGCACCAGGACGGCAATCCGGTCGCCCGGCTGGACGCCGCGAGCGCGCAGTCCTTGCGCGAACGACGCCACGCGGCCGGCGAATTCGGCATCAGTGATGGTCTCCTCGGCGGCCGCATCGCTGACCGCAATCGACCCTGGCGCAGCGTGCCCAATGAGCGACCACAGCGGCACGCCGCCCACCGCAGGCGGGCCAGGCGTGGCAGTGCCCGCATCAGCAATCGCGGCCTCGACGTACGGCGCGATCGATGCTTCCAGGACCGTCAGATGGCCGCAGTCCGCAATACGGTGCAGCTCGACATTGCGGAACCGCGCACGCAGGTCTTCGGCAAAGTCATCGTTGAACACCGGGTCCAGAGCGCCCCATACCAGCCGGACCGGAACACTCAACTCCTGCACCCGCTCTGCAACGTGGGCGATGTCCGCGGCCGACGGATGCCTGTCGTCGAACGGCACGTCGGCCACGAAGCCCGCAACTCCGTCGCGCCGACCCGCACCGCGATACGGAGCGGCCAGCGCACGACGCTGCAGACGAGTCAACGAGCGGCCCGGCAAGAAAGGAGTGCCGCGCACGAACAGCGGCGAAGTGCGCGTCGTCAGGCGGTGCACGCCGCTGGCGGCCGCCAGCTTGATCAGCCACGGAGCGCGCCGACCCGATGGAACTGCGATGCCGGTGTTGGACAGCACGAGCCCCGACACGCGTTCCGGATGGTCCACGGCCCAGCCCATTGCAATCGCTCCGCCCCAGTCTTGGGCGACCAGCCAGACCGGGCCGTCAACGTCGAGCGCCCTCAGCAGGTCGTCGATGTCGCGCACGCGGTCGCGATACGAACGCGCGCCGACCCGTTGCGAGTAGCCCATCGACAGTTGGTCCGGCGCGATCACCCGATGCGACGGCGACAGCTCGTGCAACAACCGCGACCACAAGAACGACCACGTCGGGTTGCCGTGCAGACACACGAAGGTCACGCCGTCGGAGCCACCAACCGCAGCCCGATCGAGAACATGCCACTGATACGTCGAACCGTCGTGGCTGGGCACGTCGACGGTCCGCGACCACGCAGGGTCCAGACCGAATTCCTTCAGTCCGTCAGCATCGATCGACGGACCCGCCGTGGTCACCAGACGATCTCGGTCGCGCTGGTGTTGAGGCCGGAGCCGATGCCCAGGCACAACACTCGCTCGCCCGGCTTGATTTGGTCCTGCACGCTGGCCAGCGTGATGGGAACGGCCGCCGGGCCGACATTGCCATACTTCGGATAGGTGAGCGGAGCCTTCGACTGGTCGATACCCAGCCGCTCGCACAGCATTGTGGTGTGCACCTTGCTGACCTGGTGCAGGATGTACCAATCGAGGCCACCGGCCCATCCGAACTCGTCCGTGATCGACGCTTCGGCCCACGCATCGGCGGCAAGGTCGAGGCCAGCAACCAGCAGGCTGTGCGTGTCGGTGGTCATGCGGTCGAGGCTGCCGATGCACAGCTCGTTGTGCTGCGTGGCGGCCCGAGCGACGCCACCAACCAGACGGTGGGCTTCGTGGTGACGATCGGTGCGGGCCAACACCATCGCGGCCGCGCCCGAGCCAAGCGTGAGTGACGCGAACTCGGCGAACACATCTTTCGCTGTCGACTCCGGGTCGCGCAGGCGGGCCAGCGTGGTCTCTTGCGTGTAGCGGCTGCCTTCGCCGTCAACGATGAGTGCGTAGTCGATGGCGCCAGCGTCGAGCATCGTGGCTGCGACGTAGATGGCGTTGCCGAAGCCGAGGCAGGCGTTGCCGAGGTCGAAGTTGAGGCACGATGACGGCAGGCCGAGCATGTGGTGCACCGCACACGCAACCGACGGCTCGAGGTTTTCCTTGCAGACAGAGGTACTGATCAGGATGCCGATCTCGGACTTGTCGATGCCGGCCTTCTCGATGGCGGCGCGCCCGGCCATGGCGGCAGCGTCGGCGAACGACACATCGTCGTCCCACCAGCGACGCTCGACGATGCCAGCCAGCCCGGCCAGCAGGCCCGGATGTAGCCCGTTGCGGGCATACGTGTCGGCGAGTTGCTCGTCGATCCACTCGGAGGTGATGACCCGTGGTGCCTCGATTGCCGCCAGGCTCAGGATCCCGCTGTGTTGGTGCCGGAACACCGAGTTTCCACTCATCTGCAACCTTCTGTCGACGTCTGCCCAAGGCTAGTGACCGGTAGCCGGAATTGGTCGACGGTGCCCCTCACTCAGTGACGAACTCGCCACGCGCCGAGACAACCCACCCAACCCGGTCCGAGTGCCACGCCGCCGGTCCGAGTGCCACGCCGCCTGTGCGAGTGCCAGGGCTCCATGCGAGTGCCCACTCGCACCCCGGGGTGCGAGTACTCACTCGGAGACTTATCTTGGCTCAGTGGCACTTTCTGAACCGGCCGTCGAGGGCACCGACCCGGCGGTGCCAACCCTAAAGGCGAACGGCAAGGTGCGAGGCGTTGCCACCGGCCGCGAATTCGTCCTGCTGGTCACCGCGTTGATGGCGACGACAGCGGTCGGCATCGACCTGATGTTGCCGGCCTTCCCCGACATTCGCGCCCAGTTCGGCATGGCCAGCGACTCCACACAGGTGAGTTGGATCGTCACGGCCTACTTCCTCGGCTTGGCAGCGGGGCCGTGGCTGTACGGGCCTGCATCCGACAGATTCGGCCGACGGATTCCGCTGTACGCAGGGCTGGTGCTCTACGCGGCCAGCGCCGTCACCGCTGCACTGGCACCGACGTGGCAGCTGATTGTGATCGCGCGATTCGTGTGGGGTCTCGGCGCTGCCGGCCCGCGATCGCTGAGCGTCGCCATGATCCGCGATCGCTACGAGGGCGACGCGATGGCGCGCCTGATGTCGATGATCATGGCCGTTTTCTTACTGGTGCCGATCGTCGCTCCCGGTGTCGGCGCTGGCCTGATCGCGGTGCTGCCATGGCGGGCTGTGTTCTGGTTCCCCGCGCTGGTTGCCGTGGGTCTCATGTTCTGGGCCCGGCGACTTCCCGAGACGCTCTCAGTCGATCGGCGGCGGCCCTTCACCTGGAGCGCTGTCAGCCAAGCCGGCAAGGAGGTCATCTCACATCGCCAGACGATGGCCCTCACCTTGTCGATGACCTTCCTCTTCGCGTTGATGGCCAGCTACCTCGCCGGCTCGGAGGTGATCTTGGAGGACGTGTACGGCTACGGCGCATGGTTCCCTTTGTTCTTCGGTGCCATCGCGGTGCTGCTCGCAGTCAACTCGCTCAACAACGCCTGGCTCATCGGCCGCGTCGGAGTGATCCGCCTGGTGCGCATCACTTCCGTGTTGGGTGTCGTTGCGGCGGTGGTCCTCACCGCCGTCGCGTTCACGGGCAACGGTGTACCCAACTTCTGGTTCTTCACCATCGCCCTGTGTGCGGTCATCCCGATCGCGCAGGGACTCTCGCCAAACAGCAACACCATTGCGATGACGCCACTGCCGCACGTTGCCGGAACCGCATCCGCAATCATCGCGACGGTCACCGCGACAGGCGGCGCGCTACTGGGCGGCTTGGCCAGCGACGCCTTCGATGGAACCGTGCGACCGTTCGCCGTCTACATCCTCGTCTTCATGTCACTGGCCGCGATCTGCACCCTGTGGGGCACGGCTGACGCACGGCAACGACCTTCGTCCCAGCCTGAGTAGCGAACGGATTACTGTTCCCGACAAGTCGAGCCAGAGGTGGTTCGACACTGACGGGGAGGGCCGTGATGGAGCAATACGACGTCGTCGTTATCGGCGGCGGTATCGCTGGGTCGGCGGTGGCAGCAACGCTCGCTGCCGCCGACCTCACGGTCCTGGTCCTCGAGCGTCAGACCGCCTATCGCGACAAGGTGCGCGGGGAGTTCATGCACCTGTGGGGTGTCGCCGAGATGAGGCAACTCGGCTTGGAGCAGACGATGCTGGACGCCGGCGGCAGCTATGCCCCATCGTTCGTGACCTTCGGAGAGGGCATTGATCCGGCATTGGCAATCGCCGACGGACTGCCGCTTGGCGTGTTCCTGCCTGATATCCCCGGCGCCTTATGCGTCGGCCACCCGCAAGCCTCCGAAGCCCTCAACCAGCATGCAGAGCAATGTGGAGCGCGAGTCGCGCGCGGCGTTGGCGACGTGGAGATCTCCGCCGGTGCCGCGCCAGTCGTGCGTTACGAGCTTGACGGCAACGTCATTGATGTGAGCTGCCGGTTGATCGTTGGAGCGGATGGCCGTCAGTCGACCGTTCGTCGTTCGTTGAACGTTCCGATGAAGCAGGTGGAGTCGAAGGCCGTTCTGGGCGGGATGCTGGTGCACGCACCCAAGTGGCAGATGATGGGTGCGTTCACCGGCAACGAGGGCGACCGGTACTTTCTCGGCTTTCCGCGCCGCGGCGGATTCGTCAGGCTGTACATGGCGTGCGAGCCGGGGACGCCTCGCTCGGGGCCGGACCGTGCGCAACAGATGCTCGACGGCTTCCGACTGGAGTCAGTGCCCGACAGCGACTTGCTGGCAGGTGCAGAGCCCGCTGGCCCGTGCTCGTACTACCCGGGCACCGACGCGTGGGTCGACCAGCCGGCAGTGGAGGGCGCTGTACTCATCGGCGACGCGGCTGGCTGGTCGGACCCCATCATCGGCGAAGGGCTGAGTGTGGCGTTGCGCGACGCCCGCTCGATCTCGGACGTGTTGTTGGCGAGCGACGATTGGTCGGTGGCAGCGTTCGAGCCGTACGTGCTCGAACGAGCCGAGCGGATGCGGCGACTGCGGCTGGCCGCCCACGTCATCACCGAACTGCGCTGCACCTTCACACCCGAAGGACACCAGCGTCGAGTCGCATTCAGGGAACAGATGCTGGGCGATCCGTTGTTTCTCGGCATGATGCTGGCCCAGCTGATTGGCCCAGAGACTGGCCCTGCGGAATCCTTTGACGACGCGAACGTGGAACGTATCCTCGCTCTCGCATGACGGAGACTGAATCGAAGGTTTCGCGCTGGAAAAGGCTGCATCTCGACGCCGTGGGTGGCGTTGCGGGCGGACTGCTTGGTGCCTTGTTCGCAGCGGGCACTACGCAAATCATCAAGTCGATACTTGCCGTCGTCACCCGTCAGGATCGTTGGGTGTTGATCGTGTTGCCGCTGGTCGGCGTCACGGTTGCGGTGCTGCTGTTGCAGTTCGTCGGGCACGGCGAGGGTGTGCAGCGTGTGGACGACAGTGAGGCGCCACGGCGCATCTTCGGCCGGTGGCGACTGTTCCCCAACGACGTCGCTCGCGCCGACCTCACCGCCGATGTGGTCACCAACGCGGGTGAGGAGGAACGGTTCCCGTGGCGGCTGGCACCTCTTCGTGCGCTCGCCATCATCGCCACCGTCAGCCTTGGCGCACCGATGGGCACCGAGGCGCCCGCCGCACATCTTGGTGTCGCAGCCGGCGCTGCGGCCGGCGCTGGTGGCCGCAGGTGGCGTTGGCTGGCACGACCAGCTGCCCTCGGTGGTGGCGCCGCTGGTGTGGCCGCGCTGATGGGCCTGCCGTTGGTTGGCTTCGCATTCATGCTCGAGCTTGGCGGGCGCCGCAGCATCAGGGTGACGCCGGGCCGGGCCGTCGCGGCGGGCGCCGGTGCGCTGGTGGGGTGGGGCGTCAACGTGCTGTTCAACCTCGATCTGATCCGCCTGGTCGTGCCCGAGGTGGCGCCGGAGGATTTGGCGGCGGCCATCAAGACAGCCCTGGTTGTCGGTGCCATCGCGGGCACTGTGACGGCGCTTACCGGTGCCGCGATCTACCGCGCCCGCGGTTGGAAGGCATCACCGACCGTGCGATTACTGCTGGGCGGCGCTGGCATGGCAGTGGCCGCATTGCTGATTGCCGACATTGCGCGCCCGACTGCCGCCATCGGCCCAGGGGGCGGCGCCGTGCTGTGGTCGGAGGGCCCGAATGTCACCGTGACGGCGCTGCTCGCAGTTGCACTTTTGCGGGCCGTAGCTACAACAGCAGCGGTCGCAGCCGGCGGATGTGGCGGAGTGTTTGTGCCCTTCCTCGCCATCGGCGACCTTTCGGCGCGGGCGTTCGCACCAATGCTCAACGTGTCGGGGAACCTTGCGGGTGCGGCTGGCGCTGCCGGCGGAATTGCCGGCGGCTACCGACTTCCACTGACCGCAGTGGCGATGGTGATCGGAATTGGCGGCCCGTCGGGTGCGACGTGGACCTGCTTGGCAACCGTCGCCGTCGCTGCGCTCGCTGGCACGGCAGCCGGTTCGTTGCTCGATCGATTCACGGGGCGGCAGCTCGCGGTACGAGAGAGTTGACTTCCCGCAGACCCGAGCCCGTCATCGCGAGCTTCAGCGCAGCACTAGCGTGCGGGCGTGGACGACAGTGATGTGCAGCTGCGCAATCGCACGTATGGCCTCTTCGTAGAGCTTGGTCGCGCGCCCACGATCGCCGAGACCGCCGCCGCGACGGGCACAACGCCTGCATTTGTACGAACTGCGTGGGGGCGCCTTCATGATGCGCATGCGTTGGTGTTACATCCCCACGGTGAGATCAAGATGGCCAATCCGTTCTCCGCGGCACCGACTGCCTACCGGGTGTTTGCAAGCGGTCGCTGGTGGTACGCCAACTGTGCGTGGGATGCGTTCGGCGTGTGCGCTGCCCTGCACACCGATGGTCGGATCGAAACGTCGTGCGCGGACTGCGGCGAGGCGCTGACCGTCGAGGTGCACAACGCGGCACCCGACGACGAGACGTTGCGCTTTCACTGCCTGGTCCCAGCCGCGCACTGGTGGGACGACATCGTCTTCACTTGAGGCGTCATGAACCTCTTCCGGTCGGAGGAACACATCACACGCTGGTTGGGCGACCGCACGCCCGGGACCACGCTGACCGCTCGTCAGCTGAGTGATCTGGCGCACGCGTGGTGGGGCACGCGCCTGGCCCCCGACTGGCGGCCGCGAACGTTGGAACAGAACCAGGCAATCCTTGATGGTCTGGGCCTCACCGGCCAGTTCTGGAATCTGTCCGGAAGCTGACGCGACACGCCCACGCCACCGACACGGCACGGCACGCTCAGGGCAGGCGGTGAATGACCAGCGGGAGCGCAACCGAACAACCGGCCTCGTGGAGCAGCGCCGCGCTGACGGTGAGCGACCAGCCGGTTCGCATCGTTGTGGCGCACAGCAATACCGGGCCGCTGGGAACTTCACCCGCGCCCGTCAGTGTGATGGCGCCCTCGAGGTGACCGACGGCGTGGCCGCTGGATGTGTGGTCCGGCACCGGCGGCCCATCCCATGCGAAGACGTCGAGGAACGGCAGCCGGCCGATCTCGGCGATGTGCCGCGCAAGCGCAACGTTGGCCTTCATCTCCACCGAGTACGCCGCAGCGGCCACGACTGCCACCGGCCGCTGCGGCCACACTCTCGACCAGCGACTGAGGGTGGCCACCGCGCCGGCCAGCAGCTCCGGCGGGATGCTGCCGTAGCCGGTGCGCTGCATCGCGAGCAGCTCGTCGCTCCAGCCCGGGTCGTCGGCGAACGCGACTGCACGCCCCTGGCCTACGCCCGCGATCTTGCCGCGACGGCTGACCCCGGTCGGCCAGAGCTTGCGGGGCTCGATGACGATGTCGACACCCTGCATGAAGGCGCGCGCAGCAGCCAGACGGGCCGGGGTGGGGTGCAGGCCGGGCGCAGGCAGCACGCCAGTGCACACCGAGCAGCGCCCACACGGCGAGGGCGATGGATCGTCGAGGGCCTGCTGAAGGTAGGCCATCAGGCAACCCTCGCCATGCGCGTAGTGACGCATCAGGTCGGCCTCGGCACGACGAACGTGTGCGAGTGCCGTCCACTTCGCGGTGTCGTGGACGTACGGCGCGCCCGTGGCGGCCCACTTCGAGCCGTCCTTGGTAACGACGCCGTCGATTGCCAAAATCTTCAGCAACGTCTCCAGCCGCCCACGACGAACGCCGGTCATCGTGTCGAGTTCGATCACCGAACGCGAGCCTGCGGCCAGCGCCGTCAGCGTGGTGGCGACATCGTCGGGGTTGGGGATGGACGCAGTGGCGAAGTACTCCCAAATACGTTCGTCGGCCTGCGCCGACAACAGCACTGCGTCGGCGGTGGCCACCGCACGGCCGGCGCGACCGATCTGCTGGTAGTAGGCAACTGGCGTGGCTGGCGACCCGACGTGCAAACAGAAGCCGAGATCCGGCTTGTCGTAACCCATCCCCAGTGCGGAGGTGGCCACCACTGCCTTCACCCGGTTGGCGCGCAGCAGCTCCTCGACCTCCACCCGCGCATCGGCTTCCATCTGCCCGGTGTAGGCCACGACGTGATGGCCGCACGTGTGCAGGAAGGCTGCCAGACGGTCGGCCTCCGCAACGGTGAGCACGTAAACGATGCCCGAACCAGGTAGCGATTCGAGCGCATCGGCCACCCAGGCGTACCGCTGCAACGGCGACAGGCCTGAGACCACCGAGAGCTGCAGTGACGTACGGGCCAGCGTGCCGCGGAAGGTGACGGTGCCGGCACCCAACTGCGTCTCCACGTCGGCCGTGACGCGCTGGTTGGCGGTGGCCGTGGTGGCCAACACCGAGGCCGTGGGGGTGGACAGCAACGCTCGCGCCAACCGCTGATAGTCGGGGCGAAAGTCGAAGCCCCAATCGCTGATGCAATGCGCTTCATCGATGACCACCAGCCCGACGCGCGACATCAACTCATCGAGCCGCGCGGCGAAGCGCGGGTTGCCCAGTCGTTCGGGCGACACGAGCAGCACGTCGAGTTGGTTGCTGTCGAGCGCCTCGAAGATGGGGTCCCAGTCGTCAAGGTTGGTGCTGTTCACCGTTGCAGCGCGCAGCCCTGCGCGAGTGGCAGCGGTGACCTGGTCGCGCATCAGGGCCAGCAGCGGCGACACGACAAGCGTGGGCCCGCCACCCGCGGCCCGCAGTGCCGATGTTGCGGCCCAGTACACCGCCGACTTACCCCAGCCGGTTGCCTGCACCACCAGCACTCGCGCCGCAGGCTGAATGATTGCCTGCACCGCCTCCACCTGGTCGGCCCGAGGCTGTGCGCCAACCCCCGCCAACCGTTCCAGCACCAACGACAGGTGCTCTGCGGCGAGCGAAGTGTCACTACTCATGTCCTCCACCGTACGCCGAGGGTCTGACGAAGTACCCCGCGCCGACCCAGCCCTCGTTTCACAATCGCACGTGTCGCGGCCTGACCGGATCACACCGTGGTCAGGCGACGACACGTGCGTTCGTCGTGAACACTCACCAGCGGGTCAGGCTGACACGAACTCGCGGGCTGGCGGGGGTGTAGCTGCGTCGCATTCGGGCTCGGGGAGGCCGGCCTCGCCTTCGATGTCGATGGTCGGCAGCAACCTGTCCAACCATCCAGGCAGCCACCAGTTTGCGGTCCCCATCAGCTTCATCGTGGCCGGGACCAACACCATTCGAATGATGGTGGCATCCACGAAGATCGCGGTGGCCAGTCCCAGCCCCATCATCTTGGTCACCGGGTCGTCGCTCAACACGAACCCCAGGAACACCGAGATCATGATGAGCGCGGCCGACGTGATGACCCGCGCAGTGCTGGCGATGCCGTGGATGACGGCCGCGTCGTTGTCTCCGGTGCGCAGGTATTCCTCACGGACCCGTGAGAGCAGGAAGACCTCGTAGTCCATCGAGAGGCCGAACAGGATGGCGAACATGAACATGGGGATGAAGGCCAGCACGGGGATCGTGGACTCCAGACCGATGATGTTCTTGCCCCAACCCCACTGGAAAACCATCACCAGTACGCCGTAGGCGGCTCCGATGCTGAGCAGGTTCATCAGGGCTGCCTTCAGCGGCACGATCACGGAGCGAAACACCAGCGTCAGCAGCATGAACGAAAGCAGAATCACGGCGGCGATGAACAGTGGAAGCCGGTCGTTGACTCGGGTTCCGATGTCGCCGAAGGTTGCCGTTTGACCACCGATGTGGGCCGTCGCCCCGGTGCCGTCCAGCACTGCCGGAAACACGTCGGAGCGGAGGCGGTCAATGGTCGCCAGCGTCGCCTCATCCTGCGGCGACGAGCTGGGGATCGCCAGCAGCGTCGCGACACCGGCTGCATCACTCACCTGCGCGGGCAGCACTGAAGCGATGCCGTTGTCGGCGAGGATGGCGGCGGTCAGCGGCTCGATGACAGTCGCATCCTGCGAGATGTCGATGGCGACGACCAAGGGCCCGTTGACGCCCGGGCCGAAGCCCTCTGCCAGCAGGTCGTACGCCCGGCGCTGCGTGCGGCTTTGCGGCAGCGAACCTTCGTCGGGGAAGCCCAGACGCAGCGAGAGCACTGGTGTCGCCAGCGCCAGGAGCGCGGTGGTGACCCCTATTGAGTAGACCCAAGCGTGCTTCGACACGTGACGAATCCAGCGCTCCCAACCAGCACCCGCCACGGGCTTGGCCGATGAACGCCGGTGAATTGCGAATCGGTTGATGCGGTGGCCGGCGAGGCCGAGGAACGCGGGCAGCAGCGTGACCGAGGCGACCACCATCAACAGCACGACAACGGAGATCGCGATGCCAGCGGAGGTCATGAATGGCACGCCGGCGACTGCGAGCCCGAGGATGGCGATGACGACAGTGCCGCCAGCGAAGATGACCGCCTGGCCGGCGGTCGCGGTCGCGCGGCCGACCGACTCGTCCACACTCATGCCGCGCGCAAGGAATTCACGGTGACGGGTCACGAGGAACAGCGCGTAGTCGATGCCGACCCCGAGGCCAACCATGCTGGCCAGCTGCGGCGCCCAGCTGGGAATCTCGATGAGGTAAGTGATCAAGGACATCGAGCTGATGCCCAGGGCTAGGCCGAAGAGCGCGAGCCCGATGGGCAGACCCATTGCGATCAGCGACCCGAACGCGAGCAGCAGAATCACGACGGCGGCGACCAGACCGATCAGCTCGCCGGCATTGTTCTCCGGTTGCTCGAACGCGAAGAAGAGGTCGCCGTTCAGTTCGATCTGCAATGGCGAGTCGACACTGGCGTCCGCAGCGAAGTCCTTGAGGTTGTCCAGGTCTGCCGCGCTCAGCTCGTCGATCAACGCGTACTGAACGCGGATCAACGCCACCCGTCCGTCGGGGGACAATTGCGGCTGGCTGACGCCCAGCACGTTGGGCAACTCAGCCAGTACCTCACCAGCCGCACCCAGCGCAATGTCCTCTTCCGTCGAGTCGCCGAAGGTCGCCTGGGTGTCAATTGGCGTCAGCACCACTTGTGCTGTCGGCCCGGCTGCGTCTGATTGAGCAGCGGTCAACAGGTCGAGCGCGGCCGTCGAGTCGAGACCGGGCGCCTCGAACGAATCCTCGAGTTTGCGACCGAAGGACAGCGACGAGCCGACCACGATGACAGCCAACAGCAACCAGGTGGCGATGACGATCAGCGGGCGGCGAGCCGCGAAGCGGCCCAGGCGATACAGGGCGTGAGACAAGTGAAGTTCCTCCTCCGCGCACGACCGGACCGGCCGCACGCACTCCCTGCATCGTGGCCACTTCGCTGGCCAGCCACATCGGCCGAGTGGTCGGATGTGCGCTGGCCAGACGGCCGACTCGGGGACCGTACTTTCGGCCGATTCGCCGCCGAGAAGCGGTCCGTATGATGGGCCGAATGGTGCGCGACTCGGTTCGACAACTGTGGGCCGAGCCGCGTGCGTCGCCACCTCCACCCGCTCGCGTCTGGCGCGACTGGGTGCTGCTGGGCCTGCTGGTACCGACGGCAATCGTGGAGGTCATGCTCCGCAACGATGTCGGGTGGCCACCCGTCGCATTCATCCTCGGTGTCCCCTCCATCTTCGCGTTGCTGTGGCGGCGCACACATCCGCTGGCGGTGGTCGTCGTCGTGTTCGCCTGCCACGGGGCAAGCGAGGCCGTCACAATCTTTGGCGCCCCCCACTCGGCGATGCTGTACACCACCGCCTGGCTCTTGATCCTCCCCTACTCCTTGTTTCGGTGGGGCTCGGGTCGCGAGTGCATGATCGGCATTGCCATCACGCTGCTGGCTCACGTGCCAAACGGCTCCGGCGCGGTCAGCAGCATCGGCGACATCATCGCCGCCACCATCTTCCTGTTGTTCCCCGCGGCCGTTGGTGTGGCCGTGCGTTATCGCCTCGCGTATCGCATCCGCGCCGACGACCAGATCAAGTTGCTGGAACGCGAGCAATTGGCGCGCGAGCTTCACGACACCGTCGCCCATCACGTCTCGGCCATCATCATCCAGGCGCAGGCGGGCCGCACCATCGCTGCGACTGACCCCGACGCTGCGGTACGCGTGCTGCAAGCAATCGAGACCGAAGCGTCACGGACGCTCACCGAGATGCGCATCATGGTGGGCGCACTGCGCGATGGTGAAGTTGCGGCCCTCGCGCCGCAGCGCGGCGTCGCCGACATCACCATGCTGGCGAGCGCCAACGGAGATTCACCTCACGTCACGGTGCGGCTGTCCGGTGCCTTGGACGACCTGCGCCCGTCGGTGGGTGCGGCGGTGTACCGGATTGCGCAGGAGTCAATCACCAATGCCGTGCGCCACGCCCACCACGCGACGCGTATCGAAGTGTCGGTTGCCGGCGATGACGACGCTGTCCGTGTGACAGTGCACGACGACGGCGACCCGAGCCACTCCAACTCAGGCGTCATGGGCTACGGGCTGGTCGGAATGTCCGAGCGAGCCAAGCTGCTGGGCGGCACACTGCAGGCTGGTCCCAACGACGAACGCGGTTGGACCATCACCGCGGTGCTGCCACGCGACGGGGTGCCCGCGTGACCATTCGAGTTCTCGTCGCCGACGACCAGCATCTCGTGCGGACCGGGCTGACGATGATCCTCGACGCGCAGGAGGGCATCGAAGTTGTCGGCGAAGCATCGAATGGACGCGAGGCGGTAACGCTTGCTCGCCAACTGCGGCCCGACGTCTGCCTATTCGACATCCGAATGCCCGAGATGGACGGCGTGGAGGCAACTCGCCTGCTCGCTGGTCCGCAGGTGGCGGACCCGATGGCCGTCGTGATCATTACCACCTTCGATCTCGACGAGTACGTGATCGGCGCGCTGAAGGCGGGGGCACGGGGCTTTCTGTTGAAGGATGCCGGCCCGGTACTCCTGGTGCAGGCCATCCATGCGGCCGCCGATGGCGACGCGTTGATTGCCCCCAGCGTGACGGGGCGGTTGCTGTCCACCCTCTCCACTTCCGCTCGTCGCGCCGCGCCGCGCCAGCCGATGGAGCCGTTGACCGAGCGCGAGGAGCAAGTGTTGCTGACGGTCGCCCGCGGCCGCACCAACGCCGAGATCGCCGCCGAGTTGCACATCAGCCTCAGCACCGCCAAGACGCACGTCGCCAGTGTGATGAGCAAGCTCGGCGTAAGGAATCGGGTCGAAATTGCAATCTGGGCCTACGAGGCCGGTCGCGTTCCGAGCTAGCAGCGGACAAGGATTGCAGCTGCGTACGAGTCGAGCGTGATCCAGAGCGAGAAGGGCTGGTCGTCGTAGGGCTCTTCCACGCTGACCAGATCGGCGGTCAGCGTGTCCGAGCCGGTGGAGTGATAGCCCGTCCACGCCGAGTCGAACACCGCGCACCAGGTGCCGCCCGCCGGCACGCCCACCCTGTGGTCGCTGACGAGGTCGCCACGAAAGTTGCAGACGACGAGCACCGCTTCTTGCGGGCCACCGAGACCCCAGCGGAGAAAGGCGAGCACACCGGACTCGTTGTCAATGTGATGCACTGCCAGTTGGTCGCCGCGCAGCCCACCGCACGACTGGTTCTCGCCCGTGCGGAACCGGATCAGATCGCCCCACATCTGCAGCGTCCCGGGGCGTTGCTCGCGGCGCTCCCACGCCAACGGCCGCTGGTCGTCGAACCAATCCTCCTCGGCCCACTCCTGGCCCTGGAAGATCATCGGCACATCGGGCGTCGTCATCACCAGTACGGCGCCCAGGGCGGTCCGGCGCATCGCGACCCATGACCCCGGGTCGTTCTCATCGATCTCGGTGGGAATGCGCGTGCGGCCGTTGGCGACCTCGTCGTGGGACTCGGTGTACACCACTCGCGCGAACGGTCGACTGGCGCGAAGTGCAGCCGCAACGATGCCCACATCGCGGTCGCGGTCGTCGTCTGATTCCAGAACGGCACGGATGGGGTGCACAAAGCCAGAGGCCCACTGCAGGTCGAAGCCCAGGCCGCCTTCGCTGGTCGGGCGCGTGATCATCGGGTTCGCCTGCAGGTCTTCGGCTATCAGCACTTTGCCCGGAAGCGCTGCCTTCACCGTGTCGGTGAGGTCGGCCAACAGCCTCCAGCCGTCCTCAAGATCGCCGTCGGGACCGGGCTCGCCTTTCGCGTTGCGGATGTTGACCGTCGAGTCCAGTCGCAGACCGTCGAGGCGATAGTCCGCCAGCCACATCATCGCGTTGTCGATGAGGTACTGGCGCACCTCGTCGCGCCCGTAGTCCGGCCGAGTGCTGCCCCACGCCGTGCTTGCGCGCCAGTCGTTGTAGAAGTAGATGCCGCCGCCATCGCCTTCCGACCACCCGTCGAAGCGCCACAGGTCGAGGTCGGAGGGGCCGAGGTGGTTGTACACGACGTCGAGGACGACGGCAATGCCATGGCCGTGCGCGCGGTCGACGAAACGCTTCAACGCGTCGGGCCCTCCGTACGTCGACTCAACGGCGAACGGGAGCGCAGGGTTGTAGCCCCATGAGATGTCACCGGCGAACTCGGCGACGGGCATCAACTCAATGCAGTTGACGCCCAACTGCACCAACAGATCAAGACGCTCGGCGACGGCATCCAGGTTGCCCGCGAAGGTGGCGGGGTGCAGTTCGTAGATCACCCACTCCTGGATCGGAGGTGGCTGAAAGTCGACGACGGTCCACTCGAATTGCTCGTCAACGACGACGCACCGGCCAACAGAGTTGGTGACTGCGCGAGCACGCGGGTCCATCCTGCCCAACACCTCGTCGTCGTCAGTGCGGAGGCGGAGTAGATATTCGGTGCCGGCGGGGCACTGCACCGCGGGCGTTTGCCACCATCCGCCCGCTCGGGCGTCCATCGAGATCGCGCGCTCGTGCTCGACGTCAGAGTCGCGTTCATGGTCGTGTTCGTAGATCACGACATCGACAGAGCGAGCGTGCGGCGCCCAGACTGTGAACGTCGCCGCTCCTAGGTTCCACTCGCAGCCAGGCCGTGCGTCGATAGCTGTCAGTGGCTCAGGTCCGTCGGGCATTCGAGTCCCTTGTAGGTCGTTGTGTGTCACCAGGTGAGTTCGTCGCATCCATCGTGGTCATCAGGCTCCACCTGCAGCGTGGCGTGCGTGATGCCGTGGCGGTCAGCAAGCAGCGTCCGAGCTTGGTCGAGCACGCCGTGAGTATCTGTGCCTGCGGCGACTCGCAAGTGAACCGTCGCAACCTCCATATCGGACGTCAGCGTCCATACGTGCAGGTCGTGAACATCAACGACGCCACCGATGCCACCAAGCTCGGTTCG
>JANLPB010000093.1:0-19879 GCA_031366885.1 Ilumatobacteraceae bacterium
CTGCAGGGCAGTGATGTCGGTCTCGGTGAGCTTCTTGGCAAAGTGTTCTTGCACCAGCCGACGGTAGGTGATGTTCGCGTCGCGCCACTCGGCGCGCCCGTCGGCCGTGAGCGACACGGTCACCGCGCGCCGGTCGTCGGGTTGCGGCGTGTGCTTTCTGCGCAGGAACCCTGCTTCCTCCATTCGGTCGAGCCGCCGTGAAAAGCTGCTGGGTACTTCCCCCAAGACCTCGCACAGTTCGTGAACCCGAATCGAACCACCAGCGGCACGGATGTCGGTCAGCGCGTCGAACCAGCTGAGCGGCAGATCGTGTTCCTCGATCAGCACCTGGTCGATGCGACGTTGTAACGCGACCGAGACGGCACCGAACTGACGCCACAGCGCAATGCGCTCGGCGTCGAGCCGCGGCATCTAGACGGTGGCCTTGAGTGCGGCACCGAATGCCGCGAGCGCGAGGTCGATCTCTCGCTCGTTGACCACCAGCGGCGGCATCCAACGCAATGTGCGCCCGTAAGTGCCGGCGTTCATCAGAATCAGTCGCCCCTCCTCCAGGCAGTGTTTCGTGATGGCACTGACGCGGGCACCGTCGTCGAACTCGGTGCCGACCATCAGGCCCAAACCACGTACGTCGGTGATGGTGTCGTGCTCCTGCTGCAGCTCGCGGATGCCGGCGCGCAACTGTTCGCCGCGGGCGTTGACGTTGGCGAGGAACGCCGGGTCCTGCATGATCTCGATAGTGGCCAGCGCAGCCGCGCAGCCCATGGCATTCCCGCCGTAGGTGCCCCCGTGGCTACCCGTGGGCCACTTGTCGTCGAGCTCGCGACGTGTGCCGAGCGCGGCAAACGGGAAGCCGCTGGCGATGCCCTTGGCCATGCAGATGATGTCGGGCTCGATGCCGTAGTGCTCGACCGCGAACATCTTGCCGGTGCGTCCGAAACCTGACTGCACTTCGTCGGCGATGAACAAGATGCCGTGCTGACGGCAGCGTTCGACGATGCCGTGGATGAACGCCGCGGGCGCCGGAATGTAGCCGCCCTCGCCGAGCACGGGTTCGAGGATGACTGCAGCTGTTTCCTCAGGGGCGGTCATGCTTTTCAGCAGATGGTCGAACCCGTTGAGCGCCTTCGCAACTTCGGCATCTTGGTCGGGTGCCATCGGGTCCGGGTAGGGCGCCACGAAGACGCCCGACGGCAGCGGGGCGTGGCCGGCGCGGTAGCCGGTCTTGGAGGTGGTCATGGCCATGGCCATGTGCGTGCGGCCGTGGAAGCTGCCGGCAAACACGACCGTGTGCGGCCGCTTGGTGGCCTGCTTGGCCAACTTGATGGCGCCCTCGGTGATCTCGGCGCCGGAGTTGGCGAAGAAGAATGTGTCGATGTCGCCGGGCGACAACTCGGCCAGCTTGGCGGCCAGCGGCTCGAGCAGATCGTGCTTGAACACGTTGACCTGTGCGTGAATGAACCGCTGCGCCTGAGCACCAATCGCGGCGGCCACCGCCGGGTGGGCGTGGCCGGTGGAGTTGACGGCGATGCCAGCAGCGAAGTCGAGATACTCCTCGCCGCTGGTGGTGGTGACCCAACACCCCTTCCCATGCGACACCTGAAGTGGAGTGACGGAGAACCACACGTTGGAGAGATGCGACGACGCTGTCATGCCGCCAGCTTAGAACGTCCCGAGGTCGGGGAAAGTTGCGTTGGCCGGGATGGGCGGGCTGCACCGCCAGGGGCGTTCGATACGGGTGGCGTCGTCGCCCAAAAAGCGGATGGAGATGACCCGTCTCAAACCGGCCGCGCCCTGCGAGGCGTGCAACGTGAGCGCGTGGAAAAAGACTGCATCGCCCGGCTCCAGCTCCCACCCAAGAATCGGGAACGCATCGCGGTCGGCTTGCACATCGGGGACGTCGTGCAGCGAGCCCTCCTCGAACCACTTCGCCTCGCGTTGCATGAAGGTACGCGGCATCAGCCACGGACCGAGGTGCGTGCCGGCAACGAACTCCAATGTGCTTGCGCGCGGCACCGGGTCGACCGGTAGCCACATGCTGATGACATCGCGACCATCGACGTCGTAGTACGGCTGGTCCTGATGCCACGGTGTGGGTTGGCGAGTACCGGCCTCCTTCACCAACAGATGGTCGTGGTACAACCGGACGGACGTCGACCCCATGAGTGCCTGCGCCGTGCTCGCCGTTTGCCGCGCCAGTTCGAGGTAGGCGGGGAAGCGCGGCCAGTTGCAGAAGTCTTCGAGGAAGTGGCCCGGATCGTCGCTCTGGCTCGCCACCTGCGCCAACTCACTGGGGTCGGCACGGTTCGCTTCGATGGCATCAGTGACGCGCCGCAGCAGGTCGGCGTCGACCAGCCCGCGGACACAGACGGCGCCGTCACGTGCGAAGTCTTGGGCGAGTTCAGGAAGCTGGTTCACGATGCAAAAGGCCGATCATGCAAGGGTCAGATGGTCGATGAGGAACAGGCGCCAGGATCGGTCGACTTCGGCTCTGTGCTGGAGGTACAGGCCGAGGGCATGTCCACTCTCCTCTTCGAAAAAGTTTCGCACCACGGGGGTGCCAACGGCTTCGGCCGCGCTGACCGTGGCTGTCGAACATGCGAAGGGCACCAGCGGGTCGTTGCCGCTGGCCAGCGACGCAATTGGAGCATCGAAGGCGTCGATGGAGTTGTCGACGTAGTTGCATCCGGACATCGCGAGAACCGCCGAAACCTGCGAGGCAGCCGGAGGGGGTGAGCCCGGGGTGTTCAGCGTTTGGCCAACGTGGATTGCTGTGATCGCGCCGGCGGAGTTTCCGCCGACAGCCACGCGGCTCGGGTCGATGCCGTAGGTGGCGGCGTGAGCGCGCAACCACACGATTGCCATCGCCGCGTCGTCGCGTGCTCCGAGAATTGCTCTCTCGCAGCGAGCGCGCTCGGTCACCATTTCGGCACCGGTGTAGAAACCGTTTTGCACCGCTATGCATTGGCTGCCAGCGTCCACTCGGTAGGAGATCGAGGCCGTCACGTACCCGAGCTGCGCGTATGCCCGCGACACGTCAGCCAGTTCGCCTCGACTGCCGCCGGTGAACGCTCCGCCGTGGATCCAGACCAGCAGCGGTCTACTGGTGGCCACATCGCCGGTCGGTCGGTAGATGTCGAGCTGCAGGGTGACCGGCGCGTTCGTGATGAAGTCGGGGGCCGAGCCATACGTTGCGGTGACGACCGTCGCTCCCGCGAAGATCGGGGTGCGGTAGCGCTGCGCGGCGAACGCCAAGCGCTGTCCGGCAGCGTTGGCCGCTGCAGGTGCGTTGACGTTCAGCGTCGAGGGCACGGTCAGCGTCGATGGTGACAGTGACTCGCGCGGCGCGGTGGCGCCGCAGCCCGCGACGACCAACCACCCAAGGACCACCGCTGCGATCGTCGTGCGCCGAGTCATGCGACCAGTGTTATCCGCCAGCGGCCCGAGTCGCTACAACTGGCGGCTGAACTGGGCCTTCCCAGAACCGTACGTATCGTTTCGGGAAGGCCCAGTTGGCGGAGCGGCTCACGCCGTTATGCGAACGCGACTGCCAGTACGTCGGCGTATGTGTCGGCCAGATGGAACGTCATCTGGTCGCGAACCTTCTGTGGTACGTCCTCCAAGTCGGGCCCATTGCGCTTGGGGATCACCACTTCGGTCAGCCCGGCGCGGTGGGCGGCCAGCACCTTCTGCTTGACGCCGCCGATGGGCAGCACTTTGCCCTGCAAGGTGATCTCGCCGGTCATGCCCAGTGTCGGCTTGACCAACCTGCCGGTGAGCAGACTGACCAACGCGGTCGTCATCGTCACGCCCGCCGACGGACCATCCTTGGGAACAGCGCCGGCCGGCACGTGCACGTGTACCCGCTTGGCCATCGTCGCCGGGTCGACACCCAGCTCGGCGGCATGCGAGCGCACGTAGGACAGCGCGATGTGGGCGCTCTCCTTCATCACGTCGCCCAACTGACCGGTGAGGGTGAGGGTGGGCTCACCATCTTGTGCCAAATCGAAGGCGGTGGTCTCGATGAAGAGCACATCGCCGCCGGCGCCGGTGACGGCGAGACCGGTTGCGATGCCGGGCACGTTGGTGCGCTCGGGGATCGAGTCGTCGACCTTTGCGCGGCCCAACCACTCGCGCACATCGGCGCTGCCAACGTGGACGGGCGGCGACTGCGTGGCGGTGGCTACCTTCGCGGCGATCTTGCGTGTCAGCTTGCCAAGTTCGCGCTCCAGGGAACGCACGCCAGCCTCGCGGGTGTAGCCGCTGATGGTGGTGCGCAGTGCGTCGTCGTCGACGATGACTTCCTCGGCCGTGAGCCCGGCCCGAGAGCTGGCGGGGTAGCAAGTAGCGCTGCGCGATGAACACCTTCTCCTCCTCGGTGTAACCGTCGAGACGGATGAGGTCCATGCGGTCCAGCAGTGGCGCGGGAATGGTGTCGGCCACGTTGGCGGTGGCAATGAACACCACCTGCGACAGGTCGAGCTCGACTTCCAAGTAATGATCGCGGAACGTGTGGTTCTGCGCCGGGTCGAGCACCTCCAGCAGCGCCGCAGTGGGGTCGCCACCCCAGCCGCCGGGGCTGACCTTGTCGACCTCGTCGAGCAGCACGACCGGGTTCATCGAACCAGCTTCGATGATGGCACGCACGATGCGGCCCGGCTGGCTGCCGACGTATGTGCGGCGGTGACCACGGATCTCCGCCTCATCGCGCACGCCACCCAGTGACACGCGCACGAAATTGCGACCCATTGCTTTCGCGATCGACTCTCCCAAGCTGGTCTTGCCGACGCCGGGAGGCCCGATGAGTGTCATCACTGTGCCCGCAGCGCGGCCGTCGGCCTCGGCGACACCACGCTCGGCACGCAACTTGCGCACTGCGAGGAACTCGACAATGCGGTCCTTCACATCGTCGAGCCCGTGGTGGTCGGCGTCGAGCTGAGCGCGCGCTCCGTTGAGTTCCAACTGATCGGGCGTGCGCGTTGCCCACGGCATCTCGAACACGCGGTCCAGCCACGTACGCACCCAACTGTGTTCGGGCGACTGCTGGCTCATCCGCTCGAGCCGTTCGATCTCCTTGGCGACGAACGTGGCCGTCTTCTCGGGGAGGTGCGGCAGCAGTGCGTCGAGCTTGGTGCGATATTCCCCCACCACGTCGTCGTCGCCTTCGCCGAGCTCCTTGCGGATGGCTGCCATCTGCTGCCGCAACAGGTAGTCGCGCTGCTGCTTGTCGACGCCTTCGGTGACGTCGGCGCGGATCTGCGCGCTCACCTGCAGTTCGGCGATGTGCTGGCGCGCCCACTCGGTGAGCAGTGCGACACGCTGTTCGACGTCGACTGTGTGCAGGACGAGCGAACGTCGCGCATCGTCGGACTCGCTCCACGTGGTGACGGCGTCGGCCAGGGCACCGGCTTCGGTGATCGTTCGCAGGATCTCGGGGAGGCGACGGCTCTGGCGCAGCTTCGCGATCTCCTCCAACACCACGCGCAGCTCGCGTGCGGCAGCCTCCACCCGTGGGGTTGGGCGAGTGTCACCGATCAACTCCGCGTCGCCGTGGTCGGCGCCGCGTTCGCTGGAATGCACGGCAACGAGCCGCGCTCGCCGTTCGGCTTGAACGATGGCTGCCTGCTCTCCGTTAGGCAGCGTGGCCGTGTTGGGCACGTGAGCGACGACGCCGATGTCGCCGTCGTCGGCGAGAAGTATCAGCCGGCCATCGCCGCGGCCGGCAGCCTCGACCGCGGCGCGAGCTTCGTTGTGGTCGAGGGAAAGGGTGACGACGGTGCCGGGGAGCACCACCGACGGAAGGCGGAGAATGGGGAGCAGAACAGTGGTGGAGTGTGTCGTGTCGGACATGTGCCACAACGTAGCGTCATGAAACTTGAATGCAACCTTGTCAATATTGTGTCGCCGATGTCACGCAGCTCTAGGCGGGGTTGGTGAGGGCTTCAGCTTTGGCCAATGCTTCTTCCCAGGTCGCGCCAGCGGCAAGGAGAGCGCGAAATGGCATGACCATCTTCGGTTTGCTGACGCCCAGGACGCCACGTAAGCGGCCCTGGTAGCCGTACAGCGCAGCGAAGGCGCCGTCGGTGCTACCCGTGAACACGTGCACGTCGTCGTCCCCGTGTGCTCGGCCGACAAACTGGATACGACTGTCGAATTGATCGCTCCAGAAGAACGGCACCGACGCGTACGCCGCTTCGGTCAACTCCGCGTGGCCGACCGCAGCCAGCAGATTGTAGGCCGCGGCCGCTCCCTGCTCGGCGGCGTTCGTCCAGTGCTCGACGCGCATCTCCTCGTCATCGAAGCCGGCGAACACCGCGTTGGGCCATCGGGCGCAATCACCAGCGGCATAGACGCCGGACACGCCAACGCAGAGATTCGCGTCGCACACCACGCCGTCACGGATGGTCAGTCCGCTGCCCTCCAGCCACTGCGTGTTCGGGGCCACGCCGACACCCACCAGCACGACGTCGCTTTCGACCAGCGACCCGTCGCCGAGGCGAACGCCGGTGACCTGTCCGTCGACGCCCTCGATGCCCGCTACCTGTACACCGCAGCGCAGTTCGACATCGTTGCGTGCGTGCACACTCGCAACCGCGGCGCCCATCTCCACGCCCAGCCCACGGATCAACGGCGATGGCGCGCCCTCCAAGACCGTGACCGCACAGCCGCGAGCGCGCACGGTGGCGGCCACCTCCAAGCCGATGAAGCCAGCGCCAATCACTGTGACGCGAGCCGTGCCATCGGCAGTGAGTTCGCGAAGTTCGATTGCGTCCGCCAGCGTGCGCAGTTCCACCACCCCGTGCAGGTCGGGCTGGCCTGGCAGGCGGCGCGGTGATGCGCCGGTTGCAATGATCAACCCGTCGTAGGTGACGGCAGAACCGTCGTCGAGCGAGACCGCGCGCGTCCCGACATTGAGCCCGACTGCGCGCACACCCAGTCGCAATGAGAGACCGAGCGACTCGAAGTCCTCGTCCTTGCGGAGGCGGATGCGGTCCGGCTCCCAATCGCCCGCCAACAGTTTCTTCGACAGCGGCGGCCGGTCGTAGGGGATCTCGTGCTCAGCGCCGATGAGTGTGATCTCACCGACGAAGCCTTCTTGGCGCAGGGTCTCGCACGCGCGCAGGCCAGCGAGCGATGCACCGACGACGACGACATGTTGCAACCGTGCGTGTGCTGGCGACGTCATGTGGTGCACACGGTGCAGTGCACGTCGGCCACGGTGTCGCCAGCCACGAGTGCCGTGACCCATTCCAGCAGCGAGGTGCCGTCGACCTCTTCGTTGTAGAAGCCGGGCTTGCCCAGCACCGTGTGGCTGTCGCCCGGGCTGATGAACGACCACAGTGTGACGCCGCCAGTCTCGATCTCCGTTTCGTTCTGATCGATCAGCGAGACGAGGTTGTCGGCGGGGATACCGGCCAGCGCGGCGAAGAACTGCTGCGTCTGGTCGAACGCGTAGTCGTGGCGGGCGAAGGTGATGTTGGGTGCGTGAGTGCCGGCCCGCACATAGAGGCCGGGCAAGCTCCAGTTCTCCACAGTGACGTCTGCGTTGGTCGGCCAGTCCGGCACAGCGTTCATCGTTCCCCACGAGCCGCCGATCACGGCGTTGATGCCGGGAATGTCCGGGTAGGCGCCGGAGCCGTCGCCCAACGCTGTGATGCGCGCGTCGGGCAGTAGGTCGGCGGCGAGTCCGGCGTACAGCGGCGTCGGGACGGAGCCGGCGCTCTCACCGGTCACGAGCAACTCGGTGGTGTCGGGGAACAGCTCGACAAGCTGGTTCAGCGCGTTGGTGCCGTTGACGTATCCCTTGTGGTTGACCACGACACCATTGCCGTAGTCGTGCGTGGTGTTGCCGACGTGCACGTCGCCGGTGCAGTACGGCACGTACACGATCGAGTAGTCGGCGAACGGATTCAGTGGGTTGTCGAACTCGAAGATGCCTTCGCTCCCGGCGCCACTGCCTACGTCGGTCTTGTAGGCAGGGTTGGTGGGGTCGCAGGTCGCGGAGTTGAAACACGCCCCGCCACCTTCGAAGAAGAACATCACCTTCTCGGGGCTGGCCTTGCGGACGAAGAACGAGAACGGGCTGCCATCCCCACACATGCAATCGGCGGACGCAACCACCATCTCCCACGCTGTTGCCGCTGGCGTGGTCTCCGCTGGCGACGTGTCGAGAATCGTGTCTGGGATCGTCATGCCTGGGATCGTCGTATCCGGGAGAGTCGTGGACGGAATGGTCGTCTCGACCGGCACTTCGGTGACCGGCGGGACGGTGGCCACATTGCCGGCTTTGCCCCCGTCGCTACACGCCGCGAGCAGACCGGAGAGCGCGCCGAAGGCCAAGAGTGTTCGCAATTTCCCCATCCGCCGCAGCGTAGTCATCCCACACGAATACGGTCTGGCCGGAACCAACTGCTGGTGGGCGTCGTCCAAGGGGTAGAAGTTCTGCGTGGGTGAGGGGAACGTGATGGCACAACGACCGATCCGTCGAGTTGGAGCACTGCTGTTAGTGGTCGGGCTCTTCGCCGCCGCGTGCAGCGATGGTGGGAGCAGCGCGCCCACATCACGTCCGGCATCGACACGCCGACGACTCCCGTCACACGTCCAGGTCAGCCCGCGGGTGATGGCGTTGCGCCCCGCGTGTTCGGTCTCCAACTGTCGGAGGGTACGGCACAGGTCGCGCCGCCGTTGACGCCGCCGGTGGTCGACGGTTCAGAGCTCGATCAGCAGCGAATCGACGAGATCATCGCCCGCCTTCCCGACTGGCTGGACGCCGAGGTGCAGCAGCCCGACTTCAAGTGGCCCATCCAATCGACCCCGCCCCCGCGCACAGGTAACACCGTCGTCGAGCCCTTCCCACCTTCAGACACCACGCCGGTCGTGCCCGTCGACAACGGTCCGCTGGAAGTGTTGCGAGTGCAGCCCGAAGGCGACGTGCCGATCGCCCCCTACGTGTCAATCACGTTCAATCAGCCGATGGTGCCGGTGGGGACCGTCAGCCAAGTGAACTCGCAGGACGTGCCGGTCATCATCTCGCCCGAGCTACCAGGCACCTGGCAGTGGATCGGCACTCGCACCCTGCGCTTCGACGCGGCGAGCGATTCAGTCGACCGGTTACCGATGGCATCGACCTTCACCATGACCGTGCCGGCGGGCACCGAGTCGATGAGTGGCCAGGCGCTCGCGAAGGAGGCGGCCTTCAAGTTCACGACCCCGCCGCCCACCGTGCTGTCGTTCAGTCCGCAGGGCGAGCATCTTCGTACCGACCAGATCTTCGTGGTCACCTTCGACCAATTGATCGACCCCGCTGCCGTGCTGCCGACCATTCACCTGTCCGCTGGTGGCGACGACGTGTCACTTCGCCTCGCGACCGCAGCCGAGATCGCCGCCGCCCAGCGTGTCGGGAACGCCAACTCGCCGCAGGTCCCGAGCGGCGTTGACGACGGGCGTTGGCTGGCGTTCCGGTCGGTTGACGCACTGCCCACCGATACAGCGTTGACCGTTGCCGTCGGCCCCGACACGCCGTCGGCCGAGGGTGACGCCGTCAGCACGAAAGCGGCGTCGTTCTCCGGGCGCACGTACGCGCCGCTCAAGGTCGTGCGGATGTCGTGCTCGTCGGAGAACGAGTGCCCGCCCGGTGCGGAGTGGTACATCGAGTTCAACAACGAACTGGACCTCGACCTCAGTCATACCGACGAGGTGACCGTGTCGCCCGAGCTGGCCGGTCTGTCGGCGAGCGCGAACTACAACTCGCTCGTCATCCATGGCGCTTCGCAGGCGAACACGAGCTACACCATCACCATCCCCGGCGCGTTCACCGACATCTACGGGCAGGCGCTGGGCGAGGACACGAAGGCGACGATTGAGGTCGGCACGCCCCAGCCCAGCATCCAGTCGTACGACACGATCACGACACTCGATCCGTTCGCGAGCGACCAGAGGTTGTCGATCGTCACGACCAACCATGATCAGTTGCGCGTGCGCGTATTTGCCGCGACCCCCGACGCGTTCAACGACTATCTCGAATATCTGTACAGCCTGGACGATGTGAACCGCAAGGACCCGGTCTGGCCGCTCCTGGCCGACGACACCATCACCCCAGCCGGTGACGGCACCGCCGCCATGGAGACTGCGTACGACCTCAGCGGTGCGTTGGGTGGCAAGCCCGGTCAGGTGATCGTGCTTGTCGAGCCGGTGCCGCTGTCGTCGCCCAACTCGAGCGACTATTGGCAGAACCGACCGGCGATGACCTGGGCGCAAAGCACGACCATCGGCGTCGATGCGCTCACCGATGCGACTCGCGCAACGGTGTGGGCAACGGACCTGAGAACAGGTGCACCCCTTGACGGCGTGCAGTTGACCGTGGACGCCAGCGCCGCCGGCGTGACCGACGACGACGGGCTGGCTTCCTTCGAGCTTCGTCCGCAGGAGGGCAACTTCGGGCCTGTGCTGCTCGCGACCCGCGGCGACGAATCGGCGATCATCGGTCTGCAGGCCACTCGTCAGACCGTGCTCGACGAGTCGCGCTGGTACGTCTTCGACGACCGGCAGGTGTACCGACCCGGCGAGACCATGCGAGTCAAAGGCTGGGTGCGCAGACTGACGCTGAGTAGTGATGCGCACCTGGAGGCGCTCGACCCGGACGCCACTGTGGGCTACACCGTCATGGACGCCTACGGGGTGGAGCTGCTCAAGGGCGAAGTACCCCTCAGCACTCTCGGCGGGTTCGACCTCGAACTGGATCTGCCGGCAACAGCCAACGTCGGCCCTGCTTCGGTGTCGCTCTCGCTTGCGGGTGAGGCAGGCCTGGGGAACGCCAGCAGTTGGCACCAGTTCCAGATACAGGAGTACCGCCGACCCGAGTTCGAGGTCACGACCCGACCCGAGAGCCCGGGGCCATTCGTCAGCACCCGGCCCGCCACGCTGGCCGCAACCGGCACCTACTACGCCGGTGGCCCACTGGCCAACGCCGACGCTGACTGGTCGGTCAGCACCACGCCCACCAGCTATTCGCCCCCGGGCTGGGACGAGTTCACGTTCGGCATCTGGATTCCGTGGTGGTACTCGAACGACACGTACTTCTCGAACGACACGTACTACTCGAACGGCGGCCAGTTCGGCAGCCAGTTCGTAGGCGGCGACGTCGGCCCCTGCTGCGGGCCGTCGACGCAAGCGACGGTGAAGACCTATCACGGCACGACCGACGGATCGGGCACGCATTACCTGCAGGTGGGCTTCGAAGGTTCCGACGGCACGCTGCCCGACTTGCCGGTGGCAATCAGCGCCCAGGCCACCATCACCGACGTCAATCGTCAGGCATGGTCATCGACAACCGACCTGCTGGTACACGCGGCCGATCGCTATGTCGGCCTGCGCACGCCGCGCGCGTTTGTCCGTCAAGGCGACCCGCTCGAAATCGATGCCGTCGTCACCGACATCGACGGTGCGGTCGTCAGCGGCGTCTCCCTCGACGTCGTCGCCGGTCGTGTCGAGTCGAAGTACGTCGACGGTGAGTGGACGGAGTCGGTCATCGACCCGCAGACGTGCTCCGTGACATCCGGCGCCGAGGCCACGCCGTGCAACTTCGACACCACCGTTGGCGGGCACTACAAGGTGACCTCAGTGGTGACTGATGAGCACGGCGGCCACAACCGCACCGAGACCACCGTGTGGGTCAGCGGCGCTGAGAGCGTGCCGACACGTGGCGTCGATCAGCAGGTGCTGACGGTGGTTCCCTCGCAGGAGACGTACGCGGTTGGCGACACCGCGGAGTTGTTGGTGCAGGCGCCCTTCGCCAGTGGCGAGGGCCTGATCACGGTGAGCCGCAACGGCATCCGCGACACGGTCCGCTTCCAAGTGGTCGATGGCAGCGCCGTGATCCAGCTGCCGATCACCGAGGCCGATGTGCCGCAACTGTCGCTCAACCTGGAGGTCGTTGGCGCGGCGCCTCGCTCGAACGACGACGGCACTGTTGCAGCCGATCTTCCCCAGCGCCCCGCGTACGCAGTGGGCACCATCAATCTGTCCGTGCCCCCGGCCACCCGCACGCTGGACGTGACCGCAACCCCGCGCGACACGGAGCTGACGCCGGGCGAGGCAACCAGCATCGACGTCTCGGTGAAGGACGCACTCGGTGCGCCCGTAGAGGGCGCCGAGTTCGCTGTGGTGGTCGTGGACGAGGCGGTGCTGGCACTGTCCGGCTACACGCTCACCGACCCGCTGAGCGTGTTCTACGCACCCGGCTATGAATGGGTCAATGCCATCTATGGTCGTCAGCAGATTCGATTGCAAGACCCAGCTCGACTGAGCGGGTCGGCGACGCAAGACACCGCGGCCGCCACGGAGACAACCGCAGCTGGCCGCGACCAAACCACTGCGCCGACAGCGGACAGCTTCTCCGCAGAGTCCGCAGCCGGCGGCCAAAAGTCGGCGGCGACCGGTGGTGTCGACCCGGTCGATGTCCGCTCGAACTTTGATGCGCTGGCGCTGTTCCAACCAACGGTGGTGACCGGTTCCGATGGTACGGCCACTGTCGACCTGACGCTGCCCGACAACCTCACCCGCTACCGCGTGATGGTGGTGGCCGTCAGCGGCGCCGACCGGTTCGGCAGCGCGGAGAGCAACATCACGGCGCGACTGCCACTCGCGGTGCGGCCGTCCGCACCGCGGTTCGCGAACTTTGGTGACACCTTCGAACTGCCCGTGGTGCTGCAGAACCAGACCGATTCCGCCCTCGAAGTCGACGTGCTGTTGGAGACCTCGAACCTGACGCTGACCGGTGCCGCCGGCGTGCATGTCACGGTGCCGGCGGACGATCGCATCGAGGTTCGATTCCCCGTGGCGACCGCGCAGGTCGGTACCGCCGGCTTCCGCGTCACGGCGGTCAGCGGCGACCTCGCCGACTCGGCGACCGTCGAGTTGCCTGTCTACACGCCCGCGACTGCCGAGGCGTTCGCGACCTACGGCGTCATCGATGATGGCGCCGTCGATCAACCAGTGCTCGCGCCAACGGATGTGATCCCCGGCTTCGGTGGCCTTGAGATCTCCACATCGAGCACGTCGCTGCAAGCACTGACCGACGCGGTGCTGTACCTGCACGAATATCCGTACACCAGCACGGATGCGTACGCATCGCGCATCATGGCAATCGCCGCGTTGGCCGACGTGCTCGGTGCATTCGACGCCGAAGGGCTGCCGACGGACGCACAGATTGCGACCTCGATGAAGAAGGACATCGCCGCAATGGTGGCGCTGCAGAACGATGACGGTGGCTTCCCCTACTGGCGCAGGTACGACGTTGTCGACCCGTTCATCACGGTTCAGGCCACGCATGCACTCCTGCTCGCACGCGACGCCGGCTACTCGGTGCCGACTTCCGCGCTGGACCGGGCGCTGGCCTACATCGCCGACATCGAATCGCACTTTCCGACCTACTACGGCCCGCAGGAGCGGGTGGCTGTCAGCTCCTATGCGCTGTGGGTGCGCGATCTGGCCGGCAACCGCGACCCTGGCAAGGCGCAGGACATGTACGACGAACACCGGGACGACATTGCCGTCGACGCAATGGCGTGGCTGTGGTCGTCGATCGACGACAGCGACACACGCGCCGAGATCGAACGCATGCTCAACAACAGGGTCGTCGAGACGGCCGGTGCGGCGAACTTCACCACGACCTACGGTGACAGTTCGTACCTGATCATGCAGAGCGATCGCCGCACCGACGGCATCGTATTGGATGCGCTGATTGCGAACGCACCGCAGAGCGACTTGATCCCCAAGGTGGTCACGGGGCTGCTCGCCAACAAGGTCAAGGGCCGTTGGGACAACGCGCAGGAGAACTCGTTCATCTTGCTCGCGCTCAAGTCGTACTTCGATACGTACGAGTCGCAGAACCCCGACTTCGTTGCACGGGTGTGGCTGGGCGACAAGTTCGCTGGCGACCACACGTTCCAGGGTCGCGAAACCGACCGTGCCACCATCACCATTCCGACCGCCGAGTTGATCGATGCGGGCAACAGCGATCTCGTGTTGGCCAAGGATGGCACCGGCCGCTTGTACTACCGCATCGGTCTGCGATACGCCCCCGCGGATCTGCAACTCGACGCACTCGATCGCGGATTCGTCGTTGACCGTGTGTACGAGGGTGTCGACGACCCCGCGGACGTCTCTCGCGACGCGGACGGTACGTGGCACGTGAAGGCGGGTGCCCGCGTGAAGGTCACGCTGACGATGGTCGCCGAGAGCCAGCGCACTCACGTCGCGTTGATCGACCCGCTGCCCGCTGGTCTGGAGAGCCTGAACCCGGCGCTGGTCGTCACCCAAACCGTGCCGGCACCCGCGACCGGTGGCGACGTCGTGTTCGAGGGCGATGTGGCGGCGACGGGTATCGCCTGCTGCGACGGCTGGTGGGGCCGCTGGTTCGAACACGAGCAGCTCCGTGACGACCGTACTGAGGCGTTCACCACGTTGCTGCCGGCCGGCACGTACACGTACTCGTACTTCGCCCGGGCAACCACACCGGGCACCTTCGTGGTGCCGCCGACCCGTGCCGAGGAGATGTACGCACCCGAAACGTTCGGTCGCGCCGCCAGCGACAGGATGATCATCGAGTGACTACGGTGGTCGTGTGAATTGGGATGAATTGGTGCAGGGTGTGGAGCTGCCGTTCCATCCGGATCTGAAGGTGCCGGCGCTGACGGAGATTCGCCTGTCGTTGCCCCGCACCGAGCCGATTGCGGATGTGGAATCAGCCGCGCATGCCGACGTGGTGAGCCGCCTCGCAGCTTCGGTGACGCCGGGGATGACTGTCGCCGTCGGCGGTGGAAGCCGCGGCCTCACCGACCGGGTGACGCTGTTGCGGGGCACCATCAGTGGCCTGCGCGCGCTCGGCGCGGAGCCGTTCGTCGTGCCGGCGATGGGGAGCCACGGCGGTGCCAAAGCCGAGGGCCAACGCACGATGCTGGAGAGCCTTGGCATGACCGAGGAAGCCATCGGTGCAGAAATCCGGGCGACGATGGAGACCGTTGAAGTCGCTCGCACCGACGCCGGCATGCCGCTGTATCTCGATCGCCACGCGGCTGGCGCCGACCGCATCTTCCCGGTCAACCGCATCAAGCCGCACACCTGCTTCAAGGGTCCCATCGAGTCGGGCTGCACGAAGATGGCGGTTGTCGGTTTTGGAAAGCAGCCCGGGGCTGCGCAGATCCACGCGTGTGGGCCCGAGGAGATGCGGAACCGAATTCTGAACGGCATCGCCGCACTTCGCGCCAGCGGTCGGTTGCTTGGTGGCGTCGGCACCGTCGAATCAGCCAGCGGCGACGTCGTGCGCGTCCGTGCGTTGACGGCTGATGAGGTGGGTGGCCCGGCAGAGATCGAGCTCACCGACTACGCCCGCACGCTGGTGCCGGCGTTGCCGTTCCCTCAGGTCGATGTGCTGATCATCGATAAGGGCGGCAAGGACATCAGCGGCACCACTATGGACCCGAATGTCACCGGCCGTTTTTGGGTGCACGGCCTTGCCGATCTCGCGGAGCCGGATGTCAGCACCATCGTGCTGCTCGATCTCACTGCCGTATCTGGCGGTAACGCGCTCGGTATTGGTTTCGCCGACTTCATTCCGCTGCCCCTGGCGCAGCAGATCGATTGGCAAAAGACGTACGTCAACTGTTTCACCGCTGGCATCGCAGGCGTCCGTCGCAGTCGCATGCCGATGGTGTTGCCCACGGAGGACGACTGTGTGAAGGCCGCGCTCAGCATGTGCGGTCGCGCATTCGATCAGCCCAAGCGGGTGGTGCGGATAGAGAGCACGCTGCACATGACGCGTTGTTGGGTGAGCGATGTGCTCCTGCACGAGTTGCCGGCCGGGGCCGAGATTGTTGCCTGACACGCGGTGAGCAGCCTGCTGATTGCAGCGCTCCGCGAGGTCGTCGGCGCGGACCACGTGTTGGTCGACGCTGACCTGCGAGCGACCTACGAGACCGACTGGCTGCGGCAATGGAATGGCACGACGCCGGCTGTCGTTCGGCCGGGGACGGCTGCGGAAGTTGCCGCGGTGCTTGGTGTATGCGCGGCAGCGGGTGTTGCGGTCGTGCCGCAAGGAGGCAACACCGGTCTCGTCGGTGGCAGTGTTCCCCGCAAGGGCGCCGTGTTGATGTCGATGCAGCGGTTCACGTCGCTCGGGCCGGTCGACGAACTCTCCCGGCAGGTGACGGCGGGTGCCGGCGTCACGATCGAGCAGTTGCAGCAACACGCCCGCTCGGCTGGTCTCGACTTCGCGGTGGATTGGGGCGCGCGGGCGACGGCGACTGTCGGCGGAGCCGTGAGCACCAATGCCGGCGGCTCGCGCGTGGTGCGCTTCGGAACAATGCGCGCGCAGGTGATGGGTATCGAAGCGGTATTCGCCGATGGCTCAATCGTCAGCCAGTTAGGTGGATTACCGAAGGAAACCGCCGGTCCTCACCTGCCGAGTCTGCTCGTCGGCAGCGAAGGCACGTTGGCAGTCGTGACCGCGGCACGGGTGAAGCTCGTTCCGTGGTATCGCTCGGCGGCGGCAGCGCTGGTCGCGTGCGATTCGCTCGTTGATGCCGTCTCGCTGCTCCCACATCTGCGTGCGATACCGAGCCTTGACGCAGTCGAGTTGCTCCTGCCGTCGGCGTTGGCAATTGCGTGCAGTCACCTCTCCGTGAGACCACCAATCGACCCACACTCTGCCGGAGCGTTTGTCATGGTCGACTGTGCGGCACATCACGACCCCACCGACGAGTTGGCCGAGTTGCTCGCAGCGGAGCGCGGCGTGTTGGCGGTCGGCGCACAACGCGACCTGCTCTACCGAATTCGCGACCACATCACGATCGCGATCGGCGCCCGCGGTGTGCCGTTGAAGCTGGACATCGCGGTACCGGTGCAACACCTCGACCGCCTGGTGCGCCGCGTGCAGACGGCCCTGCCCCGCGGCGCCGAGCTGGTGATCTTCGGCCATCTTGCGGAGGGAAACCTGCACGTCAACATCCTCGGCGCAGACGACGCCTCGGCCGCGCTACGCGAGCAGATACTGACAGCGGCGATCGAACTGGGTGGCACCATCAGCGCGGAGCATGGCATCGGTGTTGCCAAGGCCGACTGGCTGGAGCGCCTCAAGGGTCCGGCTACGTTCGCCGCGCTGCGCTCCATCAAGCAAGCCCTCGACCCCACCAACATGCTCAACCCCGGCGTCCTCTTCCCGCTCTAACCCCGAGGCTGTCAGCGCGTGCGACGGGCCTCGGCGGCATCGAGCTGAGCGCGGGTGAGCAGCGCGTGCAACGTCAGGCCCTCGGCGGTGAGAGCTGCGGCCTGGTCGGGGCTGCGGTCGATGACACACACGACGTGGTCGACCACGGCTCCGAGACCCCGCAGGTCGTTGGTGCTGATGACCACCTGGCCGCCGGTGGTGATGACGTCCTCGATGACAGTGACGCGCTTGCCGGAGATTTCGGCACCCTCCGCCAAACGAGCGGTGCCGTACTTCTTGGCTTCCTTGCGGACAAATGCGGCCGGCAGCCCGGTGTGCAGCGACAGCGCCGTTGCGATCGGTATGCCGCCCATCTCCAAACCCGCGAGAACCTCTGTGCCCGCGGGAATCAGCGGTGCTAACGCAACAGCGATCTCGGCCAGCAACGCCGGCTGCGCCTCGAAGCGGTACTTGTCGAAGTACTCGGTGGCGATCTGGCCGGAACGCAGCGTGAACGTGCCAGTCAGGCGAGCGATTGAGTTGATCTGGTCGGCCAAGCCGTCGAGCGAAGACATGCCTTCAGTCTTGCTGCTGCCGTTTGACTTGACGTGCGTCGCGCATCAAAACCTCTTGGGCGACTGTTGCTACGTGCGCGCCATCGGCACTGAACACATGTCCGATACCGAGGCCGCGTGCGCCCGTGAACGCGTGGCAGCTGAAGTCGTACAGGTGCCACTGGTCGGCGCGTAGCGGTCGGTGGAACCAGATGGTGTGGTCGAGACTTGCCGTGTAGGTCAGCCCGGGGCCGTCGTTGCGGCGAAAGTCGGGATGTGCAGCGCGCACATTGTCGGACGGCATGTCGTCAGACATGTAGGCCAGCCAACACCGGTGCAGCAGTTGATTGTCTGGCTGGAGGGGGTGTGAGGGGCCGTCGATTGCCGTTGTCACCCGCATCCACGCCGCGCTGCGGCCGGTACCGGTGCGTACCTCGTCTGGCAGACGCTCACGAGGCACGCTTCGGCGGTCGAAGGCCGCCGACCAGGCGTCACTGGCGAGGTCGTCTGGGCCAGGCACCGCCGGGTCCATTGGGACGGTTTGCAGCTGGAGCGCCTCCTCGGGCAGCTGAAACGAGGCCTCCAAGTTGAGAATTGCACCGATCGCTTGGCGCGCAACGACGCGGCGAGTGGAAAAGCTGCGGCCATTGCGAATGCGATCGACTTCGAACCGGATCGGCTCGGTGTGATCGCCACGGCGAATGAAGTAGGCGCGCAGCGAATGAACTTCTTGCTCGGCATCAACAGTAAATGCAGCTGCTCGCAGCGCCTGCGCCACGATCTGTCCTCCAAACAGTCCGCCCCACGGATACTGCGGGCCAATTCCGACAAAAGTGTCCGGCCCGTGCGGTGCGAGGTCAAAGAGTGTGCTGAGGTCCATAGGGAGTCGTTTCAGAAAAGGTTGAGATGTGTTGACCGTGGTTACTAGTGTGAATCTATGGCGAAACGTGGTCCCAAGAATCCAATGTCAGATGCACACAAGGCGGCCCTTGCAACCGGTCGCGTCGAGGGCAAGATCGTACGCGACTACCTCGAAGCTTTGCGAGCCAACAAGCCGGTGCGTGGTCGCAAGCGCACGCCGGATTCAATCTCGAAACGGTTGACAGCTATTGAGAGTGAAATTGGCACTGCCGATGCGGTGAAAGAGCTGCGGTTGGTGCAGGAGCGCATGGACCTCCAAGCCGAGTTGGCAACCATGGGGGCCACGGTCGATATGGGTTCGCTGGAGGCCGACTTCATCAAGGTCGCCAGGGCGTACGGCGAGCGCACGGGCGTCTCATATGCCGCATGGCGGGCCATCGGTGTCAACCCCGCGGTGCTCAAGGCCGCCGGTATCTCTCGCGGGGCGTGACGCTCCACTGAGCAACGGCTTACTTGCTACCCAACGGCTTACTGAGCAACGGCCAGTGCGTCCAGCGCATCGACACCGCGGCCTGCGTGCTGCACGGAGCGCCGCAGATCGAATGCACCGTCCAACACGTCCGCGGCAACAGCAACGCGGGGGTCGGCGTCGAGCAGCTCGCGAAACGAGCGGCTCTCATCCCACGCGCGACCAGCATTCTCTTGCACGATTCGATATGCCTCGTCGCGGGTCAGACCGGCCTGCACCAGGCCCAGCAGGACGGGCTGACTGAACACCAAACCGAAGCTGGCATCGAGGTTCGCCTGCATGCGGGCGGGGAACACCTGCAGGCCCAGCAGCAGTCGATTCATCCGGCGCATCACGTAGTACGCCAGCATGGCGCTGTCGGGCAGCACGATGCGCTCGACGGAGCTGTGCGAGATATCGCGTTCGTGCCACAAGGCGACGTCTTGGAGCCCGGCCTGCAGGTTGCCGCGCAGTACGCGTGACAAGCCCGTGATGGTCTCGGCAGCAATGGGGTTGCGCTTGTGTGGCATCGCGCTGGAACCTTTCTGGCCCGGCTTGAAACCCTCTTGCACTTCACGCACTTCCGTGCGCTGGAGGTGCCGCAGTTCGACGGCAATCAGTTCCATCGTCGCGCCGACGGTTGCGCAGGCGTAGAGAAACTCGGCGTGGCGGTCGCGGGCGATGACCTGCGTCGCGGGCACTGCCGTCAGCCCGAGCGCGTCGGCGACGTGGTGTTCGATCGCAGGGTCGATGTTG
>JANLPB010000100.1:0-7481 GCA_031366885.1 Ilumatobacteraceae bacterium
GCTGTCGCCATCGAGAGCACCGAAGTCGAAGAGACCGGCGCTGACGACGAGGTGGAGGGCTGATGAAGCTGATCCTTCGCTCCGACCGTAAGGGCCTCGGCAAGCGCGGCGATGTGGTGGAGGTGGCCGATGGCCACGCTCGCAACTTCCTGCTGCCCAAGGGCCATGCCATCAAGTCCACCGATGGTGCCGCGGCGCAGGCTGTGTCCATGCGTCGTGCTCGCGACCTGCGCGATGCGCAGGACCGCGAGAGCGCGCAGACCGTGGCTTCGGCCCTGGTCGCCAAGACCTTCACGATTCCTGTGAAGGCTGGCGCTGAAGGCCGGTTGTTCGGTTCGGTCACTAACGCCGATGTCGCCGCCGCCGTGGAGGCTCAGGCGCACATCGTGCTCGACCGTAAGAAGTTGCACGTCGACCACATCAAGACCACCGGCACCTACCAGGTCGCCGCCAAGTTGCACCACGACGTCGAGTTCCCGATCACCATCGAGGTCGTCGCCAGGTAGTTCCTTGTTCGGCACCACTGCCTGCAGTGGTGCCGTTACACACAGCATTATCCACAGCCCTGGTGGTTGCCGTTCGCGGCTGTCGCCGGGGCTGTGCTGTCTCTGCGCGGGTGTCGTTCCGTCGTAGTTATCCCCAGGCAATTCACAGGTAGTTGGCACTAGCCGTCCCCAGGACGAGTCAGGCAAGGTAGGTGAATCATGACGGACTTCAGGTCGGGCAACTCCCGCGACTCCGGCCGCGATCGACCTGCGCCTCGGCGTGACAACGGTCGCGTGCCTCCCCACAACCTCAGTGCGGAAGAAAGCCTGTTGGGCGCGTTGCTGCTCTCGCGTGAGGTGGTGGGCCAGGTCAGCGAGCTGGGCGTGCAGGTAGAGCACTTCTACAAGCCGTCGCACCAACACATCTACTCGGCAATGCGGGGGCTGATGGCCACCGGCCAGCCGGTTGACGTCGTCACTGTCGCCGACGAACTGCGTCGCAATGGGCTGCTCGAGGAGATCGGTGGCTCACAGGCCCTGCTGGAGCTGCAGAACGCAACGCCAGCCATCTCGAATGCGTCGCGCTACGCGAAGATCGTGCAAGACACGGCCGTATTGCGCCGCCTCATCAGCGTTGCCGGCGAGATCACCGAAATCGCCTATATGGAGCCCGACGACGTCACGAAGGCGCTCGATGAGGCCGAGACCAAGGTGTTCGAGGTCGCCGAGGATCGGGTGGTCGATTCCACTCGACCGTTGTCGGAGTTGTTGCCACTGGCGATGGACAAGTTGCAAGAGACGTTCGAGCGCGGCGACAGCATCACCGGTGCCGCCACCGGCTTCAACGACCTAGACGAGATCCTGTCGGGCCTGCAACCCAGCACGTTGAACATCATCGGTGCGAGACCCGCGATGGGAAAGTGCGTGGCGTGGGACACGCCGATGGTCGACCCTCGTACCGGCGCCATGCGCACCGCTGCGGAGATATTTGACTCAGCGTTGCTTGAGGCCGACGTGCCGCTCTTGTCGCTCAGCGACGACGCCAAGTTGGTGCCCACGACGGCGAGTGCGCTGCTCGACGACGGCATCAAGCCGGTCTATCAAGTTGAGACTCGCGCCGGTCGTCGCATCCGGATTACTGCTAGCCACCCACTCTTGTCGCAGCACGGCTGGCGCCCACTCGAGCAACTACGGGTAGGCGATTTCGTCGCCGCCCCTTCGATCATCCCCATCTTCGGCAATACCGAGCTCCCCGACGCAGAGATCGACCTCTTGGCGCTCCTCATTGGCGATGGGTCGATCGGACCAGGCCCAGGTACTCCGTCGCTGACGTGTGCGTTGACGGATGTCTTCGATGTCGCGCAGTCGGCTGCAGAGACCTTTGGGGCGAACATGACGTTCAATGCCACTGCTGGCGCAGCAACTACGTATCGAATCTCCTGTGGTCGCGGTGGTGTCGCAAACCCAGTGACGGAGATGCTTCGTCGACACGAGTGCTGGGGGAAGGCTGCTCACGACGAACGAGTACCGGCCGCCGTGTTCACGGCGCCCCGACAGCAAGTCGTTCGCTTCCTCAATCGACTTTTTGCGACGGACGGCACAGCGTGGATTGCGAAGGCGGGATACGCCCGAATCGGTTACGCCACGGTCAGCGAGCAACTCTCGCTGGATGTGGTGCACCTTCTTTTGAGGTTCGGAATTCGCTCCAAGCGTCGCACTCGATGGGTCAAGTACAACGACAATCGGCGACGGGCGTTCGAGGTCGAAATCATGGATTCGGCGTCGCTGCGGCTGTTCTGTGCAGAGATTGGAATTCTGGGGAAGGGTGCCGCAGTTGAGCGCGTCGCTGCACATGTGGCTCACGCACCCCTCAACCAGTACCCGATCGACACGCTGCCCAAGGAAGTCTGGGATGACGTCATCAAGGCAAAGGGCGAGCGCACCTGGGCGTCGATCAACGCCGCTGCGGGGAAGCCACGGAGTCACAACTGGCATGCGTATCGTCGCAGCCCGCGGAGGGAGACCATTGCATTGCTGGCTCAGGTCCTCGACGACGATCGGCTTCGCTGGTGGTCGTCGCCGGCGGTGACCTGGGACCGAATCACGGACATCATGCCCGCAGGCAAACACAGGGTCATCGACTTCACGGTTCCGCATCTGCACAACTTTGTCGCGGCTGACTTGTTCGTTCATAACACCGCGATTGGGTTGGGCATCGCCACCAATGTGGCGAAAAGCACGCAGAAGCCGGTGCTGGTCTTCTCGTTGGAAATGGGTCACGCCGAGCTGACTCAGCGAATCCTGACCAGTGAGGCAGAGGTCGAGTCGCAAAAGCTGCGCAGCGGCCGGCTGGTGGAGGCCGACTGGACCAAGATCGGTCGCGCCATCAACCGCATCGACAGTCTGCCGCTGTACCTGGACGACAACCCGCGGGTCACTGTCATGGAGATTCGGGCGAAGGCCCGGCGGATGAAGGCTCGCCACGGTGGCCTGGCTCTGATCATGATCGACTACCTCCAGCTGATGAGCGGCGGTATGAACAGCGAGAACCGCCAGCTCGAGGTCAGCGAGATCAGTCGTGGACTGAAGGTGTTGGCTCGTGAACTCGACGTGCCGATCATCGCTCTCAGCCAGCTGAGCAGAAACCTGGAGAGCCGCGCCGACAAGCGCCCCATGCTTGCCGACCTTCGTGAATCCGGCTCGCTGGAACAAGACGCGGACGTGGTCATGTTCCTCTACCGCGACGAGGTCTACAACCGCGACTCGCCCGATAAGGCAAGTGCCGAGCTGATCATCGCCAAGCACCGCTCGGGCCCCACCGGCGTCGCCCGCTTGGTCTGGCGCGGGCAGTACACCAAGTTCGGCAACGCTGCCCGCGGTGTCTGATTTCGCTCGGCTCACCCGTCGGGTCCAGCAAGTAGTGTCCGGGAATGACAACACGCCACCTCGAAGAGTCCCGGAGCTTTCCTGTGAGTGTCGAGGTGGCCTACCAGCAGGTCCTCACCGTGCCGTTGCCGCAGATTTTCGGCCGGCGTTACTGGGCGATCGCGCCGATAACCGAGGTCATCGGTCAGGAGGGCGAGTGGGGTACCACGATCGGCCAGACCCGCACGATCAAGATGAGCGATGGCGCCAGCATGCTCGAGACGCTGACTGTCATCGAAAGTCCGAGCCGATTTGGCTACACCATCGGCAACGTGAAGGGCATGTTGAAGCTGCTGGTCAGCACTGCGACTGGTGTATGGGCGTTCGAGCCTGACGGCGCGGGCGTGCGCGTGACCTGGAGCTGGGACGTCACGCCGACGAAGGTCGGGCGCGCAATGATGCCGGTCTTCGCGAAGTTGTGGTCCGGGTCTGCCAACCAGGCCATGGACGAGATCGGCAAGATCCTCCAACCCTGAGTGCCGCGATCTCTGTAGGCCTTCTGCCGTCATAGGTGGTCGTCCGGTGGCGTCTATCTGACGTGCGTCGGCCCACTCTTCTTCTACTCCTTGGCATGGCCCTGCCCTTGGTTGGCTGTGGTGCCGATCCGCCGCTCTCGGCCTCGACGGCGGCGGCTGCGGCTGCGGGCCAGGGCACGTATCACGACACGGCGACCACAATGCTGCGGGCATCTACCACCACCACCAGCGTCACGACTACGACGGCGCCGTTGGCGGAGATTGGCATGGCGTGTTCGCGGACAGGCCGCACCCCTCTCGAACGGCTGCGAGCGTCGCGGGGCCGCGGACCCCTGACCGTCAGCGACGACATGGACAACGTGGCGTGCTACGTGGCCGGCGATCTCTCAGCGCGCGGCGCGTGGTGGCCCTCGTTCGCGCTTGACCCCAACCTCTGCCCGGGGAAGGAGACGACGTTCGCAGTTGCCGACACCGTCGACCAGTTGATCGAGATTGCCTGGGTGTCAAACATCATCGCCAGCGACAGCAGTAGTCCCATCGGTCTCGCAACGAAGTTCACCAGTGGCTCGAACGGCAGTGGTCGATTACTCGCCGTGCTCATCGTCTGCAAGTAACTGCGTCCGGGTCGTGATCGTCAGGGTCGTGATCGTCAGCCCACGGGTGCGGCAACCAAGGGTTGCCATACGGTCAGTGCGGGTGGGTGTTCGTCAAGGCTTGGAGACGGGTCGGTCACGATTGCCGCTGCTCGAGCCCGTTCCTCGTCCGTGAACGGCCGCAGGCTGTGGCAGAACTCGACCATGTTGCCGCTCGGATCGGTGATGTAGATGCTGACGCAGAATTCGTGGTTGACCTCGAGCACCGTGTGCCCGTGGCTGCGCCAGCGGTCGCGGTGGCGGGCCAGTTCGTCGAGAGACGAGGCATCGAACGCAATGTGGTTCACCCACACCGGCAGGCCGTGCGACTTGTTGATGTCGACGGGAAACTCGGTACCGATCGCAGGGTCGTGAATCTCCCAGAACGCCATCATTCCGGTCTCGCCATTCGGTGAATCGTCGGTGGCGTAGAAGAAGTGCTTGCTGAATCCGGTGACTACACCCTCGGCGTTGGGCGGGTTTGGTGCAGCGACCACCTTCACGAGTTGAAAGCCCATCACTTCGGTGTAGAAGCGGTGCGTGACGGCAGCGTCGTGAGTGGCGAGTGCGACGTGGTGGAAGCCCATGGGGGAATTGTCGCGCCGCCGCGCAAGCCCCGGCGTACCGGAGGCAGACTGGGCGCATGTTCCTCGGCAACGACCTCATCGTGTGGATGCTGCTCGCTCTCGGTGGAGCGCTTTTCGCTGGCAACCTGCTGGCAGTCGTCCGGCCGCCGACGGGCCCGAAGCAGGAGGGCGACCTCCCTCGGGCGCCGCGAGCGCGCAGCTTGACGATGGCCACTATCGGCCTCGTCGTCGCGCTGGCGGCGCTAGGTGCGCTCATCACAAAGTAAGCAATTCAGCAGATCCTTGAGTTCCGCGTCATGGCTGGGCGCTGTGAGCGTCGTGCAGCCGTGAGCGAGTATCTTGCCGGCGGCGTGGCCTGTGTGATGTGCGGGCCAACGACTGGTTGCAAGGTCACGGACGAGTGACCAGCGTGGAGCCGCTCGACACCAGTGGCGTGCTTGTGCGAACGTCCAACGAACTAATTGTGCGCCGGGCCGATCAGGAAAACACTGTCCTTCGTCGTCGCGGGGAAGGTTGAGTATCGGCTCGTGACGGGCGACGCAGCGGTGTTTGTTTGCGTGACTGTGCGGCGCCACGGGAAAGAGTGCAGCGGGCCATTCGTTATCCCAGGCCGTTCACGAGTCTGAAGTGGGCGTAGGTCCTCTCGCCCACTCAGTCGAATGTCATGTTGTAAGGGATCGCACGTTCTCGCCGGCGAATCAGTCGAACCGGTGGATGCCGGAAGGTGGAAATTGTTTGAAAATGCAATGTGGCAATTTCAGTGATCGATAGATCCGGCGCACGAATCGAGGCGGGTTGGTTCGCGTCTGCTCGCCGTGGACTGCGCTCGGCGTGGCATGGATTCGAGGCTGCGGCGCTCGCACCGGATCGTCGGCAGCGCCTCTTGAACCGGCAGGCCCACATCGTCGCTCAGAACGCGACGATCGCGAACCTAGCCAACATTGCGAGCATTTTCGTCGTGTCGTTCGTAGTGATCCCTCCCCAACTAAACACCTTCCGCATCGCGTGGATGCTGACTGCTGTCGCGGTCATCATCAACGGCGCCCGGGCATGGCTACCGCGCATTCGCAGGCAAAACTTCGTTGCGACGCGACGCGACATCTGGCGGCTACATACCGAGACGGTCATTCAGTCGGGTGTGAGTGGCGTGATGCTGTGGCGGGTCACGCCTTACCTGGACGACAGCAAGCGTCTGATCCTTATCTCCACGTATGTTGGCGTTCTTGGGTGCGGTGCGGTTGTTCTGTCGAACTTTCGCAGCGTGAGCCTCGTGTGGACCTGGTGCAGTGCTGCGGCTTTGGGGCTCACATTCATGAACAACATGGGATCTAGCGAAGTCATCTTGCTCTCGCAGTTGCTGCTCTATGCAGTTGTGCTCTCGATCGGGGCTGTCTTCCTTTCACGATCCTTCGCCACCAGATGCATCGCCGAGATGGTGGCCGAGGACGGCCGAGAGACTGTTCGGATGCTGCTCGACGAGTTTGAGGACGGCGTGCGTGAGTGGTTGTGGGAGGCGGACAGTGACGATCACTTGGTCAGGATTTCCCCATCATTTGCGGCGTCTGCGAAAAGGAATGCGCTAGTGATGCGAGGGCTGACTCTGCCCGAGTTGCTCGTTGACCTTGATGTCGAACGGAGATTAGAAGGCCACATTGCGCTTCGGAAGTTGAGCGACTGCTTTTCGACGAAGTCGGCATTCAGGGACACTGTCGTTCCGGTGCGAATCGGCGGTGAGTGGCGGTGGTGGTCGATCTCGGGGCGACCGTTGCTGGTTGACTCCGGCGACGGGTGGCGAGGTGTTGGCGCCGATACGACCGACGAATACCTCGCGAAACAGGAGATTGTTCGGCTCGCCAACTCCGACTTGCTCACCGGGCTCGCGAACCGACACCGGTTCAACGTCACGCTGGCGACCACCCTTGAACAATCCGACGGTCCTGTTGTCGTCGGCATCATCGACCTTGACAACTTCAAGTCAATCAACGACACGCTTGGGCATCCGCTCGGCGACGAGGTGCTCGTGCAGGTCGCGCACCGACTGAGTTCGGCGATCCGAACCCCTGACCTTTGTGCCCGAATCGGTGGCGACGAGTTTGCCCTCATCCTCACGAATTGCGCGGGCCTCACTGGCGCTGGCGAACGGGTTAAGGACATCCTGCAGGTGTTCGCTGACCCGGTTACGTGCGCCGGCACGAACCTCACGATTCGCGCGAGCGCAGGCTACGTTGCGTCGGGGAATGAAATCAGCGCCGGGGGAGACCTTCTGGTGGCTGCGGACTTGGCGCTGTTTGCTGCGAAGGCTGCAGGCGGAGAGTGTGCGTTTCCTTTTGATCGGTCGCTCGCGGACGACGCGTCTCGACGCGCGACAACAATTCG
>JANLPB010000122.1:0-3556 GCA_031366885.1 Ilumatobacteraceae bacterium
GCCCAGGCGTTGCCATCTTCAGCTTCAACTCTGTGGGCGTTGCCGGCGTCGCTGCTGGCTTCGGCCTCTCTCTCGCCATCATGACCTACGTCATTGGGCCGATCAGCGGCTGCCACATCAACCCGGCGGTCACCCTCGGCATGTTCATCGCCAAGAAGGTGAACGGTGCGCACGCTGTGTTCGCCGTCATCGGACAGCTCATCGGCGCAATTGCGGGCGGTGCCATCATCCTTGGCATCGCCAACGGTCGCGACGATTTCGAGCGCGGCTCGTTCTTCTCCAACCTGTGGTCGGGCCCGCACTTCGGTGTCGGCGCAGCCATCGTCACCGAGGTGATCCTCACCGCGATCCTCGTGATGGTCGTGTTGTTCACCACCACTCGCAAATTTGCTCCCGGCTTCGGCGGTTTGATTGCCGGCTTCACGCTCATGCTGCTGCACCTCATCGCCATCCCCATCGACCGCACGTCGGTCAACCCGGCGCGCAGCATCGGCACGGCACTCTTCGCGGAGACTTCCACCGGAGCGCTCGAGCAGCTATGGGTCTTCATCGTGTTCCCGCTGGTCGGTGCTGTCGTTGGCGTGGTGCTGTTCTTGCTCCTGGACGACACTCGCCTCGAAGACACACTGCTGGCTGAAGTCCCCGGTCTCGACGACGTGCGCGACATGCTGGACAAAGTTGCCGACGAAGCCGTCGACGCAGTCGAAGATGTCGTCGACTGAAAACCTGAACGACTGAACACCTGAAAAGTCCTGCGACTACGCGGGCAACAACGCCAGTAGCTCGCGGCGGTGCTTCGGGCCGAGCGCTTCCGCTGGCGGGCGATTCTCGCGGTCCTGCCAGGCCGCCAACACCCGTGCGCTGACGTCCGCGTCCTGCACCATCGCCTCTGGCGTCGAGAGCAGATTGAGACCCCTGAAGAACGCGCGCAGGACCACGGCATCAGTTCGCATGGCCGGCAGCAAACCGTCGCGAAAGACACTGCGCATGAACGTGCGCGGGTCGGTGGTGTCGCTATCGGGGTCCTCGCCGACCAACAGCGCTGCTGCAACTCGACGGGCCTCGCGATCCTGGTCGACACCGGAGCGATAGAAAGGGAAGATCTCGCTGCGCAGCGCAGCGTCGTACGCCAGCGCCATCGCCCACGCGTCGGTGGGGTGGGCGGCGACCGCGTCAGCCATCAGGTGCGCGCTCCAGAAGCCGGTCGAGCAGCCGCGACCATAGAGCGGGTTCGTGCACAGCACGGCGTCGCCCACGGGCAGCACGCCCGTTGCCACCGGAGCACCGTCGACCACGTGGTCGCGCCACCGGTTCAGCAGGCCGGCCATCGCGTGTACCTGTTCGGTGATCGGAGTTGCGCGGCCGTCGAGCCACGGCGCCGTCGCGACCAGTTGGCGCGCACACTCGTCGAAGACAATCGGGTCAGCCAACATCTTGCGCAGTTGGTCGTCGTTGGTGGGCGTCGCCAATGTGACGCTGAAGGTGCGATTGTCGCCGACGAAGACGCCGTACTTCAGGTAGCCGAGGTCGCCACCGATGGGGCCGGTACGCGGCGGATACACCTGACCTTCGTTCAGGCGATAGAAGCGGCTGAAGTACACGATGCCGGTGTCGTCGACCTCCTCGACAACCGGTTGCGAACCCACCGCAACCAACCAGTCGCTGAGTGCGCTGCGCCGGCCAGCAGCGACCACCGTCAGATCAGCAGCGATGGTGGCGCCGTCAGCCAACCGAACGCCCGTCACGTGCGGCACCGGGCCACGGGCGGCGCCGGGGGCCGTCAACAGGCCGTCGACACCGACTCCGGTGCGGAAGGCCACGCGCCCGTCCGCGACGGCGGCCCGACGCACGACCCACTCGAACGTGGTGCGACGGCACGCCAGCATCACCAGTTCGTCGTCGCCCGGCTGGCGTTCGAAGTCAACAATCGTTGGGGGAAGGTCGTCGCCGAAGCGCATCTCCGTGGCGCCCTGAGCCAGAAGCTCGGCGTACACGTCGGGATACTCGTGGCGCAACAAACCCACCAGCTTGGCGAGGAACGCATGACTGTGGCGCACCTGTGGCGCACCGCGACGATCCCATTCGAACGCCTCGTCGGCCGACGTGGGCATGGGAGTGTCGTCTCGTTCGACCACGGTCACCTGGTGACCCCGACGCGCCAACACCAGCGCAGACCCCAGACCCGAGACCCCGCCACCCACCACCACGACATGCATGTCCGAACCATACGGTGCTGCCCAGAAGCGTTTCGTGTCGTGCTAGACCTGTGCGCACGTTCAGTTGTTGTCGCCGACCGGAAGGGGACGACCGTGGCAGACCCCGAGTCGCTCTTTCAGGGGATTAGTCGAGTTGTCACGTCGGTGTCGCTGGCCCTCGCCGGGGCAAGCGACGACGAGCTTGACCGTGTCATCGACCAATCGTTAGGGGCGATTGCCGAGCACGAGCACGCTGACCGCGCCTACATCAGCCTCTACGCCGACGATGGCACCTTCTCCAACAGCCACGAGTGGGTCGCCGACGGGGTGATGTCGCATCGCGACTCCATCGTCGGATTCGCGATGGCCTCTTTCCCGTTGTCGGTGCACCTAGCAAATGCCGGCGAGGTGTGGCTCTGCCCCGACATCCACGAGTTACCGCCCGAAGCCTCAGCTGAGCGCAGGACGTTTGGGGCATTCGGCGTGCGATCGGTGCTGCAGGTTCCAATGCGCGATGCGGCGCGCACCATCGGCGTCATTGGTTTCAACCACCTCAGTGTGGCGCGCGTGTGGCCCCCGCTGACCGTCGATCTGGTGCGCCGTGTGGGCGAGGCCATCGGCTTTGCCCTGCTTCGCCGCGAAAATACGCGCCAGCTTCGGCTCGCCCGCGATGAGGCGCAGCGCGCGAATTTGACCAAGGACCGATTCCTGTCGCGTCTCAACCATGAGCTGCAAACGCCGCTGCACGCGATCCTGGGGTTCGCCGAGCTGCTCGACACATCCCGGCTCAGCCGCGAGGACCTGGCCGCGGTAGGTCAGATCATCAGTAGCGGTTTGCAGCTGCAGAGTTTGTTGGACGAGCTGATTGTGAGCACCAGCCGCGACGGGGCAGATCGCTAACCAATCGAATAGCCGACGCCGCGAACCGTGCGGACCCAGCTCTTCGTGTTCGGTTGGTCGATCTTCTTGCGCAGGTTGGCGATGTGCACATCGACGACATGGTCGTCGCCGAACCACCCGGGGCCCCACACGCGTTCCAACAGTTGTTGGCGATTGAACACCACCTTGGGGCTGGCACTCATGGTCTCCAACAGGTCGAACTCGATGCGCGTGAGATCCACCGTCACACCTGCCACCGAGACGTTGCGCGATGACACGTCGATGGAGAGGTCACCAAAGACCCGTGGCGGGTCGCCACCAACTTCCATCCGCGGCCGCCGCAGCAGTGCTTCCAGGCGGGCCGCGAGTTCCCGAGCCGAGAACGGCTTCGTGACGTAGTCATCGGCGCCGAGGCGAAAGCCCAACAGCTTGTCGAGTTCGTCGCCGCGACCGGTCAAGACGAGCACGTATGCATTCGACCG
>JANLPB010000144.1:0-4889 GCA_031366885.1 Ilumatobacteraceae bacterium
ACCACGACCACGACAACGACTACGACAACGACTGTGTTGGACAACATCGGGCTGCTGGTGACTGCCGATGAGACACTCGGAGACGGTGCCCTTGGACTGATTCGCAACGCCTCCGTGGTGTTCGCCGGCGAGCATGTCGTCTCGGTCGGCACGGCTGGCCAGACCGCTGACCACCGCATCGACGCCGGCGGAGCGTGTGTCGTCCCCGGCTTTGTCGACAGCCACACCCACCTCGTGTTTGCTGGGGATCGCGGCGACGAGTTCGCTGCCCGCATGGCGGGCCGTCCGTACGAAGCCGGTGGCATCCGCACCTCCGTCTCCGCAACGCGTGCTGCGTCCGACGAACAGTTGGCGGTACTCACCGACGGGCGTCGCACCGAGGCCCGCCGTGCGGGCATCACGACTCTCGAAATCAAGTCCGGCTACGGCCTCGAGGCCCGCCACGAGGCGCGCTGTCTGCAAGTCGGACAGCAATTCACGCCGGAGACCACATTCCTCGGTGCCCACGTGGTGCCCCCCGAATTCGAGGGTCGCACCGACGACTACGTGCACCACGTCTGCACCGACATGCTTGCTGCTGCCGCGCCGCATGCCCGCTGGATCGATGCTTTTTGCGAAGTCGGCGCGTTTGACGCTGACCAATCGCGCACTGTTCTCGCGGCCGGCAAGGCAGCCGGTCTCGGACTGCGCCTTCACGCCAACCAGTTGGGCCACGGTCCGGGTGTCCAGCTTGCAGTTGAGATGGGCTGCGCGTCCGCCGATCATTGTACCTACCTGACGGACGACGACATCAACGCGCTTGCCAGCAGCGACACCGTGGCAACGTTCCTGCCCGCCACGGACTTCAGTACTCGTCAGCCGTATCCCAACGCTCGTCGCGTCATCGACGCGGGCGCACGTGTCGCGCTGGCAACCAATTGCAACCCCGGCAGCAGCTACACCACCTCGATGGCGTTTTGCCTGGCACTTGCCGTGCGCGACCTCTATATGAGTCCGGAGGAAGCACTGCTGGCGGCGACCATTGGCGGCGCACGTGCGCTGCGGCGTACCGATGTTGGTCGTATCGCCGCGGGGATGAGGGCCGACATGGTGGTGCTCGCCGCGCCGTCGTACACCCACTTCGTCTACCGACCTGGCGTGCCGCTGATCAACGCAGTGATCGAGGCCGGGCTCCTGACGTGAGCAGTGTGCGCAGGGCATGGGCGTACACGCGCCCACTCGTGCCCGGTGTTGTTGTTGCCCTCGCGGTGGCGATTGTGGGCTACGTGGTCCATCACAATGTCGACGTGGTGTCGCCACATGTCGTTGCGGTCGCGTGCGGCATTCTCGGCGCAACCTTCGGTCGCATCGAGGAGGCGTTCAAGCCAGGCCTCAAGTTCTGTGCGAAAAAGGTGCTACGTGCCGGCATCGTGCTGCTGGGTTTTCGCCTGTCACTGGCCGAACTGGGCAAGCTCGGCCCCAAGACGCTGATCGCCGTCGTCGCCGTGGTAACCGCAACCTTCTTCGGCACCCAGTGGTTCGCTCGTCGTCTTGGGCTCAGCCGTTCATTGGGCCTGCTGATGGCGACGGGCTACAGCATCTGCGGCGCCTCCGCCATTGCCGCAGTCGAGCCCTTCGCCGACGCAAGCGAGGAGGAGGTGGCGTATTCGATCGCACTGGTCACGCTGTGCGGCACGCTTGCTATCTTCGTGCTGCCCGGCATCGGCACGCTGCTCGGCCTCAGCGCCAGTCAGTACGGCGCATGGGTGGGTGCCTCGGTGCATGACGTGGGTCAAGTGGTGGCAGCGGCCTCCAGCAAGGGTGAGGTCTCACTGAAGTTGGCGACCCTCGTCAAACTGACCCGGGTAGCGATGCTCGCTCCGTTGCTTGCCGGGGTTGCCCTGCACGCACGCCGGCGCCAGGGCGCGGAGGCAATCGCGGGCGCAAAGCGCCCTCCAGTGCTTCCCCTCTTCATCGTGCTGTTCCTTGTCGCTTCGGCGATCACCTCCACCGGCGTCCTGTCCAGTCATGTGTTGGCCGACGTGAAGAACGCCGAGACGATCCTGCTCGGAATGGGTCTCGTGGGCCTCGGCAGCAACGTCGACCTGCGCAAGCTGCGCGCCGTCGGCGGCCGGCCACTGGTGCTGGCGATGGGAAGCTGGGGACTCGTCGCAGTCGTGTCGCTGGCTGCCGTGAAGTTGTCAGGTCTGTGACGAATAGGGCGACGCACTAGGGTGACCGCCCGTGGCCAGGACCCCCGATCTCGAGCGTCGCCAGGAGTTGCTGGATCGCATTGTCGTCTACTTGGCAGAGAACGGTCTCGCGCAGGCCACGCTCAGACCAATGGCGGCATCGCTCGACGTCAGCATCAACCGATTGGTGCACCACTTCGGGTCGAAGGAAGAGCTGCTGACCGCGGCGCTTGCTCGGTCCATCGAGGTGCAGATTGCGGTACAGAACGTGTGGCTGACGAAGTCGCCGCGGCTCACTCAGGCCGAGTTGTATCGCAAGTGGTGGCGGTGGATGAACGCCGCGCCAGCCAACCTTGCGCTCGTACGACTGAACTATGAGGCAGCCACCCTCGATACGAACGTCACTGGCCTCGCTGGCGAAGTGCGCGCCGACCAAATCGGCGTCTGGCGTCACGACACGGAGCTTCGCCTGGAGGCCGAGGGTGTGCCAAGAGCTGTCGCCGCCGAGGAAGCGTCGCTGATCAAAGCAACATTCACTGGATTGGTAATGGACCTCTTCGCTACTGGCGATCGGAAACGGCTGACCAGAGCGATGAACGTCTTCCTCATCCGGCTCGCCGAGACCGTCGCTGCCAACACTCAATGAGTCCGGTGCCCGTCGTCCTATTGCCGGCGCTCGCCGGTCAGTTCGGCGACTACGCGGCGGCCGTGACGGTTGCGGGGCAGCAGGTGTCGTGGGCGCGGCTGGCCGAGCAGGCTCACGGCACAGCGGCCAGGTTGGTCGGTGCGCCCGCCGTTGCGGTGGACGCCCAACCAACGCTGCAGACCGTGATCGCCATCGCAGCGGGGTTGGCCGCCGGCGTACCGGTAGTGCCGGTTCCGCCTGACGCCGGGCCCGTCGAGCGGGGCCACATCCTGCGCGACTCCGGAGCCGTGGCCATTCTCGGCGAGGCTCAGTGGCCGGATGTGTCACTGCCGCGCATTGAGCTGGCAACGGGTGGGGCGCTGGTCCCCGAGCCATCCATCGAGGCCGCGGGGCTCATCGTCTACACCTCTGGCACCACCGGTGCGCCCAAAGGTGTTGTGTTGTCACGACGGGCGATTGCGGCCGGACTCGACGGCCTCGCGGAGGCGTGGGCGTGGACGCCCGACGACACGCTTGTGCATGGTCTGCCGCTGTTCCACGTACATGGCCTCGTTCTCGGTGTCCTGGGCGCGCTGAGGGTGGGATCACGGCTGGTACACACGGGCAAGCCAACGCCATCGGCGTATGCGCACGCGAACGGCACCCTGTATTTCGGTGTGCCCACAGTGTGGGGACGGGTTTGTGCCGAGCCCCATGTGGCAGCGGCCCTGGCCGGCGCTCGGCTCTTGGTGTCAGGCAGCGCGCCTCTGCCGGTGCCTGTGTTCGAACGGCTACTGTCGCTGACCGGGCACGCGCCCGTCGAACGCTACGGCATGACCGAGACGCTGATCACGCTCAGCACACGTGCGGACGGGGAGCGCCGTCCGGGCTGGGTGGGAACGCCGATCGAAGGCGTGCGGACTCGACTGAGAGCAGACGACGGCTCCGACGTGGAACACGATGGTGAGACGATCGCCGAGTTGTACGTCGCTGGCCAGACGCTGTTTGATGGCTATCTCGGGCGAGGCGACGCCACGGCCGCGTCGATGGATGCGGGCTGGTTCCGCACCGGCGACGCCGCGGTGATCGACGCCGACGGCTTCCACCGAATCGTCGGTCGGCAATCGATGGACATCATCAAGACGGGTGGCTACAAGGTCGGCGCCGGCGAAGTCGAGTCAGCGCTGCTCGGCCATCCGTCGGTGACCGAGGCGGCTGTTCTCGGCATGCCCGACGACGACCTTGGCCAACGAATCGTTGCCTATGTGGTGGGCACCGGCATCGACGCGGCCGTGCTCATCGAACACGTGGCCGGCACCCTGTCGGTACATAAACGCCCGCGGGAAATACGCGTGGTCGAGGCTCTCCCGCGCAACGCGATGGGCAAGGTGCAAAAGGGCCTCCTGCGTCGGTAGGCAGCGTTCTTCCTCCGACACCCCAGGGGGTATGCTCCGCCGATGGAACTGCCAGAGGAGATCACATCGGATCTGCTGCGTCGGCTTGCTCGTATCGAGGGTCAGGTGCGGGGGGTGCAGGCATTGCTGCGCGATGGCCGCGGCTGTCGAGAAGTGGTGACGCAGCTCTCGGCGGTTGGCAAGGCCATCGACCAGGTCGGCTTCAAGATGCTGTCCACCTGTCTGACCAATCCCGAGCTCGCACGCGCCAGCGGTGTCGGTCTGGATGAGCTCGAGCGGTTGTTCCTGAAGCTGGCCTGACGCGACTGTTGCCCACGCGACGACCGGATTAGGCGACGATATTGACCATCCGGCCAGGGATGACGATGACCTTCTTTGGGGCGCCGCCAGCGAGTGCCGCCTGCACCTTCTCGTCGGCGAGGGCAACGGCTTGCACCGAGTCGGGGTCAGCGTCGGCGGCGACGGTGATGCGGCTGCGAACCTTGCCGTTGATCTGTACCGGGTACTCGACGGTGTCGGCCACCAACAGGGCAGCGTCCGCAACGGGGAATGGTTCGTAGGCCACCGAGTCGGTGTGACCCAGCTTCTGCCACAGCTCCTCGGCCGCATGGGGCGCCAGCGGAGCCAGCATCTTCACCAACGGCTCGGCCATGTCGGCGGGGCAGCCGCCCAACTTGG